>JAFZOJ010000118.1 GCA_017550685.1 Treponema sp. | reverse complement strand
TTCCGTTCCAAAGGTTTCGTGCCCGCGTCATGCGGCTTACGGATTCCTTCGTTTTTGGCATAGTTAATAAAATGCCGGTGGCCATAGTGGAGAGGTAATACCCGTTCCCATTCCGAACACGGAAGTCAAGCTCTCTTACGCCGATGATACTGCTCTTCAGCGGGAAAGTAGGAAGCTGCCGGCTTTTTTTTGTCTTCTTTTACTTCCATATATATTCATATTGTCTCATTGCATCAGCAGACTTTCCCGCTGAAGAGCAGGGTTGAATCTTGTGTATATGACTCGCAGGATTAATCCTGCTCGGAGCCGAGTTTTCGGAAAATCCTAAAACGACCCTGTCGGCTCGTTTTTTAACGGATTTCCGATTATAGGCTAGTAGGAAGCTGCCGGCTTTTTTTATTTAACATTGAACTAAGCAGGTGTTGCGGGCGGCGTTTGAGCCCGCTGGGTGGGGTAGACGAAAACTGTGGTGGTTGAGCTTGTCGAAACTACCACAGGTTGAGGCGTAGGGCGGGGCTCCGCCCCCTTTATTTATCTCTAGACATAATCACTTTTTTTTCATAAGATTTTTGTGGGTGGTTGTTATGGCACAAAATCTGGAATCATTTTTGAAAAAACTGGGTGACGAAAACTGGCGGAATATTTCTAACAGCATTGTTTATATCCGGAGTCCCGAAGAGCTTAAGCTGTTGAAATTGGCAAATTTTCCTGTGGACCCGAGGAATGACGGCTTTATTGCAATGTGCTTTGTTGATCACAATGAGGGGCTGTCGTTTTATGTAATTGCGGCGGCGCATATAAGGGATGCAAATATTTTTGTCAGTAAGGAAAATAAATCCAGCAGATTGATTATTAAGGCAGAAGGTTTGAAAGACTGTGTTTATTTGAATCAGGATAATATTGATGTTGATTTGTCCCGTTATTATTCTTATGCGCAGGGGATAATGGCTGAGTTTGAAGAACCTTTTGAAGAGGCTGTGGCTATCCGTGATATTGAAGAGCTTGATGATTTTAGAAATCCGCGTAAGCCTGACGAAATTGAAGTTATGTTAATAGGAAAAGATTTTGGTCAGGAACGTGTTTTTGTAAGGGCAGAACGGTTTGGAGAAAACTGTCTTTATGGAACGATTGTAAGTGATGTTAACCGTAAGACCGGCTTTAAGAAGGGCGATGAAATTGATTTTATGCTTGTAGAAAGGGAAGGTGGTTTTAACACGGTGCATGTGTGTTAAAAAAAATATGTGGTTCATAAAGAACCACATTTTGTCAGACTAGAAGTCTTTCTTTTCTGTCTTACGTCTCTTGTTCAGAAGTTTTCTTTCAAGTGTTGTCTTCTTCTGATGGAGGGTAGCAGACGGTTTTTCGAAGTATTCACGCTTCTTGTATTCGCGGATAATGCCTTCTTTTTCAACCATACGCTTAAAACGTTTGATTGCTTTTTCAAGGTTTTCTGAGTCATCAACCAAGATTGTTGCCATACTGTATTCACCTCCTTTTTCCGGTGATTCCGTCTAAAAAAATAATGTTCATATAATATAGTAGAAAGTTGAGTTTTAATCAAGTATTGATCTTGTTAATCTCATTATATTAATAGTCAATAAAAAGTCGGGTATACTGGATTCGAACCTACTCTAATCCGAAGCCGCGGTGCGGCTTCAACCTCTAAGCGGGGGGTAATGGGGGCGGCGCTGAGCCCCCATTGAATGAATATAAATATCGGGTATGGCGGATTTGAACCGCCGACCCCTAACTCCCGAAGCTAGTGCGCTACCAGCTGCGCTAATACCCGTAAAAGAAAAAAAAGCTCCCCGAAACGGGAAGCTTTAGCGCGAGCGGCGGGGCTCGAACCCGCGATCTCCGGCGTGACAGGCCAGCGCGATAACCAGCTTCGCTACGCCCGCGTGATTTTTCAATAATACTAAAAAACGCAGACTATGTCAACAGGGGAGAGTGGTGAATTTTCATTTTTATGCAAAATAATCAGGATACTTTCTTCTGATTTCTTCGGCATCAATTCTTGTTCGTGTAATGTGCTCGTAGGTATACTTTTGAGCTGCGTCTCCATCGTGGTCACATATTGCCTGCAGAATCTGTTTGTGATGTGCAATAATAGGAGCTCTGTCTGCACCCTGTACCCTCAGTTCACGGAAACGGTCGTGATGAATATTCATTGCCTTGACCATATAGTAGCACTGCATCTTATTGGTTATGGCATACATCTTTTCGTGGAAGGCATTATCCATTTCCATAAACTTATCTACATTATTCTGTTTTAATAAGAACTCCTGAAGCTCAAGGTTTTCTTTAAGGTATTTGATATCTTCTTCGGTAGCGGCTTTGGCGGCCTGTTGTGTAATTGCTGACTCCAAGGTAGCACGTACAAAAACTGCTTCTTCTACAAGTTCAAGATTTATTAAGCTTACAAGGCTTCCTTTCTGCGGAAATACTTCTACAATTTTTGATTTAGATAATTCCTGAAGGGCTTCGTGAACAGGTGTGCGGGACAATTCAAGCTCGTCAGCCAGATCCTGTTCGCTCAACATTGTTCCGGGTTTTAATACAAGCTTGATTATATTTTCGCGTATAACCCTGAAAGCGTAATCTCTGTTGGATTCTTTTGGCAATTTTTCAATGTTTTTCATACAAAATCCTTAAAATATTTTTATTGGAATTAACTAACTTTTTGAAAGGCGCCGCTGCTTTGGAGTGGTGCCTTTTATTTTTTTGTAGGTACGTATAAAGTGGCTGGCATCTGTAAAGCCTGTTTCCTGGCTGATGTAGTCCAGGGTTTTGTTGGTGTACAAAAGAAGGGTGTCGGCCTTACAGATTCGTACAAATTCAATATACTCCTTGCAGGTTTTTCCAAACTGAGCCTTAAACTGTTTTGCAAAATTGGAATAGCACATGCCGCATTTGCTTGCAAGTTCTTCTATGCTTATGTTTTCCGAAGAATGCTTGTCTATGTATTCGAGTACAGAAAAATCCTTGGAAGAAAACTGGTCAAAGGTTGTCTGGGTAGAAAGTTCAAGGCCTCGCCTAAGCCAGATTCTCATAAGCTCGGTGATGATAAGGCTTATCATTGAGGCTACCTTAATATCATAGCCGAACTCCCTGTGGTTTGTTTCCCAGATGCAGTTTTCAAAGAAAAGCTTGACCGGGTTATATTTGAGTTCTTCTGCTGTAATAAGATTGTAGGGAGTATCATCCTGATTGATGTTTGCCAGAAGCTTAGGCAGCTTTGGAGAACCGGGCGTTGTATTTGAAAGAATCATATCATCAAATTTAATACCGTAAAAAAGAAGCTCGTCGTCTCCGTCTCCGGCATTTTTTGTCGGATAATCAAGGAAGGAGTGAATCTGTTTTGGATGATAAATAATCATGTCGCCGGGGTTGAGCGTATACTGGTGATTGTCAACTTCGGTATAAAGTACACCTTTTACAAGATAAACCATCTCTGTAAAATAATGCCAGTGAGGTTTTACAGAGCGCCAGTTCCCACGAAAGGTCTGGAAAGGTGCATTGAGGCTGTCGCTGTATTCAAATAAATCATCCATAAAATCATCCTTAAGGGTGAAATTCGGCAGATACATGATATAGAGATTTGTACAATAATTCACCTACTTTGTTTATACCACGTATAATAAAGTTATGCTAGAGTAAAATTGTATTTGTTTTATAAGGAATATTATATGTTAAAATGGATTTGGAGTTATATACGAAAGTATAAGTACCTTATGGCACTGGGGCTTACCTTAAGTGTTATTGTTGCTGCTTTTGGTGTTGTAAACCCGCTTATCTCTGGTTCTATTGTTGATAATGTAATTAACAAACCGGAGCATGATTTTAATATTCTTATAAAGCTGGTGCTCCTTATGGTTGGAGCTACTTTACTCAAGGCCATCATCCGTTATTCTTATCAGGTAATTTTTGAACACTGTTCTCAGAATGTAATACGTTCCATGCGCGAAGATCTGTATGCTCATATTCAGACTCTGGATTTTGCCTGGTATGATAAGGCTCCTGCCGGAAATGTACTTACTCTGCTTACTTCGGATCTGGATAAGGTTCGTCACTTTGTTGCGTGGGTTTTGTATCAGAGTCTTGAAAATTCTCTCATATATATTTTTTCTATTATTACACTTGGAATGATAAACTGGAAGCTCATGCTGGCGTTCTTTGCCATTGCTCCGTTTGTACTCTTCCTTGTTCAGAAATTTAAGATTCATATCCGACCGGCTCATATGAAGGTACGCGATCAGTTTGCTGTACTCAATACCCGTGTCGGCGAAAATATAGAAGGAAACCGTGTTGTAAAAGCCTTTGTCCGCGAAGGTTATGAAATAGGAAAGTTTGATGTTGATAATGATGACTTTCGCAGGGTTTCTGTTGAAAATGCTGATGTTCGTGTAAAGTACACCCCATGGATTGATACTTTGTGCGGACTTCTTCCGGTTATACTTATTCTTTTTGGCGGCTATCTTGTAATCAATAAGGAAATGACAATCGGTCAGTTGGTAACCTTCAACGGTCTTATGTGGGCCTTTACCCAGCCAATCCAGATGTTTGGTATGCTCGTAGATAATATCCAGAATTTTGGTGCTTCGGGCGACAGACTTTATGAACTTTGGAATACCAAGCCTAGCGTAAAAAAGGGTTTTGAAACAATTGACCAGGCCCATGCAGTAAGCAGCGGCGAAGCAGATCCTGCAGCTAAGGAATTTGTACCGGTAGATGGTCGTGTAGAATTCCGTAACGTAAGCTTTGCCTATAAGGATGTACCTGTAATCAAAAACATGAGCTTTACGATTGAGCCCGGAATGACAGTCGGAATACTTGGACCGACCGGAAGCGGAAAATCTACAATAGCAAATCTTATGTGCCGTTATTACGATGTTACAGAAGGTGCTGTTTTAATTGATGGAAAAGATGTGCGCGATTATATTCCGGAAAACCTGCGCAAGAATGTTGGAATTACAATGCAGGAAGCCTTTTTGTTCAGCGATACTGTAGAAGGAAATATTGCCTTTGGTAACCAGGACGCTACCTTTGAAGAGGTTGAACATGCGGCAGAGCTTGCCCGTGTAAAAGAATTTATAGGCGACCTTACCGAAGGCTATGATACGATTGTAGGGGAACGCGGAGTAGGTCTTAGCGGCGGTCAAAAGCAGCGTATTGCACTGGCACGCCTTTTCCTTGCAAATCCAAAAATCATGATTCTGGATGATACGACAAGTGCAGTTGATATAGAAACCGAACAGAGAATCCGTCAGTCCATAAAAGAGCAGAGCAAGGGACACACGACATTCATTATAAGTCATCGTATTTCTTCTTTTCAAAACTGTGACCTTGTGCTTGTAATTCAGGATGGACAGATTGCCGCAAGGGGTACCAACCAGGAGCTTTTAAATCAGCCTGGTTATTACCGCGAGGTTTATATGGAGCAGAACTATGGCAAGAAATAAATTTGATGCAGATGAAGAAATAGAACAGAAGTTAAATCTCAGGATTATTCCACGCATGATGAAGTGGGTAAAGCCTTATGCCTGGTGGATGGTTTTGTCCTGCGTAATCATGCTGGTTGCTTCGGGTATCTCTCTTTTGAGTCCTTACCTTATCCGTATGGCTATAGACCGCGCTATTCCGGTAGCAGATTATGGTCTTCTTATAAAAATTTCTGTCTTCCTCGTGGTTACAACTTTGTTTGTCCGTTTCCTCCTTGCGGCCAAATTAAAGTTGATGACCCGGGTTGCGCAGAAAATCATCGTAACAATCCGTAAAGAAGTTTTTACAAAGCTGCAGTCTCTGCCGTTTACCTATTTTGACAGCCGCCCTCACGGTAAAATTCTTATTCGCGTTGTAAACTATGTAAACTCACTTTCTGATCTGCTTAGCAACGGATTTATTCAGCTTATAAGCGATCTTTTTACTCTTGTTGTAATTGTATGCTTTATGCTTGCAATTGACGTAAAGCTTACTCTAGTTTGTATGGCTGTTCTGCCTGTGCTTTTGATTGTGCTTGTGTCGATGAAGAAAAAACAGCACGAAGCCTGGAAGCAGGAAAGCTACAAGCGTTCAAATCTTACGGCTTATCTTTCTGAATCTCTTAACGGTATGAAAATTACCCAGAGCTTTGCACGCGAAAAAGTTAATCAGACTATTTTTAATGAGCTTTGTGATAAATGTAAAAAGGTGTGGATCCGCGCCGTAAACATGAATAATATAATCTGGCCGGTTGTAGATAATCTTTCTACTCTTGGTGTTGCCCTGGTTTATATGGCAGGTATTGCCTGGATTGGAGACGGAATGGGCGGCACTGTAACTGTCGGAACTCTGGTTGCCTTTACTGGATACATCTGGCGTTTCTGGATGCCTATTCAAAATCTTGGAAACTTTTATAACTCCATGGTAACAACCGGTGCTTATGTAGAACGTATTTTTGAGCTTCTGGACGAGCCGGAGGATATTACAGATAAAGAGGGTGCTAAAGAGCTTCCTCCTATCCGTGGTCATGTAAGCTTTGACCATGTAAACTTCAGTTACGAGCCGGGTAATCCAATCCTTAAGGATGTAAACTTTACCATTACACCGGGTACAAGCGTTGCAATTGTAGGACCTACGGGAGCGGGTAAAACCACAATCGTAAATCTTCTTACACGCTTTTATAATCCTGATGAAGGTCAGATTCTTATAGACGGGCTTGATATTCAGGACCTGCAGATTAAATCTATCCGTAAGCAGGTTGGTGTAATGCTCCAGGATTCGTTCCTGTTCAGCGGCTCCATTATGGAAAATATCCGCTACGGACGGCTTGATGCAACTGATGAAGAATGTATGGCAGCTGCAAAAACCGTTCAGGCTCATGAATTTATAGAAGCCTTCCCGGAAGGCTACAACACAAAGATAACTGCAAATGGCGGCGGACTTTCTCAGGGACAAAAGCAGCTCATTTCTTTTGCACGTGTACTGCTTTCTGATCCTCGCATTTTGATTCTGGACGAAGCAACCAGCTCGGTAGATACCCAGACCGAAAAAGCATTGCAGAAGGGTCTTGATGAACTTTTGAAGGGCCGCACCAGTTTTATCATTGCGCACCGACTTTCAACAATCCGTAACTCTGACATAATTTTCTTTGTAGACCACGGTGAAATTGTCGAACGCGGCAACCACGAGCAGCTTATGGCACTCAATGGTAATTATGCGGCGCTGGTTAATGGTGTGTAAGGCCCTTCGACAAGCTCAGGGACCGCTGCGTCATTGCGAGGAGCCTTGCGACGTGGCAATCCACGTGCATGAAGGCATTTAAATATGTGGATTGCCGCGCCTTCGGCTCGCAATGACACAGGGATTATGTTATAATTAAAATATGAAATTTCTTCACATTTCTGACCTTCATCTTGGCAAAAGGTTCAGTGAATTTTCTTTGATAGAAGACCAGCAGTATATTCTCTATAAAATTATAAACTGTATTGACGAGCAAAAGCCCGATGCACTTGTAATTGCCGGTGATGTTTATGACAAGAATATTCCGTCGGTGGAGGCAATTAAGCTTTTTGATGAATTTTTGTGTAAGCTTGCCGAACGAAAAATCCAGGTATATATAATAAGCGGAAACCATGATTCTGCAGAACGTATGACCTGTGGGGCTTCGCTCATGGAAGCAAGCGGCATTCATTTTGCAAAGGCTTATGAAGGTACTGTCAGTTGTTATACACTCCAGGATAAGGATGGACCTGTAAACTTTTATCTTCTACCTTTTATAAAGCCTGCGGTGGTAAAATCGGTTTTTCCGGAAGAGGCAGACAAAATTAATTCTTATACAGATGCGGTTCGTCTTGCAGTTCAAAAGGCAGCTCCTGATTTTAACGGTCGTAATGTTTTAGTTGCACATCAGTTTGTTACAGGAAGTGCACGCTGCGAGTCAGAAGAAATAAGCATTGGCGGACAGGATAATGTTGATGCCGCTGTTTTTGAAGGCTTTGATTATGTTGCTTTGGGACATCTTCATGGAGCACAAAAAGCGGGCGGTGAAAATATCCGTTACAGTGGAAGTCCTTTAAAATATTCATTTTCAGAAGTAAATCATAAGAAGGGCGGGCTAATGGTGGAGCTGGGTGCAAAGGGGCAGATAAAAATTGAACCTGTTTTGTTCGAGCCAAAGCATGATGTTCGCGAGCTTAAGGGAACTTACGAAGAGCTTACACTGCGTAAAAATTACGAAAATACTGCAACAGATGATTACATCCATATAACTCTTACAGACGAAGAGGATATTCCGGAGGGCTTTGCCAAGCTGCAGGGCATTTATAAAAATCTTTGTAAGCTTGATTATGACAATACACGGACAAGAACTAATGCAACTGTAGATACTGTTGTGGATGTGGAACGTACGAGCCCGCTTGAATTATTCTCTGAGTTTTTTAAGATACAGAACAATAAGGATTTGTCAGAGGAACAGAAAAGCTTTGTGCAGAATCTGATTGAAGAAATCTGGGGAGGTGAAAAATGAGACCTCTTACCTTAGATATTACGGGCTTTGGAACCTACTGCAAGTCTACACATATTGATTTTTCACAATTTGGAAACAGCGGACTTTATCTTATAACCGGAGATACAGGTTCCGGTAAAACAACAATCTTTGACGCAATTACATACGCGCTTTATGGTGTGGTAAACGGCAGTGACCGCCAGGTTAATATGCTTCGTTCAACCTTTGCAGATTTAGATACTCCGACTGTGGTAGAGCTTTGTTTTGAATATAACGGAAAAACTTATAATGTAAAGCGAAATCCAAGATACGAGCGCCGTGCAAAAAAAAGTGAGGGCACAACTGTAGAAAATGCAGATGCAACTTTAACCATGCCGGACGGTTCTGTCATTACACAGGAATCAAAGGTAACGGCAGCGGTAACTGAGCTTTTGCGCATAGATAAAAATCAGTTTTCGCAGATCGTAATGATTGCCCAGGGAGAATTCCGTAAGCTTTTGATGAGCGATACTACAAGCCGTCAGGAAATTTTCAGAAAGCTTTTTAAAACCGAATATTATGAGACTTTGCAGAAACGGCTTGCAACTGAGGCAGGTAAGCTTGACGACGATTGTGTAGATTTAAGAAAAAGCATAAAGCAGAGTGTTGATAATCTTGTCTGCGATGCTGATGATGTTCTGTCGCTTGAGCTTAATAAGGCAAAGGAACCGGGTCACCCTGTACAAGAAACTATTGAACTTACAAAAAAAATAATTGAACAGGATAAAGAACAGAAAAGCAGCCTTGAAAAAAAGATAAATGAAAACGAAAAAAAATTAGAAACTATTAACACAACTCTTGGTACGGCAAAAAAACGGCAGGAGATGGAGCTGGGAAAAACACAGCTCGTTCAGGATATAAAAATGTATGAGTCTCAGGTAGAGGCTGCTGGTGTGGCGCTTGAGGAACAGAAAAAGCTTGAACCCGAGCGAAAGAAAATGGAAGACGCTTATGCTGTTCAAAAGCAGGCGCTCCCGCAATATGATGAGCTTGATGAATTAGAAAAGGAAATGGCAGAGGCACAAAAATCCATTGAAGAAAACCAGGAAAAGGATACCCGTGCCCTTGAACAGCTCAAGACTCTTAAAAAAGAAAAAGAAACGCTTGCTGCTTGTCTTAAGGAGCTGGCCGGCTCGGACGCAAAACTTGTGGAGCTGAACAGCATAAGGGATATGCTTAACAACCGAAAAGTTCAGATAGAAGAAGTTCAGTCGAGTGTTACGGAAAATAAAAAGCTTTATGTAAAGCTTACTGACAGTCAAAAAAAATTTAAGGAAGCGCAGACAGAATATACTGCTGCAGATTCTGTTTATAAGGAAAAACGAAGACTCTTTATGGATCAGCAGGCTGGAATACTTGCAGAAGAATTAAAGGAAGGGGAGCCTTGTCCTGTATGCGGTTCTAAAACTCATCCAAGTCCTGCGGTAAAAACAAAGGACGCCCCGACACAGGAAGAATTAAACGGACTTGAACAGCAGGCAAAGGACGCACAGACAAAAGAGCAGAACTTGAACGATGAATGTGTACAGGCAAAGACTGCGTATCAAGCGGCTAAAGAAAATATTCTAGTTCAGCTTAAAAAGCTTTTTGAAAAAGCCGGTAAGAACGAGCTTGACGACGAATTAAAAATAGAGGAATTGTGCAGTCAGGAAAAATCCCTGCTTATGACTCAACTGAGCGAAAACCAGATTGCCTTGAATACCGCAAAGGAAAATGCAGATAAAAAAGCTGAGTACGAAAAGCGCCAGCCTGAGCTTGAAGCAGAGCTTACAAAGATAGAAAACGAAGAACGCAATACAGCACAGATCCTAACTGGCCTTAATGAAAAGCTTAAGCAGCAGGAGAATCAGAAAAAAGCATTGCAGAATAAACTGGAATTTGAAAGCCGCGAAAAAGCACTGGAATCAATTCAGGAGCTTGAAGTTCAGATTAAAAAAATGAAGAATGAGCTTGAACAGGCACAGCAAAACCACGAGCAGGTAAATAAAAAACTTGATAATGCAAAGGGCAATCTTGAACAGCTTGAAAAACAGCTTGAATCCTTTGAAGAAATTGACACGCAAAAGCTTTCCCAGGATAAAGAAGAACTTACTGCGCTCAAACAGGAGCTGGATGACAAAAAAACAGAGGTTCAGACACGCATAAGCCTAAATCAAAGTTCGTTAGAGCAGATAGAACAATGGGCCGGTGAGCTTGGAGCACTGGAAAATAAATATCAATGGGTTTCATCTCTTTCTAAAACTGCAAACGGAATGCTTTCGGACGGCAAGGAAAAAATCAAGCTGGAAACCTTTATTCAGATGAACTATTTTGACAAGATTCTTGCCTATGCCAACCGCCGCCTTATGATTATGAGCGACAATCAGTATGAACTGGTACGAAAAAAAGAAGCCGCAGACTTACGCAGTCAGACAGGTCTTGAGCTTGATGTAATTGACCACTATAACGGAGGCGTTCGCAGTGTAAAAACCCTTTCAGGTGGAGAGTCATTCCAGGCTTCTCTTGCGCTGGCACTTGGACTTTCGGACGAGGTCAGACGTTCTTCGGGCGGAATAAAAATTGATTCCATGTTTGTAGACGAAGGCTTTGGTACCCTTGACAGCGACACACTCCAAAAGGCATTTAAGGCACTGTCAGACACAACCGAAGGCAACCGTCTTATAGGCATAATTTCTCACGTAGACCTTCTCAAAGAAAAAATCGACAGGCAGATTGTCGTCAAAAAAGAGCGTACAGGTGGAAGTAGCGTAGAACTTATGATATAATAATATTATGAATTTGAACGATTTAAGAAAAAATGCATATACATCATCGGCAGTGACCGGAAAAAAGGATGATGATACCAAAAAAAAGCCTTCGGATGGAGAAGGTTTTAAAAAGTTTGGTGCCGCGGCTGCTGCAGAAATTCTTAAGGAGCAGGGACTTGTAAAGGTTCCTGTGGAAGAGCCTGCAGAAGAAGGCAAGGATTCGGTCTATCGCAGGGTTGCAAAATTCCTTCTTTTAATTGGCGAAGACGAAGCCGCAAAAATCCTTCCTCATCTTTCAGAAAAACAGATTGAAAAAATCATTCCAGAAATTGCTTCCATACGTTCTGTTGAGCCGGAAGAAGCTTCGGTAATCCTTGAAGAATTTCAGGCACTTTTAGAAAACGCAAAACAAAGCGGTGGTCCGGAAACTGCCCGCGAAATGCTTACCAAGGCTTATGGCGAAGACCGTGCAAACGAAATGCTCAAAAAGGCCATGCCTGCCCAGAACAAAAAGCCGTTTGAATATCTTGATGATGCTGATACCGAAAAAATTGGTCTGCTCCTTAAGGACGAAAATGCCGGTGTTCAGTCGCTGGTGCTTTCTCATCTGGTTCCGCAAAAGGCCGCTGCCGTTATCAAGGCAATGGACGAAGAGCAGCGCAAGGAAGTTGTACTGCGTCTTGCAAAAATGGAACCAATTTCTCCGGAAATCTTAAATCGTGTTGATCATGCAATGTACGAAAAATCAAAGAATATTTCTACAGAGCATGCACAGAATATTGACGGCCGCAACGCCCTGGCCCAGATCCTCAAAAAGATGGATTCCGGTGCCGAAAGCGATATCTTAAAATCTCTTTCTGCCGAAGATCCTGACCTTGGACTTGACCTTAAAAAGAGACTGTTTACTCTGGACGATGTTATTGCAGCCGACGACAAATTTGTTCAGCAGGAGCTCCGCGAATTAACAGACGAAGACATTGCTTATCTTATTGCAGGTAAGTCTGATGAATTCAGGGCAAAGATTCTGGACAATGTTTCCAACAGCCGACGCAACGAGGTTTTAGAGCAGGAAGATATCTTAAAGCCTATGCGTAAATCTACCTGCGAAGACATTACTAACAGATTTGTTGGAATACTCCGCCGTGCCTATGAGGACGGTAAACTTGTAATAAAGGGACGCAACGAAGAAGCGTATATTTAATTATGGAAAAATTTGACTTTTTAAACCCAGCCAATATCGGAAAAGAATACAAGGATTTTATCCTTCTTAAAATAGAAGATGTACCGGACTACAAATGTAAGTCTGTTTTTTTACGCCACAAGCGCACAGGTCTTGAAGTTTTTCATCTTATAAAAAATGACCATGAAAATCTTTTTGCGTTTGCATTCAGAACTGCGGCCAAGGATTCAAAGGGTGCGGCCCACATCCTTGAGCATTCGGCTTTGTGCAGTTCAGAAAAGTTTCCTCTTAAGGAGCCTTTTTCAACCCTGGCAGGGCAGAGTATTGCAACTTTCTTGAATGCAATGACTTACCCTGACAAAACAGTTTATCCTGCCGCTTCTTTAGTCCGCAAAGACTATTTTAATATGTTTGACGTTTACGCCGACTGTGTTTTCTTCCCAAAGCTTTCTCACGACACCTTTATTCAGGAAGGCCATCGTATGGAACTGGACCAGGAAGGCAAGATGAGCATTCAGGGTGTTGTTTACAACGAAATGAAGGCCAACTTTACAACCTTCTATCAGATTGCAAATAAGGAAATGGTTGCTGCCATGTTCCCGGATTCTTATCCTGCTTTTTCTTCCGGCGGCGACCCTGCAGAAATTCCTTATCTTACTTATGAGGAATTCCTGGCCTTTCATAAGACCTTTTACAGTCCTGATAACTGCTGTCTTTTCCTTTATGGAGATATTCCAACTGCCGAACAGCTTGATTTTATTGATGAAAAATACATGGCCCGTCTTGAAGAAAAATTCAACTGCAAGGAAGTGCTGCCATATGCCAATGAACCATTGCCTCATGTAAAGCCCGAGGTAAAAGAATTATTGCAGCTTAAAAAACTGGACAAATCTGTCTTAATAGAAAAAGATGCACCGCTTCAGGGAGCCACAGGAAGTCTTGTCTGTCTTGCAACCTATTCGGGTCAGGCAGATATGGAAAAATATTTTATTGGCGAAGTAATCTGCGGAAACGACAGTTCTCCTTTGCTCAAGGCTATAAAGGATTCTGGTCTTGGAGATATGCCATGGACAGGAAACTACGGCCAGTTCAAGGAAGAATTCTGGGTAGCCGGAATTGGTGGTGTTAAGCCTAAAAATGAAAAAAAGGTTTTTGCCTTCTTTGAAAAAGAAATCCAGAAGCTTTATAAAAACGGCGTTTCTCAACAAGATATAGATTCTGCCGTAATGGGAATTGACTTTAACCTTCGCGAAGAAAACCGCTGGTGGGGTCCATATTCAATTCAGCTTATGGAAAAGTCTCTTAAAGGCTGGGTATGGGGCGACTCCTGTACAAGCCAGCTTTGTCCTATTACAAAGTTTGAAGAGCTTAAGAAAAAGCTTTATGCCGACAAGGACTATGTTAAAAAACTCATCAAAAAATATTTTATTGACCCTCAGGTTCAGTGCCGCATAATTGTTCGTCCTTCCAAAACTTATCTGGAAGATCTTTCTAAGGCCGAAGCAGAACTTGTTGCCAAGCTTGAAAAGGATACCGACAAGGAACAGCTTAAAAAGGATCTTGACCGCCTGCACGAATACCAGGCCCATATAGAAACTCCGGAAGAGCTTGCCTGCATTCCTCACACAAAGGTAGAAGAGCTTGAAAAAACTGTGGAAGAGCCAAAGGTTGAACTTGAGTTTGTAAAGGGTGCTGACGATTCAGACGTTCCTCTTTTTGTAAGCAAGGAAGAAACAAACGGTATTTTTTATGTAGATGTTTTGTTCCCGTTTGACCGTCTTTCTCCGGAGCATTTTAAGCATACTCCATTCCTTTCAAATGTAATGACAAATATAGGCTGGGAAGGAAAAAGCTGGAACGATTGTATTGCAGAATCTGCCTGCATAATGGGCGATGTCTGGGGAAGAATCCTTACCGGTTCAGTTTATGATGTTCCACAGTGTAAGGAGCTTGCACAAAAATATGCCCAGTATAATTTCTGCGGCCGTAAATGGCTTGGTGTAAGCTGTAAGGCACTTACCTCAAAGGCAGAGGAGTCCTTTGACCTTCTTGCGCGTATTATCACAAAAATGGACTTTAAAGATACCGCCCGCCTCAAGACATTGATTCAGGAGCAGCGTGCCTATAAAAAAGCAGGCATTGTAAACGACGGACAAAACCTTGCATTCAAACGCTGTACCGCAGCCTGGAGCGAAGGTTATGCCCTTGCAGAAATCCTTTGGGGTGTAACACAGCTTTATACGATAAATGAATACAAAGAAAAGAATGCAAAGAAAATCCTTAAGGAATTTGAATATATCTACAGGGAAAGCCTTAAAGCCGGTGGTGTAATTCACATTACTGCAGACGAAGAATCTCTTGCCAAACTCATGCCTCTTATTCAAAAATTTGCAAAGGCTGCCGGGCTTACAAAGCTTCTTCCTTCAAATAACTACCAGCTAGAAGATTATCTGCCTTATGTTGTGGGTGCACAAAATGCAATGGGAGAAGAATCAAAGGAGTCTCTTAAGACAGAATCTCAAACCGGCTATGCTACTGCAGTTACTCCATGTTCTCCATATCTTACTCCACAAGCTGCCTCCGAATCTGTTTATACAACCTGGCTTAATAATCATACCTTCTGGGATAAATTCAGAACTACAGGCGGCTGTTATGGAGCAGGAGTATACCCTGATTCCGGCGAAGGCTGTTTAAAACTGAGTACATACCGGGACCCTGACCCTCAAAAGCATGCAGAGCTTCTGGTTCAGACAATAATGAGCAATGAAGAGATGACCTTTAATCATGACGATGTGGAAAAGTCAATTGTTACCTGTTATGGCGCTGCAATTGAACCTCAGACTCCTCAGGACCGTGGTAAACAGGCCTTTGAGACCTTTATTTATGCCAATAACGGCTTTAAACAGCTCAAAATGGACAATCTTCTTGCAATAAAAGACAAGGATGTTCAGGATGCTGCAAAACGACTGGCTCAGATGGCTCAGAAGGAAGCACACAAGGTTGTTTTCATGGATAAATCTAAAGATTCCTATGGAAAAAATCTTGATTTACCATTATAATAGTAGAATAGTAATTAACTACACAGGAGTTACTTATGGATAAAAAAGCGAAAGAATGTATAAAAATGTTACGTGATTTAGTATCTGACGTTCAGGGCGCTCCATTTCCAGGGGGAGATATTGATACAGAGCTTTATGCCATCTGGTATGAACATGCTCAGAAATCAGCTGTTGAATGCTTTGAGTTTTTGAATGCTAATTTTCCTAAAGAACAGAAGGAACTTACAAAATCTATAGATAAACTGTTTACTAAATAACAAAAGGCAGTTAAAAAACACTAAAAAAAGCCGTTTTATTACCGAAAATAAGAGTGATATCTTATATAAGGTGATAATGAATAATGGCTGCCACAAAGAAAAGTATAAAAGATAGCAGATACGGATTAACAGGATCTACAAAAAAAACAGGTGCAAACTTCTGGCGTTGTTTCTTTAATGCCTACGAAAAAAATTCAGCAACAGAACAGTTGTTTTTCCTTGAACTGGAGTTAATTAATCCGTCACTGTCTCCATCAGAACCACTTTTGGGTTTTAAACCAAGAGTTTCAATAACAGAAGACGATTTACAGTATGCTCTCGCAGGTACAGCTTCTGCAAAAGAATTAAAATCTGAAACAATAGTGCAGCCGTCCTATGTTGCAGTACGCTTTGGTAAGCTTGGTGCAGATTCAGGACAGTTGTGTTCATATCATTCTCTTAAAAGTATCCGTTTTACAAGCAAACCTTTTACAATCCAGATGGACAACAAGCTTTTTGGCGAAGATGCCTTGAGCGGTTATATCAATATTACTGAACAGGATTTCCAGCGTCATCCGGAATATTTCTGCGACAAGGGTTATGCTTCCTGGAACCTTAAATATGAAATTCTTCGTGATATTCCTGAAGGTTATCAGAACGGTTCTGACCGATGGTTCCCGTTTGGCATTAAGACAAATTTTTCCGGCATGATTAGTTATGACGGAGCAGATTATATAGTTGATCCAAGAAAAAGCGCCGGCTATATGGACCGATACTGGGGTAAATCTTTCCCTTACGACTGGTTCCATGTTTCTTCGGCAAACCTTACAAGTATAATTTCGGGAAGAACCCTTTTGAATTCTTTCTTTGCAATTCAGGGTGTCTTTGACAACAAGCTTGCATTTATGGGCAGTTTTGAAGGTGCAGATATTATCTTCCCGGTAAACTTGAGCAAGCGCCAGTACAACTGTGTCTGGGATTGTGTTCAGGCTCCTGAAAACGAAGATCCTGATGAAAACAAGCTCCACTGGTCTGTAAGCATTAACAGCAAAATCTGGGTAATTGATATAGATTTATATTGCCGCGTAAAGGAACTGTACAATAAAAAGCTTGAACTGCCGGAAGGCAACCGCAAGATTTTGAGCATGGTACAGGGCGCAACCGGAACCGGCGAAATCAAGCTTTTCAAGAAAATCCGCAATACTCTGGAACAGATTGAATACGCAGAAATTACAAAAGCTGTGTGTGAATTTGGCCACGAAGAAGACGGCGAACTCTAGTCGGAGCCCCTTAGTCATTGTGGGGATCCCTTAGTCATTGCGGGGTCCCTGAGCCTGTCGAAGGGCAATTTTTTACTTGTCATTTTCTCTATTCATTATTATTTTCATAGTTAGGTGATTAATATGAACTATGAAAATTTTACTATAAAAACGCAGGAGGCTCTTCAGGAGTCTTCTTCTATTGCAAATAAAAACGATAACGCAGAAATTGCACCGGAGCATCTGCTTGAGGCACTTCTTGAGCAGCAGGACGGACTTACTGTTCCTGTAATTGAACGCATTGGTGTAAGCGCGACAGAACTCAACAATAAGGTAAAAGACCTTGTCCGCGAAAATCCAAAGGTTTCCGGGGCCGCTCAGGTTTATTTTTCATCTCAGACACAAAAGATTCTTGCAAATGCAGAAAAAGAAATGTCTGCACTTAAAGATCAGTATTTAAGCACCGAGCATCTTCTTTTGGCAATTGCAGATTCTGATACACGCGCAGGGGAGCTTCTCAGAAAATGCGGAATAAACCGCAAGGCAGTTTTGGAAGCTCTTAAATCTGTACGGGGCAACCAGACTGTAGATTCTCAGGATCCGGAAAGCACAATGCGTTCTCTGGAAAAATATTGCCGCGACCTTACTGCTGCTGCACGTCAGGATAAGATTGATCCTGTAATAGGCCGTGATGAAGAAATAAGACGTGTAATGCAGGTGCTTTGCCGTCGTACAAAAAATAATCCTGTAATCATTGGTGAACCGGGTGTTGGTAAGACTGCAATTGTAGAAGGTCTTGCCCGCCGTATTGCAAGCGGTGATGTACCGGACAGTTTGAAGAATAAACGTCTGCTTGCACTGGATTTAGGAAGCCTTGTAGCTGGTGCCAAGTTCCGCGGAGAATTTGAAGAGAGACTTAAAGCACTCATTACCGAAGTAACAAAAAGCGAAGGTCAGATAATTCTCTTTATAGATGAACTTCATACACTTGTAGGCGCCGGTGCCAGCGAAGGAAGTATGGATGCTTCAAACCTGCTCAAGCCTGCCTTGGCCCGTGGAGAACTGCGTGCTATTGGTGCGACAACACTTGATGAATACCGTAAGTACATAGAAAAGGATGCTGCCCTGGAAAGAAGATTCCAGCAGGTTTACTGTGCCGAGCCTTCGGTTGAAGATACAATTGCAATTTTGCGAGGGCTTCGCGAAAAATATGAAATACATCATGGAGTACGCATAGAAGATGAGTCACTGGTTGCGGCTGCTGTTTTGTCCAACCGTTATATTACATCACGATTTTTGCCGGATAAGGCAATAGACCTTGTTGATGAAGCTGCCAGCCGGCTTAAGATGGAAATAGAAAGCCAGCCTGTAGAGCTTGATCAGGTAGAACGCAAGGTCCTCCAGCTGCAGATAGAACGTCAGTCACTTTCTAAGGAAGACGACCCCGCAAGTAAGGAGCGACTTGAAAAGCTTGATAAGGAGCTTGCAGAACTAAATGCCAAAAAAGATGCAATGAGGCTTCAGTGGCAGAACGAAAAGGACAAGATTGACCAGAGCCGCAAAGCCAAGGAACAGCTAGAGCAGGCACGCTTTGATCAGGAAAAATTTACCCGCGAAGGTAACCTGGAAAAGGCAGCCGAAATTAAATACAGTGTAATTCCTGAGCTTGAAAAACAGATTGCACAGGCCGCAAAGCAGGAAGAAGAGAATGGTCCAGCCGGACAAAAGGATTCTCTGCTTCGTCAGTCTGTTACCGAAGAAGATATTGCCAAGGTTGTAAGCAGCTGGACCGGTATTCCTGTTGCAAAGATGATGACCGGCGAAAAACAGAAATATATGGAGCTTGAAAACGTGCTTCATAAACGTGTTGTTGGTCAGGACCAGGCAGTACAGGTTGTAAGCGATGCAATACGTCGTAACAGGAGCGGACTGAGCGATCCTAACAAACCGCTTGGAAGCTTCCTCTTTATGGGACCAACCGGGGTTGGTAAAACAGAGCTTGCCAAGACTCTTGCAGATTTTCTGTTTAATGATGAAAAGGCGCTTACCCGTATTGATATGAGTGAGTACATGGAAAAGTTCAGCGTTACTCGTCTTATTGGTGCACCTCCGGGATATGTCGGTTATGACGAAGGTGGCCAGCTTACAGAAGCAGTGCGCCGTCGCCCGTACAGTGTAATTTTGTTTGATGAAATTGAAAAAGCACACCCAGATGTATTTAATGTACTTCTGCAGGTGCTGGATGATGGACGACTTACAGACGGTCAAGGTAGGGTTGTAGATTTTAAAAATACAATCATCATTATGACAAGTAACTTAAAGCCTGAAAAGCTACGCGATTTCTTCCGTCCGGAATTCTTAAACCGAATAGACGAAACCGTAATCTTTAATCAGCTTGGTAAGGATGCAATTGCTTCTATTGTTAAGCTTCAGCTTGACCGTGTACAAAGCCGTCTTGATGACCGTAAGATTAAACTCAACTTTGACCAGAGCGCCATGGACTTTCTTTGCGAAGCCGGCTACGACCCTGATATGGGTGCCCGCCCTGTAAAACGCGCCATCCAGAATTATGTAGAAAATGCGTTGGCAAAGGCCCTTCTTTCGGGTAAAATAGCCGAAGGTGATGAGGTAAACATCACGGCTGGGCAGGACGAACTTATCATTAAATAAATTTCATTCTGAGGTAACTATGAGTATAAAAAGCGAAGCAATCGCATGGGTAAAAGATTATTTTGCAAAAAACGGCAACAGTGAGACAAAGGCCGTTATTGGAATTTCCGGCGGAAAAGATTCTGCCACAGTTGCCGCACTTTGTTGTGCAGCCCTTGGAAAAGATCGTGTAATCGGTGTAATGATGCCAAACGGTGTTCAGGCAGATATTGAAGATTCAAAAAAAATCTGCAAGTTCCTTGGTATTAAAAACTACACTGTAAATATAGAAGATGCCTACCGCGGCCTTACCTGCGAGCTTAAAAAGGCAGTAGGGGTAGGAGTAACTCCACCTCAGTACAATACAAACACACCTGCACGCCTTAGAATGGCAACTCTTTACAGCATTGCCGCAATCGAAGGAAACTGCCGTGTTTCAAATAACGGAAACAAAAGTGAATGCACTGTAGGTTATTTTACACTCTGGGGTGACGGAGCCGGAGACTTTGCACCACTTGCAAATCTTTATGTAAGCGAAGTAATTAAGCTTGGTCTTGCACTTGGCCTCCCCGAAGAGTTTGTAAAAAAAGCTCCTTCTGACGGAATGTCGGGCATGACAGACGAAGATAAGCTTGGCTTTACCTATGCCGACCTGGAAAAGGTTGCACGCGGTAAAACAGCAAAAATGGATCCTGCTGTCGTAAAGAAAATTAAGGCTCAGATAAAAGCAATGGGCTTTAAGAAAAAGCTTTTGAATCTGCCAAACTTTAAACCGTCAACTGCTTCTAAATAATGCTTTCTTACCAGCACGCTTTTCATGCGGGAAACCATGCAGATATTCTCAAGCACTACGTATTATGTTCTGTAATACAAAGCCTGAACCAAAAGGAAAAACCTTATACTCTGTATGATACTCACGCAGGAAGCGGGCTGTACGATCTTCTTGATAACCGCAGTCTCAAAACAAACGAGGCAGAAAAAGGCATAATCGCACTTACAGAATTTCTAAAAAACAACCGGTCGCCAGATCAGGTGCAGTCTGCTCAAACCTTCAACTCATATATCAGTCTGGCTCAAAAATATCTGGAAAAAAATCTGTACCCTGGCTCGCCGATTATAGAAAGCGAACTTATCCGTAGTCAGGATACCCTGATATTGTCAGAGCTTCATCCTCAGGAAATACAAAACCTCCGGGACAATCTGCACAAGCGGCAAACCGCCACGACCGGCCCGCAAAAACACATCCAGATTCACAACCGTTCAGGCTGGGAAACCTTTAACGCGCTTACTCCCCCGGCTACAAAACGTGGAGCAGCCCTTATTGACCCAAGCTATGAAGAATCAGACGACTATGAACAGGCCGCAAAAACAATCTGTGCAGTTTATAAAAAGTGGACAAACGGAATTATAATGCTTTGGTATCCGCTGCTTGCCCATCGCGAGACCGAAATAAACAATATGCTTGATCAGATTACAGACTTTGTAAAATCAATAAACACAAATACACAGATAAACAGATATGAGCTATGCGTAAACAATAAGGATTCTCACAAGGAAGTTTCGCTTCAGGAAGTTCTTGAGGATTCAGACAAAAAAAATCCGCCCCGGTTATACGGAAGCGGAATGCTTGTTATAAATACGCCCTGGAATCTTGTCCAGGAAGCAGAAAATACACTTAGTTTTTTGGAACAGGTGCTTTCGAATTCTTAGAGCCCCCGCGGAAAAAGTCTGCAATCTTTTGGAAAAGCTTTTTAAAGAAAAGATATATTCTGTAAAAGAAACCCGGATTTCTTAGGCGCTCAAGTCTTTTGTAGCCTTCCAGCAGTTCTTCGTCGGTAAATTCCTTGCGCTGGTTATTTTCCTCAATTTCCATTTCAAGCTGTTCTATTTCGGTAAGGTTGTCTACAATGTTTGCATGAATGTTAGTCCAGCCAAGCTCCTTTGCGGCAGTAAGACGACGTTCCCCGGCAATAAGCTCGTAGCGGCTGTTAATTGTAATAGGATTTAAAAGACCATAGGTACGGAGACTTGCCTTGAGCTCTTCCAGATTACCAAGGTCCTTTCTAACGCGGCGTTTTACTTTAATGTTCGCAATAGGTATCAGCATCTTCTATTACACATTATTCCATAAGATAATTATAGTCAACATCTGAATGAGCGTTTGAATTACCGGAGTAATTTGAACCGCCTGAATATTCAGAATACTCATAATTAATATCATAATCGGAATTAACCGGCTCGTCCTTAGAAAAATCGTAACCCGGTTTTAAGAAATCAAGATTAAGCTTGAGTGGAGATGAATCAACAGCAGTTGTTCTTCTCTGACCGGACTGGTACATTTCTTTTTCAAGACGTGCAATTGCAATTGTAGAATTTGTCTGATTTGAGTGAATTGTACAGAAATCTGTAGGAACAGTTCCCGAAAGGAACCATTGGTTTGTCTTGTGGTCACCACATTGGTCAGTAAGAAGCTGTCCGCTTGTGCTGCAGACTGTTGCTTCTATAATGCCTTCGAGAGGCTTGTTCCATTCCTTAGAAGGAAGGTCTGAGTTTATTTCACCCATAAAATCACCCCAGGCAAAACCTGCGAGTGTAGAACCTGTAATATTCAAACCAAGAGACTGTCCCGGCTTATCAAATCCAAACCAGAAGGCAGAAGCGTAATATGGGGTAAAACCACAGGTCCAGGCATCGGCCCAGTTTTGTGTAGTACCGGTTTTACCTGCAGCAGGCATTCTGTAAGTTCTGCCGTTTGCAGCCTTGTATTCAAATTTTCCTTTCTGGCCTTTAAGGGTACCGCCGTTATTTACAGTCTGTTCCAGAAGCTTGGTCATAACAAAGGCAGTCTGTGGAGAAATAACCTGAATCTTATCTCCCTTGGCAGCCTGTTCCTTACGGATATCAAGCTCAGGAGTAAGGATAACGTTTCCGTCCTTGTCTTCTACAGTGCGGATTGCCATTGGAGTAACTTCTTTTCCACCGTTGGCAAAAATTGCATAGGCGCGGGCCATTTCTACAGGACGAACTGAACATACACCAAGTCCAATAGGGTAGCCCGGAACAAAGGCACGGCTAGGAAGCTCTTCTTTAGAAATACCAAGCAGAGAAACTGCACGACTTATTGCGGCATCAAAACCAATACCGTCCAGAACCTTAAGAGAAGGAACGTTCATAGAGTGAATGAGCGCATAATAAAGCGAAACATTACCCATCCATTCTCCCTTAAAGTTCTGAGGAATATAAGGCTTGCCGTCTGCTGTATGGAATACAACCGGTGTATCCGAAATCTGAGTAGCCGGTGTAAATTTCTTTGAATCAATTGCGGCAGAATAGTAAAGCGGTTTGAAGGTAGAACCCGGTTGAACCTTGGCCTGAACCGCACGGATAAACTGATTTTCCTGATCAAACTTGCTTCCGCCAACAAGTGCATCTATGTATCCGGTAGAAGGCTCAATACAAATCATTGTACCTTCTATAGTTGTTTTTTCAGATTCCTGTTTTGCAAGGGTAGTTGCCTTGTTTACAATATCAAGCTTTAAGGTGTCTGTACCGGTCATCATGGAAATAACATCGAGCACCGGATTTATCTGATTTATATAGGTTGATTCTGCTACAAACTTTGAGCGCTGTTCACTAACCTTAAGAGAAGGAATATCAAAAACAAGAGAGAGAAGCTCGGTAAGAGGAATGTAAGTATTCAAGGCAAGGTCTGCACGCTGCGAATGCTCCAGCTGGTAAAGATAATTTGCCCTGTCTATGTATTTTTCCATTACCTTTTGCGCAACTTCCTGATGACGCAGATTGAGGGTTGTGTTTACGGTAAAGCCCGAAGAATAAATATCATCCGAACCGTAAATCATATTGCCAAGCTCACGTCTTACATATTCGCTGAACCAAGGAGCCTTGTCGTCGCGCACCATATATGCCGAAGCAGAGGTTCTGGTATAGTCAAAGTTTGCCCAGTAATCTTCAAAAGAGGTGTCCGATTCTTCCTGTGTAATATAGTTTGCCGAAACCATGGAAGCAAGTACATTCTTCTGCATTGTCATGGCTCTGTTAGGATGATCAAACGGATTATAGTAAGCCGGGTTAGAAAGCTGAATTACAAGGATTGCAGCTTCGGCCGGAGTAATTTCTGTAGCGCTGTGACCAAAGTAATATTTGGAAGCCGCATTAACACCGTAGGTACCGCCGCCAAAATAGATTTTGTTCAGATAAAGCTCAAGGATTTCATTTTTTGTATAACGGCGTTCCATCTGGATAGCCCACCACAATTCCTTAAGTTTTCGTCCATAGGAAATATCGGAACGGTCGCAGTAAAGAGTACCTGCAATCTGCTGGGTTAATGTAGAACCGCCACCAAGTGACATATGAAGAAGCTTTCCTACAACTGCACGGAAAATTGCCTTTACACTGTAGCCGGTATGAGAAAAGAATACACGGTCTTCGCGGGTAACCAGGGCATCAATCATATGCTGAGGAAGATTGTTGTAGGCAATAATTTCGCGTTTTTCGTCAGAAGCAAATTCTGTTATGAGTTCGCCGTTTATATCAAGCAGCTTGGTTGGAAGTGCGTTGTTAAATTCCGTAAAGTATTCAGAGTTGCGGATGTTTTGTGTTGAAGAAAGAGCCATGCCAAGGCCTGCTCCAAAAAGGATTGAAAACACAAAAAGTAATGAAACAAACACAACGGCTGATTTTTTTACCTTAATCATAATATATATTATAGTAAAAATGAGTAAAAACAACAAGGGTGTTGCATATTTTTGCAAAAAAATGTATATTTATTGCATATTTATGCAAAAATGCGGTCCCTGCGGTTCCTGAGCCTGTCGAAGGAGTCGAAGGGCTGGCAAAAGTGAGGTATATATGGCAAAAGATAAGGTAGTACTTGCTTATTCAGGTGGACTTGATACAACAGTTATCATTCCATGGCTCAAAGAAAACTATGATTATGATGTAATCGCCGTTTGTATCGATGTTGGACAGGGCGATGACTGGGCTGCAATCAAGGCTCGTGCACTCAAAACCGGTGCAAGCGCCTGCTATGTTGTAGATGCTCGTCAGGAATATATTGAAGAATACATCTGGCCTGCACTCAAGGCTAATGCTGTTTACGAAGATGAATATCTTCTGGGAACTTCTACAGCTCGTCCTCTTATTGGAAAAATCCTTGTAGAATATGCCCGCCAGGAAGGTGCCGTTGCAATCTGTCACGGTGCTACAGGTAAGGGTAATGACCAGGTTCGTTTTGAACTTGCAATCAAGGCTTTTGCTCCTGACATCAAGGTAATTGCCGCATGGCGTGATGACAAATGGAATATGGACAGCCGCGAAGCAGAAATTAAATATCTTGAAGACCGCGGACTTGAAGTTCCAATGAAGAAGGATCAGTCTTATTCACGCGACGAGAACATCTGGCACCTGAGCCATGAAGGTCTTGAGCTTGAAAAGACAGAAAATGAACCTAACTACAAGCACATGCTTAAAAATACAGTTGTACCGGAAGAAGCTCCTGATGAAGGCGAATATGTAACAATCGACTTTGAAAAGGGTATTCCTGTTGCACTCAACGGCAAAAAAATGAATGCAGTTGACCTTTTGAATGAACTCAATGTAATCGGTGGACGCAATGGTGTAGGTCTTGTAGATATCTGTGAAAACCGCTGTGTTGGTATGAAGAGCCGCGGCGTTTACGAAACACCGGGTGGAGCAATCCTTTACTTTGCACACAGAATGATGGATCACATCTGTCTGGACCGCGAAACCTACCACTACAAGCAGCAGCTTGCAATCCGTGTTGGAGAATTGATTTACGACGGAAAGTGGTTTACAACTTTGATGGATGCATGTATGGCATTTGTTGATAAGACAGAAGAAACCGTTACCGGATGGGCAAAGGTTAAGCTTATCAAGGGTGCAATCCGCGGTGCAGGTTCTGGTTCTAAGTACAGCCTTTATAATGAAAGCATTGCTTCATTTACAACCGGTGAACTTTACAACCACAAGGATGCAGAAGGCTTTATTACACTGTTTGGACTCCCACTCAAGGTTCGCGCTATGATGGAACAGCAGGTTGGCGAAGGCCAGGCTATTACAGAAAGCAAGAGCTTTAAAAAGAGACCAACTGAGTAGTGCTTATAATATCGTCATGCCGAACTTGTTTCGGCATCTCATATTAGTTGAACTATAAGATCCTGAAACAAGTTCAGGATGACATATTTTTGTAACCACATTTAAAAATATGTGTTATAATTAAGGTATAACAAAAACGTTCATGAAATGTCTTTACAAGGGGGCAGCTTCGTGAACGTTTTTTTTGCATCCAGACATCTAAGGAGGAACGTATTATGAAAAAGATTTTAATTGCACTTATACTTATGGGCGCTGTATTTACAAATATTTTTGCCCAAGGGTACGATGTTGTAGAAGCCGGAGAGAAGGATGAGTTTAATCACAGTGAAGTATATCTTACAGGCGGTACGATTTCATTTGTGGGATTGTTCAGCGGTTTATTTGTTGCCATAGGCGAAGGTATTGCCCAGGCTGCAAGTAAAAACGGAGGAGATACTTCTACAGACACACAGAAGAAAGATGCTGCTTTTTCCGTAACAGGCGGATATAATTACTTCTTTAATGAATATTTTGGCGTAGGTGCTTTTGTTTCTTATGAAAAGATTTCATCAATAAACCTTATTACTACACAGGCCAAATTAACAGCACAGTACGGATGGGAACACTTTAAGTTCTTCCATTCTTTGAGCGGCGGTATTATTATTATTCCTGGAGGAGGTAAGCCATCCTTTGCTTTTGATGTAACCTATCTTGGATTAAAGCTTGACTTTAAGGATTTTAATCTGTTCCTTGAAGGAACCTTCCCACTGGGTGGTATGATAAGGGCCGGTGCTTCGTATAAGTTCTAGGCTTATCTTATGTTAAAATGAAATGGAGTCCTTGTGGTCCTTCGACATGCTCAGGAACCACAGGACTCCATTTTTTTAATCCTGCTGAGCTTTATCTAATTTATATGTCCATGAACAGTCTGTAAAGCTTATAGGTTTGTCGCCCTGTACGGCATTGGAACCAAACCATATATCAAAATATATATCCCATAGAGTATCTGTTATTTCGGTAAGTATTCCTATATTAGGGTCATCTTTGTTGCAATCATTTTTGATTAATATATCAAATGAAAAGCTTAGTCTAAGGTTTTCATCTGTCTTAAGATTACCGTTCCATCCCTGACCGATATACTTCCATTGATCATTACTCCAGTCAACTACAGAAAAGCCTCCTTCTCCATCAATTGGTCTGGATGCTTTACCGTTAAAGGTTACTTTTATAGTATCTCCAAATTCCGGTTTGGTAAAAGCAGTGCCGGTAAATAGCTGGGCATGGTAGGTAGCATTAAAGTTGTAACGGTTGTTTGGATAATCATAGAGATTTTTATTTAATTTAATTCCGTATTCTGCCCAGTATTCGTGAGTACCGGTGTCGTTTGCAGGAATCTTAGTTATTATGTTTCCATTCTCCCAGTTTTCGTTATCGTACCAGCCGACAAGAATAGTCTGATTTTTCCAGTAATCTGGAACTCCATGGAAAAGATACATCTTGTCCAATCCGATGAGTGTATATTCAGTTCCCTTTGGATAATAATCTTTAAAACTATTGTTAATGTAATGATAGGTAACTTCTGCCAGCTCAATGTCGCGGTAGTAGTAGTTTACCTTTGGCTCGTCAAAAGTTTCATCGGTTCCATCTATTATATGTCTAGTGCAGTTTACATTAATAATTTTATCGCTGCACTGCTTATAGTCATACCAGAATTCCATTGGAGAAGAAAGAGGAGTGTAGGTGTTGCCGTTTTTTTCATCAATAAGGACCTGATGCAGTACGCTTCCTTTTGAAGTAGTAATTACTTCGTAGGTTCCGGCATAGGTTGTTTCACTGTTTTCGTCTTTATAATAATCTTCCAGTCTGCCGTCTGCTGTAAAGGTCCAGGTTTCATCCCAGTTGCACTGTGGAGTTCCAACCTTGTTTACAGACCATTTTCCTTCCAGGGTAGTTTTGTTACCGTCTTTGATTTTATAAAATTCATTGTAAATGCCAGGCTCATAATCATATATAGTGCCACCCATACCAGAATAATCGCGTCTTACACGGGTCATTATGAGCTTTTCGTCATCCAGACTATGGATAACAAAGTAGACTTTAAGATCCATATTGTCGTTGTTTTCATTCAAGATGGTATCTTTATAAGTTTTAATATTAATGCAGAGTGTTTTTCCATAATCCAGAAAATCTATAATGGAGTAGGTACCTGTGTCATATTCATCGTTTCCAGGAGATTTGTGTGTAATTACAAAGCTACCGTCTGCCTTACAGGTAATAATATCTGCCATAAACTGAGACTGGTCATAACCAAAATCCCAGAACCATGAACCGACCATCAGCTCCATGTCTGTAGGCTGTTTTCCGGGTGCTTCTGGTTGAGTTTCGTTGTTGTTTTCCGGATTACCATTTTCATTGGTTGCTTTAGGGCAGGAAACACAGCAGAAAATGAATACTGCTGCAAAGAATACATTGATAAGTTTAGATAAACTCTTTTTCATAAAAACCTCCGATGACTTAAGTATACCATTTCTTTTTGACAATTTCTAGGACTTCCTCCAGAGTCAGGCCCATTTCGCGGCAAGTGGCAAGATTTTTAGTCAAAAGTTCTTCGGCGGTTGCTGTGCGTTTACTTGAAATTTCGTGATGTTCAAGCTCGTTTACAAAAGTTCCGCGGCCGGGAGTAGTGGAAATAAAGCCTTCGCGTTCCAGCTGTTCCCAGGCCTGTTTTACGGGAATAACACTTATGCGCAAATTAACTGCCACAGTCCTGATTGGAGGAAGCTTTTCTCCGGCGGCTACATCTCCATTCATTATCTGGGCAGCTATCTGTTCATAAATCTGAGTATATATAGGTTTGTCAGTTTTTTGTGATAACACTATATCCATTTATTTATTGTTTGCTTACATGTCATATTTTTCAAACTGACGTGCAGCCCTGCAGAAAGTAAGATACCATATTCCGGCAAAAATCAAAAAACCTCCAAAAAGAATAAGGCAGTGTCTTGCCAGGTAAACGCGGTCAGGGTCACAAAGATAAGAACCTATTTTTGCAAGGAGTGGAAGTTCACTTATAATTCCTTCTTCAAGCTTTTTGCGCATGGCATAGAAAATCCATACCGGAAGTTCACATACTGCATAAACTGCAAAATATGCAACTGCCGCAACCATGTATCTTAATCCGGGCTTGAGTGGATTTTTGTAAACATTACCAAGGAAAAGCAGATTGAATACAGAGTAAACAATGAGCTGCAGGCCAAAGAAAGCAAGATTCATTGGAATACCTGATACTGTCGGCGGAAAAGACGGCAGGTTTCTTATAATACATGGAATTATTCCAATTACAAGAGAAAGAATTTCAATCAATCCGCAGTATAAAAAGCGTGCCTTTACAGTATCAATTTTGCGTACAGGAAGCAGTACTGTGTAAAGAATATCATGAGAAGACTGATTAAGTGCAAAGCTCATCATAATACACAAGGTGATGTAAAAAGGTCCGATGTAAAGCGGGTAGTTTGGAATAAAGAACATGCCAAAGCAGCAGACAGTCCAGATTATGGTCTGCATTGTGTTTCCAAGAATTATTTCTTTTTTCAAAAGTTTTAATGTCTGTGATTTCATGTCTGTACTCCTTATCTTCTTTCAATGTGAATCATAATATCTTCCAGACTTGGCTGGGAAATTTCAAAACCGGCAGATTTAGCAAGTGCGGCGTCCTCTGCTTTCATAATGCCTTCAAAACCAAGCTGATGTGTATGCAGCCCGATAATCTTACTTTCTGATTCAGGCATAAGCTGTTCCTTTTTTCCGCTTACACTGATGTAGCTTGTGCGAAATGCTTCTCTTTCGTTAGAAGCAAGAATCTGGCCCTGCTTAATGTAGGTAATGTAATCTGCACATTTTTCAAGGTCGGAGGTAATGTGTGTAGAAAACAAAATTGAATGCTCACCGTCCTCAATAAATTCCTGGAACAAAAGCACAAGGTCATCGCGTGCAGCAGGATCCAGACCACTTGTCGGTTCATCCAGAATCAGAACACTTGGGTTGTGGCTCATGGCAACTGCTATGGAATACTTAACCTTCATTCCGGCACTCAGGTGCTTGAATCTTTTGTTCTGATCTATTTCAAAACGTTCACAAAGCTTTTTGTAAAGCTCTTCGTCCCATTCGCGGTAAAAAGATTTGGTTACGTCGGTTATGTTGCTTATTTTTGCTTCGGGGTAAAAGTCTACACCGCCAAAAACATAGCCTACCTTATTTTTGATTTCTATTTCGTCAGCCGGCATGGACAGCCCGCAGAATTTTACGCTGCCACCGTCATTTTTCATAAGGTTGAGCATGGTTTTGAGGGTAGTGGATTTGCCTGCGCCGTTGCGTCCGATAAAGCCCATTATAAAACCCTGTTCAAGAGAAAAACTTACTTCCTTAAGCTTAAAGGAGTCAAAGTTCTTGCAAAGTCCGTTCACTTCGATAAGATTCATTTTGCACCTCGTATTGTGTATATTGTATATACACAATATAATACCAAACGGTTTGCCTGTCAAGTTTTTTATGAATTTTTATACGACAAAGTTTTTTATGAATTTTTATACGACAAAGCCTTCTAAAAAAGCAAGAAAAGAATTGTTGTCTATGGATTTGTAATCAGTTATCTGAAGGGATTCTTCCACGGTTTGATTTACGGTTTGCATAATCTGATTAAAAAGTTCTTCTTCTCGGGCACTTACAAAGACGTTCAGTTCGTCCAGCTGCTTAAAGGCTTTTTTTGTAATGTTACACGAGCCAAACGAAATAAGGTCATCAACGGCAACCAGCTTTGTATGAAGCATTTTTGGAGAAAAATAAACCCGGATTTGTCCACGGCTTTTTTTGAGCAGATGCTTTACGGTTTGTTTGTTGGAGTCGTCCTGAAAATTGGCAGAGGCGGGAATAACGATTTTTACCTTTACACCGCGTTCACAGGCTTTGAGAATTGCGTCTGTAAATTTTTTAAGCGGGCTGAAGTAGGCCATTACGATAGTAAGCTCCTTTTGGCTGGAGTCAATCATGTCCAGATAAAGCTCTTCCATCTTAAAAATATTGTCTTTCTTTTTTGCGGCCTTAAGGTTTTTTCCAAAATAAATGGTGCCTGTGCCGGTGGTGGTGCCCTGCTTAAAGTTTTGTACATATTCTTTGCCACAGAGCATGAGCATATAATCATTGTAAATGCGCCCTGACATATCTGCGCCGTTTTCTTTATCTTCTATATTTATACCGCCAAGAATAAGAATTTCATCATCAAAAATATAATACTTGGAATGGTCGGCTTTAAAGCTGTCTGCCTGTACTGTGATGTTTGGATGATTTATAAGATGGAGATAAAGTTCAGACTGAAAATCCTTTGCGTCGGAAGCAATTTTGTTTTTGTAAGTATTTTTAAGAAAATTGATTTTTGATTTTTCGGTCCAGCTTACTTTTTTATGAAAAAAAGAAGTTCCGCTTTCTTCTGCATGTTCACAGACAGAACCATAGGTATCTTTAGAAATGGTAACCTTTACGCCGCGGTCTGCCGCCTTTACACATTCTTCTGCAATCAGGTTTCCAATATTATCATCACGCCAGATAAACATATTTATATAAATTGACTGGCTTGAATTACGCATACATTCAATAATCTGGGGAAAAGCGCTGCTGCCGTTTACCAAAAGCTTGTAATCCGGGTTTGCAAAAGCAGAAAAACTAAGGAAAAGTAATAAAATGAGGATTCCGGGGCGTTTTTTTGACATGCAGTCAGTCATAATTCAAAATATACATTAAAATAGAAGATAATGTCAAAACGAAATTTTTCTTGTACATATTATTAAAAAATGATATTTTATAGATAAGATTAAACTTAATTAATAGGAGTTTTACATGACATACACTGCAGAAGTGGAGCATATGTGTCCTTTGGCTAAAGGCGCATATCATGGTCCTGCACCAATCCCTGAAGAAGGTGAATGGGTACAGGTAAAAAAGATTGAAGACATTTCCGGCTTTACACACGGTATCGGCTGGTGTGCACCTCAGCAGGGTGCCTGCAAGCTTTCTTTGAACGTAAAAGACGGAATCATCGAAGAAGCTTTGGTTGAAACTATCGGT
>JAFZOJ010000117.1 GCA_017550685.1 Treponema sp. | reverse complement strand
TCCCATGTCCGAAAGCAGAGCGCCTGCTGTTGTACCAGAAAGTGTATTATTTAATTCTTTTGCCAATTCGTTTATCATCATACGCCAATTATCATTAATTCTGCATAAAAAGTCAATAATATGCAGAAAATTGAATAAAATATGTATATTTATGCAAAAAGACAAAATCTGCCGGGGTTTTGGAAAGCAAGTTGGTTTGCTATTGTAAAATATCCATTTGTTATTATAATTGAAATTGGTTTAACTGGAGAGACAAAGCAAGGAGTTTTCTATGAGTTTTGATATTATGAAATTGCAGAATGGCAGCGATGTTCGTGGTGTTGCTGTTGCTGGTGTTGAAGGCGAGAACGTAAATCTGACCGATCATATTGCATTAAAAATTGGCTGTGCATTTGTAAGCTGGCTTTCTAAAAAAACTGGAAAAGCTGCCAAGGACCTTACAATTGGCGTTGGTCGTGATTCAAGGATTTCTGGTCCGGCTCTCAGCAAGGCTCTTATTGCTGGAATTGTAAGCACAGGTGCAAAGGTTGTTAACTGCAACATGGCAACAACTCCTGCAATGTTTATGTCTATTGTTTTTGACCAGACAAAATATGACGGCTCTGCAATGATTACTGCCAGCCATCTTCCTTTTAATAGAAATGGAATTAAGTTTTTTGATAAGGACGGCGGACTTGAACACGAGGATATTACAGACATCTTAAAAATTGCCGGCGAAGTTCCGGATGATTACGAAAAGGAAGCTGTATCAAGTCTTTTTGATAATGAAGTAAAAGAGTTTGATTTGCTTTCGGTTTATGCTGAATATCTTAAGAATAAAATTGCTGCTGCCCTTACCGGACTTGGTAAAGGAGATAAACCTCTTTCTGGTCTTCACATTGTTGTAGACAGTGGAAACGGAGCTTCGGGTTTCTTTGTAGATAAGATTTTGCAGCCGCTTGGTGCAGATACAACAGGCAGCCAGTTCCTTGAGCCAGATGGAATGTTCCCTAATCATATTCCAAACCCTGAAAACAAACAGGCAATGGAAGCAATCCGCGATGCGGTTCTTAAAAACAAGGCTGATTTAGGTTTGATTTTCGATACCGATGTTGACAGAATGAGCGCAGTTCTCAGTGATGGAAGCGAAGTTAACCGCGACTCAATTATCGCTATGATTTCTGCAATTCTTGCACCAGAGTATCCTGGAAGTACAATCATTACCGACAGCGTAACGAGTGACCGACTAACTTACTTCTTGCAGGATGTACTTGGTCTTAAGCATCTTTGCTATATGCGCGGCTACAAGAACGTTATCAACAAACAGAAGGAGCTTAATGCTGCCGGAACAGTTGCTCCGCTTGCAATGGAAACTTCTGGACACGGTGCCCTCAAAGATAACTACTTCCTTGATGACGGTGCCTTCCTTGCAGTTAAGCTTGTAATTGCGCTGGCTCAGGCTGCCGCTACAGGCAAAAAGCTGGATAGCCTTATCGAAAAGCTTCCACCGCTTGTAGAAGAGGGCGAGTACCGCTTTAAGATTTCCGGTGATGATTTTAAAGAATACGGCAAGAAGGTTCTGGAAGAGTTCAAAAAACGTGCTCAGGCTGCAGGCTACGAAATGCCGGCTTCGTATGAGGGAATCCGTTTGAGTTTCAAAGGCCAAGATGTTCAGGGCTGGATATTGCTTCGTATGAGCTTGCACGATCCTGTTATGCCGATGAATATTGAAGGCGGCAGAAAAGGTGATCTTGCTAAACTGATTGAAATTGCCCGCAAGCTTACCGATGGCTTTGATCGCCTGGACCGCAGCTGCTTAAAGTAAGATACTTTTACACATCTTCTCTACTGTTTCAGCGATTCGCTCCTTTTTTAGTGCGGAATAATTTATTACAAGCGTGCATTCTCTGCTCGAATACGTGCTGTAATAATAATCGCTGAGCAGAGATACGTTTATTCCATTTTTCTTCATATTGTCCTTTATCTGCTGCGGAGTTTTGTCTGTTGTAATTGTTAGCAGAAAATGCAGGCCGGCTTCCTGCTCAGTGATTTTGCACAAGGGCATAACAGGGCTTTTCTGCAGCTCGGAAATAAGGTTGTTGCGCAGGGTTCTGTAATAGTTTTTCATTTTGTTTATGTGCTTTTCGAAGAACCCTGCGGAGATGAAGTGTGCCAGCGTGGACTGTTCGATTACGGAAACCTGGCAGGAGTAGGAGCCGAGCTTTTTTTCAAAATCAGCTGTCAGGCTGGCGGGAAGAACAAGGTAGCTGATTCGGAAGGATGGGGCAAGCGTTTTAGAAAAAGTGTTCATGTAAAAGACCTTATTCTGAGTATCAGCACTTTGCAACGTAGGAAGAGGTTTTCCATTAAAACGGAACTCGCTGTCATAATCATCCTCAATAATATAACGGTTGCTTTGCTCGTTCGCCCACGCAAGCAGCTCCATCCTTCGTTTTACAGGAACAACAATCCCTGTTGGAAAATGGTGGTTTGGCGAAATATGAATGATTTCAACATCCTTTTTCCTGAGACTTTCCGGATTCATTCCCTGCGAGTCTATATCAATCGGGGTACACAAAGCTCCATTCAGCTCAAAAATTGCCTTTGCCTTTTTATATCCGGGATTTTCTACCGCATAAACCTTATCGCGTCCAAAATACTGCACAAGCATAGAATAAAGCGCTTCTGTTCCGGCACCAATTACAATCTGCTGCGGCGAAACCTGCATATTTCGAAACTCCAGTAGATATTCCGCAATTGCAAGTCGCAGTTCATAAGTTCCCTTCATGTCGCTTCGGATTAAGAGCTTTTCGTCCTGGGAGTTCAAAACCTGTCGGGCAGTGTGACTCCAGAGTGTAAACGGAAACTTTTGTGCGTTAGTGGAGTTGCTGCGGAAGTCTGTAAAAAACTCTGGAGCTTGGGTTGATTGTGCAGGCTGAGTTGCCTGTGGTTTTACTCCCTGTGCGGAATTGTAATTGTGCGGTTTGATATTGAAGTCAGAAAAGTCGGTAACGTAAAAACCTTTTTTTTCAATAGAATAAATGTAGCCTTCAGAAATCAGCTGAGCATAGGCATTCTGTACCGTAATCACACTTATCCCCAAATGCGAAGCCAGAGCTCTTTTAGACGGCAGCTTTGAATCCGGCTTTAAGGTTGTGTTCATAATCTGCGTTTTGATAGTGTTATAAAGCTGCTCGCAAAGTCCGATATCTTTATTCTTTGAAAAATCAACTGTAATCATATCTGGTATTATAAAAATAATTCAAAATTGAGTATACCCATAATACCAGTTTTTATATAAAGTAATTTTAGATTATCGGGTCAAGCCCGACAATGACAGTGATTGAGAGGTGAACTATGAAAAAAGGTTTATCAATTTTGGTACTTTTAGTTGTTTCAGCAGCTTTCTTTACAGGCTGTGCAAAAAAGGATTATGGTGAGCTTCACGTTTATTCAATTATTCACGAGGAAGAAACTGTTGCTCTTACAGACTTATTTACAGAAAAAACCGGTATTCCGGTAAAGTTTTTGAGAGCCTCTACAGGCGAGCTTGTAAACCGGGTTATTGCAGAAAAGGATAATCCTTCTGCAGATATTTTGCTTGGTGGAGCTTCGTCTTATCATATTCAGGCAGATAAAGCAGGTGCACTTGAAGCGTACAAATCTCCTGCGGCTAAAAAGCTTCCTTCTTATGCAGTTGCCGAGGATGGAACCTGGACAGGCTTTTGTGTGCTTACACTTGGAATCGGTTTGAACGAAGAACGATACGCTCAAAAGTTCCCGAATATCCCTGCGCCAAAAACCTGGGAAGATTTGCTTAATCCTGCATATAAAGGAGAAATTGTTCTTACAAATCCGGTTGCCTCATCAACCTCGTACCTGTTTGTTCAAAATCAACTTCAGAGACTTGGCTGGGACAAAGGCTGGGATTATCTTCTTACACTTGCGCCACTTGTCGGTCAGTTCCCAAACAGTGGTAGTGCACCGGCAAAGCTTATTGGAACCGGCGAATATGCAATTGGAGTTTCGTATATCCACGCACTTATTAAATACAAGGCAGAAGGCTTTAAGGTTGTAGCTGTAGCACCGCCGCAGACAGTTGGCGATGTTGACTGTATCTCAATCATGAAGAACACAAAGAATCTGGCGGCGGCTCAGAAGTTTGTAGACTTTATGCTTTCAAAGGAAGCACAGGAGCTTATGAGTTCCATTGATTTTACAATTCCTGTAAATCCTGAAGCAGTGGGTGCTGCAGGTTCTGTTCCTGTAAGCCAGCTTGATTTAATAAAATATGATGTTGAAAAAGCTTCGGAACAAAAGGATGAAGTTCTTAGGAAATGGGCAGAGAACGTAAAATAAGCATTTGGAATAATTTTACCAACTCAAAACGATTTCTCAAAATAGAAGGAAGCCTGTCACTTACGGTTGTATGGGCTTCCATCTGCCTTTTACTAACGCTGTGCATTCTTCTTCCATTGGTGGTAGTTTTTCTTACTCCGCGGGCAGCAGATTTCGCAAGTGTTGCATCCTCCGCAATCTGGAAAAAAGCGGCTTTAAACACTTTGCTGGAGGTTTTATGTTCAACCTCTGCTTCCGTTTTAATTGGATTTATTTATGCGTATGCAGTTGTAAAGGGCTGCATTCCATGTAAAAAGTTTTTTGCCGTTGTTCCTCTTATCCACCTGGTAACACCTCCATTTGTAGGAGGTCTTGCCTTTATTCTTCTTTTAGGACGACAGGGCTTTATTACAAAAACTTTGTTTGGTCTTGATGTTTCTCTTTATGGTTTTCCGGGGCTTCTAATTGCACAGACACTCTGCTTTTTCCCAATGGCATATATGATTTGTGCGCAGACGCTGGAAAACATAGATGCTTCTTTAATTCGTGCTGCAAATGGCTTGGGTGCTGGCAGGCTAAAAACCTTTTTTAAGATAACGCTGCCACTCGCTTTTCCAGGCATAATTTCTTCTGTGCTTTATATTGCCGTTTCTGTTATGAGTGATTTTGGTAACCCTATGATTGTTGCCGGAAGATACAAGGTGCTTGCGGTAGAAATCTATACTCAGCTTACAGGCTGGGTAAATGGCGGAACAAGTGCAGTTTTAGGAATAATTCTTGTAATTCCATCACTTATCCTGTTTGTTTTGTACAATAAGTTTGCCGCCGCCAATTCTAAAAAAGCCGCAACAAAGGGAGGCAATTCGCATCTGCTGCCGGAGGAAAAGCCTGCGGTTCTTACAAGAGTTCTGCTCACCTTGTTCTGCGTGTTTATAACCTTGTGTGTTATTGCTCAGTTTGCGGCGATTGTTGCAGGAAGCTTTCAAAAGCTTTGGGGAATAGATTTTGGCTTTACCTTAAAACACATAAAAGCAATTTCAAAATGCGGCCGGGAGCTTTGGAACAGTGTTCGTTTTTCTCTGGAGGCTGCAGTTTTGAGTACCTTGATTGCCTTGCTGGCTGCCTTCTTTGTTTTCAGGACAAAGAGCCCGCTCAAAAAATATATTGATTCTGTGATTCAACTCCCGGCCGCCATACCGGGTACTCTTTTTGGACTTGCGTTTTTGCTTACGGCTTCGAAGGTTAATTTTCATAATTCCAGTGTGATGATTGTGATTGCAATTACAGCAGGTTTTATACCTTTTTCTTACAGAAGTATAAGCACTGCTTTTATGCAGATAAAATCTACGCTTGATGATGGTGCTAAAGCGCTTGGTGCTTCCGACTTGCGGCTTCTTTTTTCAATAATTCTGCCACTTTCTTTAGATGGCGTTTTTAATTCTTTTATTTATGATTTTGTTCGCGGCGTTGGAACTATGAGTGCAGTAATTTTTCTTGTTTCGTTTGATACACCGCTTTCGTCAATAAAAATATTGAATCTGGCAGAGCAGGGCTTTTGGGGAGATGCTGCCGCTCTTGCACTTGTGCTTACCGTTATAACGTTTGGAGTTTTACTTTTGGGTAAGCTTGTAATAAAATTATGGGGAAAAAGATGATGGATAAAGATTTTGCATTACGACTTAAAAATATTTCCTTTTCTTATAAGAAAAATGATCCAGCTGTAGAAGGCGAGCATACTATAAATGATTTTTCACTCGAGGTTGAAAAGGGCAGCTTTACTACGCTTTTAGGACCGAGTGGCTGCGGAAAAACAACATTACTCAGACTTATTTCCGGTTTTCTTGAGCCACAGCAGGGCGAAATTGAGCTTGACGGAGTAAACCAGAAGGGAATTGAGCCGAATAAACGAAAGATTGGAATGGTTTTTCAGGATTATGCACTTTTCCCTCATATGAAGGTTAGACAGAATATTGAGTTTGGACTAAAACTTAAAAAAGAATCAAAGGCAGATGTTGAGCTAAAAATCTCTCAGGTAGCAGAAACACTTAATCTTGAAGATTTACTGGAAAGGTATCCGGAAGAGCTTTCCGGTGGTCAACAGCAGAGGGTTGCTCTTGCAAGGGCACTTGTTCTTAATCCGCAGATTCTTTTAATGGATGAGCCGCTTTCCAGTCTGGATGCAAAGCTTCGTGAGCACGTTAGGGAAGAGCTTAGGGCAGTTCAGCAGAAGCTCAAAATCACAACTGTTTATGTTACACACGATCAGGAGGAGGCGCTTTCTCTTTCAGATAAAATTGCGGTAATAAATAAAGGTAAGCTTTTACAGTACGGTACTCCGCGAGATTTATATTTTAAACCTCAGGATAATTTTACTGCCGATTTTGTAGGACGTGCAAACTTTGTGAACATTAATGGTGAACAGTTTATAATCAGACCGGAATGGTTTGAGCTGAACAAATCGGAGCAAAAGGGTGATATTGAAGGTATTGTTCAGTCAGCAAGTTTTTTAGGAGATAAGACACGGTTTATAATTAAAGTACAGGCTTCTGACAACATCATCACTGCAGACCTTTTTACGCTGGAAACGAATTACCTTGAACCGGGAAGCCTTGTTTCTTTGAACATAAAGCACAAGTGGAAGAATTAGGAGTAAACTCAGGAGCAACAAAACGAATGGAAGAATACAAAAATAAAACTTACGATGAAGAACGCGCGCTTTATGCGGTAAAGAATGTGGTTGTAGAAAACTGCCGGTTTGACGGTCCGGCTGATGGTGAGTCTGCACTGAAGGAATCTTCAGATATAACTGTTCGCGGCTGTTACATGAATCTTCGCTATCCGTTCTGGCACGTTACAAATGCTCATATTTCCAACTGCGAGCTTACTCCTAATTGTCGTGCGGCTCTCTGGTACGATAAAAATGTTGTAATTGAAAATTGCAAAATGAACGGTATAAAAGCTTTACGCGAATGTAGTGATGTTGTATTAAAATCATCTACAGTAAGTTCACCTGAGTTTATCTGGAAATGCCGCGACCTTGTTATTGAAGACGTAAATATTCTTGAATCTGAATATCCTTTTTTTGAAGTAGAAAATGCAAAAATCACAAAGCTCAAAATTAAGGGAAAATATTCGTTTCAGTATTGCAGCAATATCGAAATCACTGATTCTGAATTAAACACCAAGGATGCGTTCTGGCATACAAAAAACGTAACTGTCCGCGATACTGTAATCAACGGTGAATATCTTGGCTGGTATTCAGAAAACCTTACGCTTATAAACTGCCGTATTGTTGGAACCCAGCCGTTCTGCTATTGCAAAAATCTTACACTTAAAAATTGCGTAATGGAAAAGTGTGACCTTTCGTTTGAGCGCAGCACTGTAAATGCCGAAGTCCTCAGTTCAATAGACAGCATCAAAAATCCTCTTGGCGGAAAAATTGTTGCCGAAAGCGTAGGTGAGTTGATAATGGACAAAGACGTAATTGGCGACACAAAAACTACGTTGCATTGCAAAACACAGTCTTTTTCTATAAAATAGCTCTATGAATATAATTGTTGTAGGCAGTGGCGGAAGAGAGCACACCATTTGCTGGAAATTAGCTCAGAGTTCTATTGTAGATAAAATTGTAGTTGTTCCTGGAAACGGAGGAACTGCAAATGAAAACAAATGCGTTAATATCAATCCTGAAAATTGTGACTATCTTGTAAAAGGCGAAAACCCTTATGTGCAGATTGCTAAGCATGAGAATTGCCGCATGGCAGTTATTGGTCCGGAGGATCCTCTTGCAGAAGGTCTGGCAGATGAGTTCTGGAAAGGAGAGATTCCTTGTGTTGGACCAAAATATGCCGCCGCTCAGCTTGAAGCAAGTAAAGATTTGTCAAAAGGTTTTATGAAAAAATACGGGGTTGCGTGTCCTTCAAGCGAAACTTTTGTAAACAAGGATGCCGCCTGTGAATATATTAAAAAGCACGGAGCACCAATTGTTGTAAAGGCCGATGGTCTTGCCGCTGGAAAGGGTGTTGTTGTTGCTGCTACAGTGGAAGATGCAATTGCCGCTGTTGAAGATATGATGGGCAACGGCAAGGTTGGTGATGCCGGTAAAAAGCTCGTTATAGAAGATTATCTTGAAGGTGTTGAGATTTCTGTTCTTGCTGCTGTTTCTGTTACTCCAGAATATGCAGTTCAGGGAAGTGCAACAATTGTTCCATTCCTGCCAGCCCGCGACCATAAGCGCTTGATGGATGGTGCAAAGGGTCCTAACACTGGTGGAATGGGTGCTGTTTGTCCTCTTGATGATGTTACAGATAAAATGATGGCTCAGTTCGACAAGGACATTCTTCAGCCAACTCTTAATGGTCTTATCAAAGAAAAGTTTGACTACCGTGGCTTTATCTTCTTTGGTGTTATGCTTACAAAGCAGGGACCAAAGCTTCTTGAATATAATGTTCGTCTTGGTGACCCGGAAACACAGGCAGTCCTTCCGTTAATGGATTTTGATTTTGCTGCTATGTGTACCGCAATCTTAAACGGAACTCTTAAGGATTTTGACTTTAAGTGGAAGCCGGGCTATCAGGTTGCACCTGTTGTTGTTTCAGGCGGATATCCTGCAGCATACAAAAAAGGCTGTGAAATTAATATAAACCAGGCTTTGATTGATATGAGCGGCGCAAAAGTATTTATTGCTGGTGCCGTTACAGGAAGACGTGGAAACAAAGATTTACTTACAAGCGGCGGACGAGTTTTGGCTTGCAGCGCTTACGGTGCTACCTTCAAGGAAGCCTGGAGCAAAGCATATCAGGGAGTTTCTGCAATTAAGTTTGAGAACTGCTTCTTCCGCAAGGATATTGGTTTACCGGGAGCTGCTGAAAGCGGAAAGCTTTAGAATAAAGTTTCAGGAGGGGAAAGCTTTCCCCTTGGCGGCACGCTGTTGCCGCCTACCCCTTCCAGCGGGGCAGCTTGTTTTTTAATCTTGCCCCGCAACACCCCCAAAAGAATTCATAGTTTTATTATTCGTATATATTTCTTTAAAAGAATCTGAGTTATTAGGTATTATTTTCTAATAATATAATAAAGTTGATTATGTAATGTTTTATCCAAAATAAAAGTCAATTCCTAAAAAAAGGAATAATGGGAAGAAAAACTTAAATAATTATCCGAAGTCAAATATTCAGATTTATATCCTCTTGTGCCATTCCAAATAATAATATGATAAATATCATTTTCTACATATAATTCATAATTATCACTAATTCTATCTATATACTCAAGATTGTCGTCTATATAATGATAAGTTCCATCTGCATAAAAGGTAAGATGAGCATTAGAATTACCGCAAAAATACCATGTACCTAATATACCTAATGTACCCTCTTCACGATACCAACCATACCCCCAGTCTTTATCGGTAACAATTATTAATCTATTTGTTTTTCCAGTTTTTTCAAACATATCATCTGTTGCATTGTTTTTTGTAGCGATTCCATTTGGATCAAAATCACTATTTGAACCAGAGTTGTTAGAACAAGAAATGAAAAATAATGACAAAACAAGAATTAAAAAATAAAATAAAAACAATATTTTTTTCATAAAAATCCTCTTATTCATCGTTTTGGTCAAGAATGTAATTCTTCTAATGATTTGATTGTTTCTTTCTTTAGAAGAATTATATATAACAGCTTTATTATGTCTACTATATCATAAAAACTATTTATTCTCAGTAAAATCTATCAATTTCTTTGCGGAAGGGATTCGAAGGGAAAAACAAGATTCGTTATCATCAGAACTAAATGCAAAATCGCAATTTGAAAGGATATCCATTCCAATAATAATATCAAAGGCTTTGCTACCTGCGACTTCTACAACTGGAATCGCAGAAAACTGAATACCATTAGGTAAAATCATTGAAACTTCATAAACCTGAGCAATACTCATTCCTTGTGCAGAAATCATTTTCATTGCTGAAACGGGATGTAAACGACAGGCACTTACAAGGCGATTACTTATACACGAACCATTTGCGCCGGTATCCACCAAAGCTTTTGTTTTTATGGAAATTGTATTTTCTTCTTTTTCAATTATTGTTGATACAAGTAATTCAACATCAAGAATTATTGCTCTTGTTTGAACAGGAAACTTTTTTGAAAGAGTTTTAATATCCATATCTCACCGCCAGATTAACATTGTAGAACATTTTTAGTTCTTCCTCTTCAGTAATACAACGTTGAACAAGGAATGACCCTACTTTACATCCCTGTGATAATGCGGCAACGACAGCAGACTTTTCATCTGGATAATATCCGAGGATTTTGTTATTTGAAATTAAAACACGCTCATTTTCATGATCTTTGATTATTTCATTGCGTTGAATGTCAAACCAATCATACAAGGATTTCAATTCTTTTGTCATAAATAATCCTCCTAAAATATAATATAACACAAGTTAGTGGATTCTTAAAGAATAAAATCTTCTATTGCACGCTATACAGCAAATCCTCGTAGCTTGGGAACGGCTTGTATTCTTCACCTAACAGAACTTCAATCTGGTCGGCAACAGAACGAACAGACTCCATTGAAGGGAGAATGACCTTGGCGTAAGAGTGAGCCCTCTTCATCAAATCTGCAATGCCATTTGTTTTAATGTGATTTTTATCAAGCTCGTCAGCCTTGTTTGAAAGCTCGTTAATAAGGGTGTTCAACTGCTCAATGAGCTTTAATCCTGCATCACAGAGGCTGGAGATTCGCTGCATCTTAAACTCTGTGTCAGCAAGAACATTCATATACTTAAAGGCCGCAGGAATTATGTCCTTGTGAACCATTTCCAGCATAGTGTTTACTTCGATGTTTATTACCTGACAATATTTTTCAAGCTTAATGTCGTAGTGACTCTTCATCTCCTCAGGGTTGTAAATACCAAGGCGGGTGAAAAGCGTAATGTTCTTTTCGTCAAGATAATGTTCGATTGCTTTTGGAGTAGTACGGTAATTTTTGAGTCCGCGTTTTTCGGCTTCTTCTATCCATTCTTTGCCATAACCGTTACCGTTGAAAAGGATTCGCCAGTGAGCGGTAATTTCACGTTTAATAAGCTTCTGTAAGTCGGCATCAAAAGCAGAAGATTTTTCAAGCTCGTCGGCAAAGTCGCAAAGAGAGTTTGCAAGAATTGCATTAAGGATTGTGTTAGGGCCGCTTATAGAAAGAGCACTTCCAACTGAACGGAACTCAAAACGGTTTCCGGTAAAGGCAAAAGGTGAAGTTCTGTTGCGGTCTGTTGAATCTTTTGGAATTGGTGGAAGTACATCAACCCCGATTGTCATCTTGCCGCGTTTTTTTCCGTCGTAGTTTTTGCCTGCTTTAATAGATTCCAGAACAGCCTGAAGCTCATCGCCAACATAAATTGACATAATTGCAGGAGGAGCTTCGTTTGCACCGAGTCGATTATCGTTTCCGGCACTTGCAACAGAATAGCGTAACAAATCCTGATTTTCATCAACTGCTTTAATAACGGCAGTTAAGAACAAAAGGAACTGCGCATTTTCACGAGGAGTTTTTCCAGGTGCAAAAAGGTTTTCGCCATTATCTGTTGCAATAGACCAGTTGTTGTGCTTACCGCTTCCGTTTACACCTTCAAAAGGTTTTTCATGGAGAAGACAGAGAAGTCCGTGTCTGCGGGCAACCTTTTTCATTATCTCCATTGTAAGCTGGTTCTGGTCTGCGGCGAGATTACTTGTAGTAAAGATTGGTGCCATTTCGTGCTGAGCTGGGGCAGCTTCGTTGTGCTCTGTTTTTGCGTAAATGCCAAGCTTCCAAAGCTCAGTGTTCAAATCTTCCATGTATTCAATAACGCGCGGCTTGATGGCGGCAAAGTACTGGTCGTCCATTTCCTGACCCTTTACCGGCTTTGCACCAAAAAGTGTTCGGCCGCACATTTTCAAGTCCTTACGTTTCTGATAAAGCTTTTCGTCAACCAGGAAGTATTCCTGCTCAGGTCCCATTGTTGTTGTAACGTGCTTTGCAGTTTTTCCAAAAAGCTTCAGGATTCGAAGACTCTGTTCGTTGAGTGCTTCCATTGAGCGCAGGAGCGGAGTTTTTTTATCGAGAGCTTCACCGTTATAGGAACAGAAAGCGGTCGGTATACAAAGAGTGTGATCCTTTACAAAAGGGTATGAGGTTGGATCCCAAACTGTATAGCCGCGAGCCTCAAAGGTTGAGCGTTTTCCGCCGTTAGGAAACGATGAAGCATCTGGTTCGCCTTTAATAAGCTCCTTTCCCGAAAAGCTCATTATAATTTTACCTTCGTCTGCAGGAGAAAGGAAGGAGTCGTGTTTTTCGGCAGTAATTCCTGTGAGCGGCTGGAACCAGTGTGAATAATGCGTTGCACCCTTTGAAATTGCCCAGTTTTTCATAGCCTCGGCAATCTGATTGGCAGCATCAAGGTCGAGCGGAGTGCCTTCTTCCATTGTGTGCTTTAATGCGCTGAAGGTTTCTGACGGAAGCATTTCCTTCATCACTGTCTGATTAAAAACTAAACTTCCAAAAAGTTCTGGAACATTTGTGTTCGCCATAAGAAACTCCTGCAAAAAAAATATAGTAAAAATATAGTGATTTTGAGGGGAAGTTGCAATTAGGGCGAGCTTACGGTTTGACGGTTAAAGAAAAATGATGTATTTTTTATTTATGGAGGATTAGAACTTGTCTTTTACATTTTCCTGGACAGATGTTCCTGAGCAGTTTGATGATGAGTCTATTCTCCAGAAGCTTTCTTTGCAGCGTTGTGATAATGAAGCAGAGCCTGGTGCAAAGGTGTTGAATGCCAATGCCTTAGATTCTAACATTTTAATTAAAGGCGACAATTATCCGGTCCTTAAGCTTTTAAAAAACGAGTTTGCAGAAAAAACCAACATCATCTATATAGACCCGCCATACAATACCGGAAACGATTTTACTTACAACGACAATTTCTCTACCACCGATGACCGTCATTCTGCTTGGCTTAGTTTTATGAGCCGCCGCCTTAAGTTAGCACGAGAGCTTTTGACTCAGGACGGTTGCATTTTTATTGCGATAGACCAGAGTGAGCTTTATGTGCTTAAGCTTCTTTGCGACAGCATTTTTGGCGAAGATAATTTTGTTAATGATTTTATGTGGCTGCATGGGAAGGGTAAGAAAGATACCTGGAGCCGAACCTTGCAGCAGCATACTCTGTGTTACGCCAAAAACAAAAAGAAGCTCAAGTCCTTTACCGAAACGGAATACACCGATTGGGCCACAACAAATGTTGATGATGATCCGCGCGGAAACTGGTTTAGCGGAAGCGTTTCTTTTTCGGAGGAACGTTCGAACCCAAAGCACAGAAATTATTATTCAATTATATCGCCTTCAGGAATTGTGTGGACACGCCAGTGGCAAAAAAACCGTGAAGAAATGGACAAGCTGATAGCGGAAAACAGAATTTTTTTTGGTCCGGCTCCTGATTATAACAGTGTTCCGCGAATTAAGATTTTTAACGGTGAACAAGCCGAAGTTATTCCGCGTAATATAATTGACTGTGTTAATAGCACACGAAAAGCACAGCGTCATCTGGATAAGCTGCTTGGCGAAAAAGGAGTGTTTGATAATCCAAAGCCGGTAGAATTAATTTCGCATTTAATTGAAATTACGCAGATGGGGCATGACGCTGTTGTGATGGATTTTTTTGCCGGCAGCGGAACTACATTCGAAGCTGTTGCAAAAATGAACGACGCTGACGGCGGGAACAGACGCTGCATTCTTGTTCAGAGTGATGAGCCCGTTGCAGAAAAGGCTGGTAAAGAGAGTACACGTTATAAAACTATTTTTGAGATTTGTAAAAGGCGTTGTGAAATTGTGGCAGAAAAGTTTGGTGAAAAACTTGCTACCTACCAGATTTTTATCTCAAACTTACCACGTGAGAAAACCGGTATCTGATTCAGTGGGGCTGCAACTTCAACTGTCTGGCCGCCACTGTAGGTTTTGCCGGTTGCAGTGTCTGTCCAAAGCTCGCCACCAGGAAGAACTGGGAGATAAACTTTTCTTGAAGTTATTTTTGCTTCGGTGATAGGACAGACTAACAACTGCGGGCCGAACATGTACTGGGTTTCGGTTGCAACAGCAATAGGGTCGGTGTAAAAATCGTACATAAGCGGACGCATTACAGGGGTGCCGTTTTCGTGGGCGGACTGCATAAGCGTTTTGATGTAAGGTTTGAGTCGTGCGCGGAGCAGTAACAGCTGTTCAAGGATTTTGTAAACATTATCGCCAAAAGACCACACTTCGTTATCTTGACCGCTTTCCATTTGTTTAATTTGGTGACCGCGAACTTCATGGTAAGGTTTGTCTAACACTTTAAATGGCGGTCGTTCTCCGTGGAGTCGCATTACAGGGCAGAAGCAGGCCCATTCGAACCAGCGGATTAAAAGCTCGTGAAAATCCGGGTCTTTTATGTCGCCGCCTAAGAAGCCGCCGATGTCTGTTGTCCACCAGGGGATTCCGGCAATTGCCATGCTCAAGCCGGCCTGCAGCTGATTGCGGAGTGAACGGAAATCGGAATGAACATCTCCACTCCAGACAACAGTACCGAATCTCTGGCTTCCTGCCCACGCACAGCGGATGAGCGAAATTGGAGATTCATCTGCCTGCAAAGCGCCTTTGTTTTGGGCTGCTTGCTTTTCCTTACAAAGTCCGTCGTAAAAAGCTTTTGCATAATAAAATGGATAAATGTTTGAACATTCCATTGCAGGACCAAGATGATATTTATAATGCTCAAACTCGTAAAGTCCGTATTCAGGTTCGGCTTCGTCCAGCCAGAAAAGTTGGATGCCTTTCTTAAAATAATTTTCCTTGCATTTTTCCCAGACGTATTCGCGGGTCTTTGGATTTGTGGTATCAAAGAAGACTGTGTTGCCCATCCAGTCCATATTAAAGCCGTTCTTTCTGTCAAAGCTGATGAGCAGTCCGTTCTGGGCCATTTCATCAAAGTTTTCGGAGTGCTCGTCTATGGTTGGCCACACACTTACCATGAGCTTTACGCCCATTTCTCCAAGCTCGAGAACCATCTGTTCCGGGTCCGGCCAGTCTTCTGCGTCGAACTTAAAGTCGCCCTGGCAGCTCCAGTGGAAAAAGTCTATTACGATTACATCGAGCGGAAGATTGCGACGGCGGTATTCTTTTGCAACGTCGATTACTTCCTGCTGAGTGCGGTACCGGAGCTTGCACTGCCAGAAGCCCATTGCAAAGTCCGGCATGAGTGGTGTGCGGCCTGTTACGTCGGTGTAGTTTTTTTCTATTTCTGATGGTGTTCCGCACGTTACCCAATAGTCGATTTTTTGTGTCTGTTCGGCTGTCCAGGTTGTTCCGTTTGTTCCAAAAGTTGCTGTTCCGATTGCAGGATTATTCCACAAGAAGCCGTAGCCTCTAGTTGAAATTACAAAAGGTACTGATGCCTGACTGTTTTTTTGTGACAGCTCCCAGCTGCCGCCTTTTTTGTCCAGGTGCGAGTCCTGATACTGTCCCATGCCGAAAAGCTTTTCGTCATCGTAGGCTTCGAAGCGGACGGTGGCCTTCCAGTTGAAGGTGCCGGGATTTGGTTTTAGTTCGCGGCCGTTTGTGTTTGTCGGTACGCAAAAGCGGTCTATTCTGCGGCGGTTGCGCCATTGTTCTTCAAAAAGTAATTTTGCGGATGATGATGAATAGGCTTTGTTCGAAGCGGTTTGCTCCAGCTGCCAGAAGCTGATCCAGCCTTCGTGGTTTACGCGGACCTGTAGGCGGCCGTTAGTAAGAGTGGCAATTTGTCCGGTTGTTTTTTCCACGTTAGGGAAGTGCTCAGCCCACGGGAAGGTTGTATCGACATCGAGGATTTCAATAGAACAGCCGAGGGGTGTGCAGGTTGTTCGTTCTTCTAACAGTGTTTCATTTTTACCACCTGCACGGTCAGTTTCGCATTGCAAAACTGACTTCACTGGTATTAGTGCCCAATCATTTTTATCCATCTTGCGGTCGGCGGTCATTCGGACGCGAACGGAATTGGTGCCCCACGGCTCAATCCAAACGGTGCCGAACTCATCATTTATTATAAGGCGGTTATTATTTTTCGTGAACATAGTGTAATTGTAAGCGAAAATCAAAAAAAATGCATAAATTTTAAACTTTTTTTCGGGAAAATGGTCCGAAATCGCATGTAAAAGCCATATTAATAGTGAGATTTATTTAGCGAGGTTCTTATGACTATTTATTCGTTTTCGCCTTTTGGTTACGAGGGGGCTTTGGTCACTATTGAGGTTGATTTGCGGCGAGGAATTCCGGCTGTGGATATTGTTGGGCTTGCGGATGGAGCGGTAAAGGAGTCGCGGGAGAGGATGCAGGCGGCGGTGAGGAACTCGGGGTTTGAGTTTCCGCCGGAAAGGGTTTTGATTAGTCTTTCGCCGGCTGATTTGAAAAAGGAAGGGGCGGGCTTTGATTTACCGATTGCGCTTGGAGTCCTTGCTGCGAATGCAGAAGCTAACGGCGAAAAAAGCTTTATAAGCGATCCGATTCTTGTGATGGGCGAGCTGGAGCTTTCGGGAAAGGTGCGTCCTGTAAAAGGAGTTCATGCGGCGGTATCTACGGCGGTGGCTTCGGGGATAATGAGGTTTATTGTTCCTGTTCAGAATGCAGATGAAGCCCGCGAGGTGGCTGGTGTGCAGGTTTACGGTGCAGACTCTCTGGAGAATGCTTTCCGGGCTTTAACGGATTACGCTTTTTACGAAGGCCGGGGTATTTCTGGTGGTGAAAAAAGTTATCTTCCGCCTGGCTGTATGGAATATGATGGTGTTCATTTTATTGAGGTTTCTTCCGGTTATGAATACGCAGAGCTGAAGGGGCAGAGGCAGCTTATTCGCGCATTGCAGATTGCGGCGGCTGGTGGTCATAATCTTTTAGCACTTGGAGCTCCAGGCTGCGGTAAGACGATGGCGATTCAAAAGTTTCCTGCAATCAACCCGCTTTTGACGTTGGAAGAGGCGCAGTCTGTTACGAGAATCTGGTCGCTGGCGGGTTTGATAAAGCCGTCTGAACCTCTGATTCGGGTTCCACCTTTCAGGATGCCGCATCAGACTTCTTCTATAGAAGGTATTTGTGGCGGCGGTGTGAACTGCAGACCGGGTGAAATCTCGCTGGCGCATAACGGTGTACTTTTCTTGGACGAAGCGGGTGAGTTCCGTTCTTCTGTTCTGCAGATGCTCAGAGTTCCTTTGGAAAGCGGAAGCATAACCTTGTGCCGGGCTGGCAGAAGCACGAACTATCCTGCGAGGTTCCAGCTGCTGATGGCGGTAAATCCTTGTCCGTGCGGAAACCTGGGCTCCAAAAGTAAAATCTGTCTGTGCAGTGCAAAATCTATAGACCAGTACTGGAAAAAGTTTTCTGCTCCTTTGATTGACCGCGTTGACCTGCGTGTATTTGTTGAGAACAATGCCGAAGAAATTGGCGAGCCGGAGCCGAGACCTGGTTTGGAAACCACCGAGCAGATAAGGCGTGGTGTGGCGACGGCGATAAAAGCTCAGCGAAAGCGTCAGGGCATAAAAAACGCTCTTCTTTCTCCACAGGAGGTTCTAGATTATTGCCCTATTGATTCTGACGGCCAGGAGATTTTGAACTCAGCCATTATGCGCTACGGATTTTCCCCTCGAGCAATCTCGTCCTGCATAAAAGTCGCCCGCACCATTGCCGACATCGATGCCAGCCCTGTCATTACCCCTCCGCACCTCTCCGAAGCCATCGATTTCCACAAACTCTGCTCCAACTTGGTCCCAGAACTGTAACACCTGTTTCTTTCGCGAGCACTGGTTCTATAGCGGGGAACTGTTCCTCTCGCGGACACTGGTTCAAAAATGTCATTGCTGAGCTAGACATGGCAATCTATGATGCTTTCTTTATGTAATTGCTTAGATTTTCGGGTCAAGATGGCATGATATAAATGCTTGGTAAAAAGTGGTACTCTGATTTGACGGAATCAGAGAGTCGGCGGAAGGTTCTCGCGGGCAGTGAAGAAGACTTTGTTGTGAAACAGACTCTTACTTCGAGGTCAAGATT
>JAFZOJ010000116.1 GCA_017550685.1 Treponema sp. | reverse complement strand
TCTTTCATAACCTGCAAGGTCAAATCAAAATATCCTCTTGATTCAAGCTCTCCCTGCAACTCAACAGAATATCCAGGCAACAAAATCAGCGCCATTGCAATTCCCGAAATATACTGCGAAGAAACATTTCCCTGTATAACAAAACAGCCCGGGGTAAGCACACCCTCTACTGTTATTTCATTCTTTTGTTTATCTACAACAACTGTCACACCGCGTGCAGCCAGACATATTATAAGCTGATCAAGCGGGCGTTCTATAAGGCGGCCTTTTGGCAAAAACACCAGCTTTTTTTTCTGGGCCAGGCCTACATAATTCAAATAAGCTGCGCCAACGCTAATCATAAAACGTAAGGTAGAACCACTTTCGTTACAGGGCATATACACTTCGGCTGCATCACTCTGCCCTGCCTCATACAAAGCCTTGAGACAGGCGCGGGTGGCACGGATGTCATCGTTATCAGTTTCTTGTGGGGTGATTATGGATTGGATTTTCTGAGGGCCATTTTTTTGCGGTTGCTGAGCTTGTCGAAGCACAGGGACCCCGGAAGCCTCGTGCCCACCAGATGCTTTCACCGCCTCTAAAAAACCAATTATCAATTCTCTGTGAACTACAGATTTTGAAGGAGGAACGGTAAAATCTAAGTTTAAGGATGGAATCCTTATTTCATAATTCATAGATAGTTTCTGAACTCCTCTACCGGCATTGGTTTGAGTTCGCCTTTTCCAATTTTGTTTACTATAACTGCGGTAATACTTGAGCCGCGTTTCTTTTTATCATTCATAATGCCGGCCATAATCTGGTCTGCGCTTATAGGATCGTCGCACGGGAGCTCATACAGCTTGAGCATTTGAACCAGCTCGTCGTGAACAGGACTTGTCCTGCTTATTCTTTCCATTCCCTTGGCAACTGCAAAGCCATGCGAAACTGTAAAATTGCTGCGGGCTTCTATTACATGACCGATTGTATGACCAAAGTTCAAAAGCTGACGCAGGCCGTTATCGTGTTCGTCCTGACTTACAACTTCTGCTTTAATCTGAATGCAGCGGGCAACAACCTCTTCCAACTCCGGCGAATTTTTGATAACTCGGTTCAAAAGTAATTTGTAAAAAGCTTGATCCCAGATAAAGGCATACTTTATAACCTCTGCCATTCCTTCTGTAAAAAGTACATCGTCAAGCGAAGCAAGAAGCTTTGTATCTGCAATAACAAGGCTTGGCTGCCAGAAAGCACCAACAAGATTTTTTCCTTCAGGTAAATCAACACCGGTCTTTCCACCGACTGATGCGTCAACCTGTGCAAGCAAAGATGTAGGAATCTGAAAAACCTTAATACCACGTAAAAATATAGAAGCTGCAAAACCTGCCATATCTGTTGCAACGCCACCGCCCAAAGCAACAACTGCATCGGTACGGGTAAAGGCAGCAACGGCGAGCGCGCCAAGAATGTCGCCAACAGTCTGGAGTGTCTTACTCTGCTCCCCTGCTTCAAAAACAAATTCAAAAACTTCAAAACCGAAAGCAGCAAGCGACTCTTTTAATTCTGACATATACAAAGGAGCTACATGCGAATCACTTACAATCATGAGCTTTTGAATTTTGGAATCGACACCGGCAATAAGCTTTCCTGCCTGAGCCAAAAGCCCCGGGCCTACGAGAACGTCATATGCATCTTTTACATTTACGTGAATTGTTTCCATAACTAACCATCCAATTCTGCTTTGCGGACACTGCCTTCTTCCAAAAGTTCCTGCAGCTTTTCCTGGTCGCCGGCCTGCATTGCAGCCTTGTACTTGCCAAGCTCCCCAATCATGCTGTCAATTTCTTTAACAAGATTGTCTTTATTCTCCATAAAAAGCTCAGCCCACATCTGTGAATTAAGCCAGGCAACACGGGTCAGATCCTTGTAGCTTCCTGCAGAAAAACCCTGGTGGCCTTCGGCAGTAGGACTTTTTACATAGGCATTAGAAACAACATGAGCCATCTGCGAAGTAAAGGCTATCATTTCATCGTGCTTATCTGCATGCGAAAGACAGAAGCTTCCAAAGCCGGCAGGCTCCATTGCTTCCTTAACGCGGTCAATCAGCTTCATATCATCAAAAACTGGAGGAACAATTACAAGCGGCGCCCCCTTAAACATTGTGCTCTTTGAATGCTTGAGACCAGAGTACTTTGTTCCAGCCATAGGATGTGCACCAACAAAAACAAAATCATTCTTAGCGGCTATCTTAAAGCAGGCATCACAAACAACGCGCTTAATTCCGCCCGAGTCCATAACAAGTCCGCCCTTTTTGAACTTGTCGGCATTGGTCTTTACATAATCAATTGTAGCCTGAGGATAAACGCAAATCAAAACCAAATCGCATTTTTCCAGAAGCTCCGGCTTAAGTTCATCATCAACAAAACCGCCGAGCTTACCCATAAGAGTTACAGAAGAATCCTTGTCAAAACCAAGAACCTTCCAACCGGCTTCCTTGTAAGCACGTGCAAAAGAAGCACCAATAAGTCCAAGACCAACAACACCAACTGTTTTTACTTTCGCGGCAGACACTTAAATCACCTCTCTGATTTTCATAACGCGTTTTGCAACATCATCAAACTGAGCCGGGGTAAGAGACTGAGCTCCATCACACAAAGCCATAGGAGGATTGTTGTGAACTTCAATCATAATTCCGTCGGCACCACAGGCAGCAGCGGCCATAGCCATAGGCTTTACCATGCGTGCAATTCCGGTAGCGTGAGAAGGATCTACTACAACCGGAAGATGTGTAAGCTCGTGGAGCATAGGCACAGCAGACAAATCCAAAGTGTTGCGGGTATAAGTTTCATAAGTACGGATTCCGCGTTCACACAAAATTACGTTTTCGTTTCCGCCGGCCATAATGTATTCGGCACTCATCAAAAATTCTTTCATTGTATTAGCAAGACCACGCTTAAGAAGAATAGGCTTGTTAATCTTGCCTAACTCCTTGAGCAGTTCAAAGTTCTGCATATTGCGGGCGCCAACCTGAATCAAATCTACATTTTCAAAAAGAGGAATGTGTTCAGGGTTCATAATTTCTGTAACGATTGGCATGCCGGTTGCTTTCTTAGCCTCAAGCAAAAGCTCCAGCCCTTCTGCCTTAAGTCCCTGGAAATCGTACGGACTTGTTCTTGGCTTGAATGCACCACCGCGAAGAAGCTTGGCACCGCTTGCCTTAACAGCCTTGGCAACCTCTATAATCTGGTCGCGGTTTTCTACAGAACAAGGTCCTGCAATAAAAGCAAAGTTTCCGCCACCGATTTTTACACCGCTTACATCAACAATTGTATCTTCGGGATGGAACTTTCTGTTTGCCTTTTTGAACGGTTCGGTAATGCGTGTAACCGATTCAATAATATCAAGACCCTTAAGCAGATCAATATCAATCTTGGTTGTATCACCAATCAAACCAAGAATAGTTTTATAGTCACCTTCGGAAAGATGAACCTTAAGTCCCTGTGACTTAAACCATTCAATAAGATTTTCAACCTGTTCGTGTGTTACACCTGATTTTAATACTGCTATCATAATGCCTCCTCTAGGGTGGTTTCGACAAGCTCAACCACCGAAAAAAAAACCGCGCGGAAGTAATCCGTGCGGTTGTTCTATCTAATGTTTAGTAACATTTATTGCACAAATTACTTACTGCCCTTGCCTGTAGCATAATAAGAGTAATAATAATATGCGCCGTAATAAAAGTTACCTTTCAATTTGTTTCTCCAAAATTGTTAACTAAATCTACCGAGATAAGCCGGATTTGTCAAGCAGTCGGTTTGCGCCGCGTCGTTTTCAGCCGGTTACTTACCAAAGAGCACAAAACCAAGACCAAACAGATTTACACCAAGATCTGCATAAACCTGTGGCTGCCCCTGATTAAGCCTTATACCGAGCTTGCCTGCAAACAGTTCGCCACGCAGATGATAATTTTCTGCCGCTGCAAGGATTTCCTTTGGCCAGATTAAGTCGGCGTACATATTGAAAAGCACACCAATGTCGACTCTGAATCGTTTGAGTCCCTCAATCGCTACCCCATACCCGGAAATATAAGGAATTATTTCAAAATCCTTGCGGAACCGGAAAATGTCATAGCCCAGAGTAAAGTTTGCAAAGGTTGTAAGATTGATATACGGCTCCTGAGGTCTGTTCAAAACTGCCCAGGTGTTAAACGGAGAAAAGGCAAACAAAAAACCAATGTCAGTTTCGAGCCTCAAATCCAACACCTGAATATCTGCTTCAAACACAGGTCCGCCCGAACCGTCATAGCCAAGCTTACCGCCTATAAATGCCGTTCCAAAATCCCAGAAAAAGTCAGCACAAAAGGCATTAACCGAAAGAAAAATTAAAACTATTGTTAAATATATTTTTTTGTTCTTCATACCTTTTAAATAATAATAACCTTGTTCCGGTTACAACGCCATAGGTAAATTATACTAACTGTAAAATTTCTTTTTCAAAGAAGGTAGGCTCCCACATTTCCTTTTCAACAAAGGTCAGAACAAAGTCTCCTGCCGGCAAAGCAGTCATCTGTGGAATATATTCTGAATCTGGATTAGTTGAAATAAACCATAAAAGCAGGAAAGAAAAACGTCCGTCGCGGGTAGTGTATTCACTTTTTTTACATAAAGGGCTTGTAATGGAAAAATCTTTAAGGCGGGTCTGGTTGTCGCCAATGTTGTCATTAGCTTCAAGCAAAGCACAAAAAAGTTTGTATGCCGTGATAAGGTTGTCTTCGTCTTGTTCAATGTCGGCAGTTCTTGGAGTTACATATTCCAGAAACTGTCGGCGAAGCAATTCTGCTTTTTCGTTTTCGCGTTCGTTTATCTGGTCCTGCAGCGGCTTGAGAGAGGATTTAACCTTAACCTCATCAAGCTGTTCAGGCGCATTATCTTTTACGCGAGAAATTTTCTTTGAAAATTCCGCAAGCACCTTGCCTATTGATTTTGACTGCTTATCCGGCATACCCAAAACCAGTTTTTTATCTTACGTTTCTGAGTGCGTTCTTAGGGAACTGAACACTTACGTCAGATTCCGGTACTGTAACCGGCTTGAATGATTTCCAAGCTTCTTCGATAGGAATAAGCTTTCTTTCTTCCGGATACTTGTTCCACTGCTTAATTCCAAGCTTAATACCAAGCTCGAAAGAATCCTGTGGAACTGTAATTTCAAATGGAATCCAAACCTTGTCATCCTGAACAACGTACTTATTTCTTCCGTAAACCTTGTCTGCTTCTGCAGGAGTAAGTCCGGAATCATAAGCCATGTAGATATGACCAGGAATTGTAATAAATGCTGTCTTTACACCAAGAGCTTCGAACATAGAGCAGTTCAAAATTGAAAGGTCGTCACAGTCACCACCATGATAAAGCAATGTCTGGTATGGGAACTGCAAGAAGTCTACGGCAGCAGTATCAGAAGTAGAGAACACACTTGAAGGGTCTACTACGTAGTTGATACCGTAAGCCTTAAGAACCGCAAAGATTGCTCTTGCATAAAGTCCGTTTACATCAGATGTAGATTCTACAGTGTTTCTAAGACCTACAGCAATCTGACGAGAGAAGCGCTGGATAGCACCATCTTTTGCAGAAACAAAAGCGGCAGCTCTCTGGTCATCTTCCCAAGACATAGAGTTTCTTGTAAGAGTCTGCAGGAAGAAGTGATTTTCGAAAGAGCTCTGCTTACCAAGACTGCGGTAAGAAACAGTAACAGTTGCATCAGTCAACTGATTCTGCATCTGGTTCATAATGCTTTCGTTAAGGAAGGCAGTAAGATTTGCAGTAAATTCTTCGTTAGGCTTAATTCTTTCAAAAGTCTGAACTACCTTTGGAACAGACATAAACTGTTCAACAAAAATAGATACTTCAACATCTGTAATATCGTTCTTTTCTATGTTGGTAAATGTGATTGAACCAAAGTCATTATTATCATAATGAGCATAGAAAATCGGGAAGAGAGGCTGTGTATCGTATGATTCTGCCTTAATACCGGAAGAACCAAAAAGACCCTTTGTAAGGTTTACAGACAGGCTTACTCCCAACTCAATTGCGTGGAAGAATGGTGTAGGCTGATAGAAATAATTCTTATAGCCTGCATAAGCACCTGCCTTTAAGATTGGCGAAATATAGTAGTTACCGGCAACTCTACCACCAAAGTAAAGGCTGCTTGCACCCTGAAGGTTAAGCTCTTCGTTCTTTGGGAAAGTCCAAACACCGGTAATAATTTCGCCGGAAACACTCAGGCGGTCATTAATCCTGAAGTTATAGCCTACAGCTCCTCCTGCATCTACCATTGTAATCATTGGTACATTAGGTGCCTTAAGGAATACCGGAGCAACCTGAGCAGAAAAATAAATTTCATCTCTTGAGCGAACTGTAATTGCACTCAAGTCAAAGGAAGCAGTACCACCGGCGACAACCTTAAATGGAGACTGAATTGCTATGTCGTAAAACGGCATAATTCTTACAGAAAATTCTGCAGCAAACATGGATGCCCCGCCCAATGCCAGGAGGCAAGACAGGGCAAAAGTTTTCAGGAACTTCATAAAATGCCCCCTACTCACCAAGCATAGAATTAGCATTTTCAAGTCCGCGCTTAGCTGTAGCGTTTTCCGGATCTACAGCAAGAACCTGCTTATACTGTTTCTGTGCAGCTGAATAATTCTTTTCCAGCATGTAAACGTTACCAAGGTTATTCATGGCAGAAACGTTACCCTTTGCAGCAGCTTTAGAGAATTCATTCTTAGCATTTGTATACTGTCCGGCCTTGATGTAAGCAAGACCAAGTCTGTTAGGATCTCCGGAATCTCTTGCCTTCTTGATTACGGCAGCAAGGTCTGTGTTGATGTAATCATTAACAGCAGACTTAAAGAGAGCTTCTACAGTAGCCTGACTTGGCTTAGGAAGACCTTCTCCGGAACCTGTGTAAATAGCAGGTGGATAGTTGAGCCATGCAAGATGAGTTTCGATGAACTCATAATATGAATCTTCGCTTGAATTGATCTTTGCTACAAGCTTAGCAGCCTTATCGCGGCTCTTTGTAAATCCGCTTGCAAATTCCTTCATTGAAACAGCAAAGAAGGTTGATTCATCTGTAATAACAAGTGAGTTCAAATCTGCAAAGTGGCTGAGTGCAGCAGAAGGTCTGATTCCTGTATCAATGAGTACGAGGAAGTCATCATCAAGTGGAATGAATGCAGTAGCAATACCTACAGATTCAAGACAAGAAGCATAAAGAATACCAAGTTCATCATAGTCACCAGAAGCAAGATCCATTGTCTGGAGTGGATACTGGATGTAGTCTTCATCTTCTGTAAGGTGATATGTTGCATATGGAGAAGTCTTGTCACCAGAATAAACAAGTCCGGAAGACTTTAATGAATCGAACATTGCAGCAGCAAACTGAATGTTTCTGTTCATTCCGGAGTAAAGATTATTTCTTGTGATTCCTGCAACATATTTTGCATATTCAAGAACTTCCGGTGTGTCCGGAGAAATATAAGCAGCGAGTGATTCTGTGTTACCCCAGATATAAGAGTTTCTGTTACTTACAGAAAGTGAAACTGCCTGTACTGAAGTTTTCTTTTTACCAAGGAGTTCGTATTCAATTACGAGGTTACCTGAAAGCATTCCGTTTTCAGCAAAGCTCAAGAGTTCAGAAGAGAAGTCTGCTGTAAGCATAACAGGTACAGACTGCATTTTCTTAAGAACCGGAATTTCTTCTGATCTTAAAGCACTTGAAGTATATTTACCTGCTGTAAAGCTTACTGTTACATTCTTGATTTCTGCAGATTCACCGTTTGTGATTACGGCAGTTGCTACAGGATCTGTTTTGTAAAGCTGCATGAACAAAGGATAAACTGCGCTATCCTGTTTTACTGTTCCGTAGCAGGCATTCTTAGAAGACTTGCTGGTTGAAACATTAATCTTAAGTGAAAGACCGGCAGTTGGTCCGGCAAGAACGGCTTTTTCACCCTTTACACTGTATGATGCATATCCACCATTAAGTGACAAGGTAATGCTTGGATTAAAGCGGAAACCAAATTCACCGTATCCGCGCCAGTATATACCAGGTGCACGCTGAGTATTACCTTCTGATCCCTGGAAAGAGAACGAGTAAATACCAAAAGCACCACCACCTCCAAGATAGAAGCGTGAAAGCAGATTGTAATAAGCTCCAAGACCAATACCACCATTAACGATTGTAATTGGAGTAGTAAAACCGTTTGGCTTTTCAATTACAAAACCACCTTCAAGACCTGTTGTCATCAAATCAAACAAAACAACATCACCCTGTACATTTGCACCAAAGGCAGGCTTGTAATTTGTTTCTAACGGAATTACAACGTTTGGATTAATTCGGAAAGAAAAATCAACAGCGGCTACCTTGCTTACAAAAGCAGCAAGAAACAAAAGAACTAATCTTTGTTTTTTCATAATTAACAAACTCCCTGACACAGAATACTTATCCTATTGTCAAACACTAAATTATTATATTCTACTATTCTACAATATAATTCTGATTTATTCCATAAAAAAATTACTTTTTAAAGTAAGCAGCAAAAGGATTGTAACTCATGCCGTCATCGTTGTCCTTTTCGTGGTGATTGAGCTTGTCAAAACCGCCTTTTTCATTGCCTGCACTTTTCTTTACAACAACAACTCTTTTTGCAGGGCCCTTCGATAGCCTCTGGGCCCCCGAGTCACTTTTTCCAATTCGGCTGGCAGCATCACTCTTGAGCGAAAGTCCAATTCTGCGGCGGTCGCGGTCAAGGTTTATAATGGTAAATTCAAATACATCACCAACTTTTACAACTTCCATAGGGTCGTTTACAAAGCTATCGCTAAGCTCGCTCAAGTGAACAAGACCTGTTTCGTGCAAACCGATGTCTACAAAGGCACCAAAGTCTACAACGTTCTTGATTTTTCCGGTAACCTTCATGCCTTCCTTAAGGTCTTCAAACTGAAGAACACCCTTCTGCATGATTGGTGCAGGATATCCGTCGCGAGGGTCGCGGTTTGGTTTTTGCAGTTCTTCTACAATGTCGCGCACTGTTGTAACACCAATGTTGTATTTAGCGGCAATTTCATCAATTTTTCCGGCACTCACCTTTTCTCCGGCCTTTACCAGAGGAAGTACTTCGCGGGCGGCATCGTAGTTTTCCGGATGAACCCAGGTATTGTCCAACGGGTCAGAGCTTTCTGCAATTTTAAGGAAGCCTGCACACTGTTCGTAAGCTTTTGGTCCAAGCCCCGGAACATTTTTAAGGTCTTCGCGGCTTTTGATTTTGCCGTTTGCATCGCGGTAAGCAACAATCTTTTTTGCAGTAGTTGCGTTTATTCCCGAAACATATTTAAGCAGCGAGTAGCTGGCAGTGTTCAGGTTTACGCCAACGTTATTTACAACCGAACCGACAACTTCATCAAGCTGTTCGGCAAGCTTTTTCTGATTTACATCGTGCTGGTAAAGTCCGACACCAATTGCCTTAGGATCAATTTTTACAAGCTCGCTCAGCGGGTCCTGCAGACGGCGTCCCATGCTGATTGCACCTCGGATAGTCAAATCCAAATCCGGAAATTCCTCGCGCGCAATATCACTTGCAGAATAAACAGAAGCACCCGATTCATCTACAACAGTGTAAACAACGTCACTGTAGTTTTCGCTGATTACACGGCTTACGATTGCCTGAACTTCCTGACTGCCTGTTCCGTTACCAACTGCAACAACCTGAATATCATACTGGTCAATTGCATCGTTAATCATTTTGTAAGAACCGTCCGGGTCTGTTACCTGGAAGAACTTGAAGTAGCCAAGATATTTTCCTGTTTCGTCCAGTGCGGCACACTTTGTACCGGTGCGGATACCAGGGTCAATTCCAAGAACACGGCTGCCCTTAATAGGCTGGGTCATAAGCAGGTTCTTAAGGTTTTCGCTAAAGATTCCAATTCCGTGAACATCTGCTTCGTCAGCTTCGTCACTGCGGATTTCGCGGACAACAGCAGGAGAAAGCAGACGAACAACTCCGTCTTCAATTGCATCCTTGTGATATGTATTGTGAATTTCTGCCCCGCGCTGCAAAGAAGCAACTGCGGCATCTACATCAACATCAATTGTAACTTCGAGTGCACCTTCGCGCTCACCACGGTTTATGGCAAGAATGCGGTGCGGCTTAACCTGGTTCAAAGGCTCGCTAAAATTCCAGTACATTTTGTAGGTGCTGGTATTTTCTGCAACAGTTGCGTCCTGACCTTCGGGAACAATTCCCTTGGTTTTGATAAGACCGGTCTTCATATAAAGATCGTGCACAATTTCGCGGTTTGCAGTTTCCTGGCTGACACGTTCTGCAATAATATCCTTTGCTCCGGCAAGAGCGTCGGCAGCAGTTTCTACATTAAGCTCTGCGTTTTCGTTGTCAGTCTTAATAAACTTTTCAGCTTCTTTTTCGCAGGCTCCGTCGTCGTGGTCGGCCAGAATAAAATCTGCCAGAGGCTCCAGTCCCTTTTCTGCAGCAATCATTCCGCGTGTCTTCTTCTTTTTCTTGAACGGTGCCCACAAATCTTCGAGCGCAGTAAGCGTTGTTGCAGACATAACGGCATTGTAAAGGGTCTCGGTCAGCTTACCCTGAGCAAAAATTCCTTTTACAATTTCAAGACGGCGGTCTTCCAGATTATGATAAGACTTGTACAGGTGATCACAATCACGTACCTGAACTTCATCAAGGTTGTCATGCTTTTCCTTTCGGTAGCGGCTGATAAACGGAATTGTACATCCCTCCTCTACCAGACTTATTACAGCACTAACCTGCTGCACGCGGATATTTAATTCCTCCGCAATTTTTTTCATGATTTCTACTTCGTTGACAGCTAATGCGTCAATGCTTTCTTGTGTGAATTCCATAATGTCCCACCTTTGTGTCATTGTCGGGCTTGACCCGACAATCTTTCTTAAGAACAGATGTTCGGGTCAAGCCCGAACATGACAGATTATTCTTTTTTTTCTTCTTCGCCAAGAGCGGCTATTTCCGGGTCCATTTCCTGCTCAGCTGATATTTTTGCTTCTATCGGAGCTTCTGTCGCAGTTTCGGTCTCAGCTTGTTCTGTCTTCTCTTTCTTACCGTCATCATCGTGATAATGCTTTTCAAGAAGGCCCATGCAGTTGGCCGAAATCATATTGTACAAAACCGGAACCAGCAGAGATTTTGTTCGTTCATCAAGACCATTGGCGCCTGCAGGAGTTACAAAAGCAAAAACATAAAGATTTGCCGTTTCAACCTGTCTCTGCATTACCAGAATAGCATCTGTATGAAAGAAAGAACCTCGAATATTAAAATGAATGTCGTGAACTTTTTCGTAAAGCTTAATCGGGAGCGGAGCATCCTTTACAAGAATACTAAAATGCGAAAGACTTATATCCTGCAAAGAGCCCGAGAACGATTCCTTTTCGTAATCAAGCTTGTAAGTACAGGCACTAGAACAAAGGGCACGGATTGTCTTGCGTCGTCCCTGAGCCTGAATATTAAACAAAGTCTTTGCTACAATTCCCAGATTATTTTTTTTCTGATACTCAAGCTGAATATATCCAAGCTTAAGACCAAGTTCTTCAAAATAAAGTCTTCTTAATGTTTCTATTTCTACATGACTCTGTCGCTTTAAGAAGGTAATTCCAAACTGTTCCGGGTTTGCCTTTTGTTTGTGAATCAGTTCATAAATATATTCCGGCCACTGAAAACCCGAAAGCTCATAATCTACATTTATAAAAAAGATAACGTCCTTAAAGAGCTTGAGGATTGCTTCTATTTTTTTCTGAACAGGAACGCGGCCGTCGTTTCCAATATAGTAACATTCAAAACCAAGGGCAAAAAAGTCTTCCAGAAAAGGAATTGGCATAAGAGACGGATCAGGCAATATAAAGAAACATTTGCGACCTGTTACAATTTCGTTTACTGGAACTTCCAAGCTCTACCCCTTTCCCACACTAAATAAAATGGTGAATTGTATGATGTTCAACCATCTTTGTTTTTACCGAAACAACATAACTGCCAAACATTGCAGTTACTGTATCTAAAAGTGTTGCGAATGAACACATTATAACAGCAGCAGGCTGAAGCAGTAAATAACTTGTTTCAAAACCTTTGCCATAAGTTGTACAGATAATTGTAAGCAGAATAAAGGCTCCGCCCGAAGGAATATTTCCCAGCAGGAACGAAAGTCCAAAGGCAGTAAAGAACAGCCAGGTAATATCTCCAAAAGGAATGGCAAGTGCTGTATAAGAACGCCAGATCATAATAAAGCTGATTATAGCAACAAGTGCCGAACCGCCTCTGGCAAAAATTGAAAACAACGGATATGAAAAACCGCTTGAACGGCGCTTAATGCCAAGACTCTCTTTTCCGTGGCGGATTGTAACCGGCAGCACAAGATTTGAATCTCCGCTTATAAAAGCAAGCATCATAGGTGCAAGGCTTGCATACAAAACTCTGTACGGACGCGGATCATGGCACATAAACCTTATGATTACAGGATATACAACAGCCGCAATAAATATAAAGTCGCACAAGAGCATAACAATGAGCGGAGTATAAATTCCTGTTGCAAAAGCGGCCCTGAACGAAATGGTCCAGTTGCACATAATTGCAATTGAGAACACAGACATAATTTCTGTAAAGAAAACCGAAACATGATAGAAAAGCTGAGACAAAGAATCTGCAAGCGCAAAAACAGGCTTAAAGGCAGTAAGGTCGCTGGCACTTTCCCAACCGATGATTGCACCAAAAAGGAAAGAAACCAGAAGGAAGGAACCTTCGCGCAGAGCCGCAAATGCAGACTCAGGGAAAAGCGAAAGCACCAAAGCTTTAATATCTATTCCGATAATTTCGCCGGCAAGTTCATTTGTAATAGGAATACGAGGAAGCTTAACCAGCAGAATGGAAATAAGACCTACAAGCGCCAGCATGAGCGAAGAAACTACAATAAAGCCGGCAGTCCATGCAGTAGATTTAAGCAGAAGCTTAGAAGTTCTTAATTTATTTATGGAAATAATTGCAGAAGAAAAAATAATTGGAACAACAAGATATCGTCCAAAGCGCACAAACAGGTCGGTAAGAAAAGCAACTGTAGAAGATCCTGCAGCAGAATCTACAGGAAAAAGAACAGCTGTAAGTACACCAAGAGCTATTCCAATTAAATACTTTATCCAGACTTTCATAGTCCTTAAGTATATCACAGTATGCATAAAAATGTCACCTATAACTTGGTTTTACCCATATAAGCCGTCCAAGTTGAGCATGACAGATGTATAAATATGTGGTATACTTTTTTTATGGCAGATATATTGATTGTTGGTAAGGATTTACCAGATTCCCTGGATTTTGCGGAATCGTTTGTTGCTACACGCCGTGTTTATAGTGTTGCAAAAGATGAAGGAGAAACCTCCGCTTTCGAAGCAGAAGGCATTTTTGCCTCTACCTGGAACCGTTCCTCGGCAATTTCATCTCGTTCTCTGCTCATAAAAGCCGAAACCAAGCTTGAAGAATTAAATCAGTTTGTAATTTATTTTGATTCGTACTGGTATGCCCAGAAATTTGAACTGGACAGAACCGAAGATGTTTCCGCCGCAATAGACACAATGATTGCAGGCTACCAGTATTTTGTAAACGAGCTTTTGCTGCGCCTGGATCAGAGAAAAGACCCTGTTACCGTAGTATTTCTGGCAAAAACCTACCCTTCCAAGGTAGAAAACCTGCGCTCGGGCAATAAAAACGTAAACATTCATCCTACAAGTAATATAGTAAATTCTGCACAGGAAGCATTTATTGCACTTGCAGAAAACTTTGCTACCCTTACAGCCGACAAACAGTATCTTTCCGTGCTTCTGGCAAAATGTGACCAGACCAACGAACTGTTCAACAGCGACAAGCAGCTTGCAAACTGGACCAAAGAAACAATTTCGGCCATCGAAAGCTTTAAAAGCCATCAGAATGTAAAGCAGGCCTGCACCTGGATTAGAGCCGGCGGCAAGGTTTCTAACGGATTCTCATTATTCAAATAATATAAATCAGCGGGGTTTTTATGGACAGCACTCTTATAGATTACATAATCCGTCTGGCAGTAAGCTTTGCCTGCGGTTTTTTCCTGGGTATTGAACGCAAGGTACGCCAGCACACTGTAGGCATCCGAACCCTTACCCTTATCTGTGTTTCTTCCTGTCTGTTAACCATTGCTTCTGTTGCAATTGCCGAAAACTCCCTTGTCGAAGGTGACCCTACCAGAATCGCCGCCGCCATCATTACAGGTATAGGCTTTCTGGGCGCCGGTGCCATTGTAAACCAGGGCCTTAATATCCGCGGACTTACCTCTGCCGCAATAATCTTTACTTCTGCAGCGCTTGGAGTTGCCTGCGGTGCAAAAATGTACGTGCTGGTAGGCATTGTTCTTGTATTTTCAATCATGCTGCTGCTCATTGTGGGCAAGCTGGAAAAAAAGCTCTTTCCTGCAGACAAACGCAAGCTCTTTAGAATAGAAGCCAAAGATAACTGGCCTGACGAAGCCTATATCCGTAAGCTTTTGGAAGAGGCCGGTGTTTTTGTTCTGGATTTGAATACTCACTTTGAACCGGAGTCTAAAAAGGTTGTCCTTATCTTTACAGGAAAAGCCCCGGAATCTCTTGATGTAACAGGCCTTACCAAAAAGCTGGCCCAGATCCAGGGAACAACATTTGTTTCAATAGCAAACTAAAAGCGCAGGGCACTAGCTCCCCTATCTGTTGCGCCTTTCGTGTCTTGCATCACTATAGTAAATTTCCTTGTCAGAATACATGCGCTTATCTGCAATCTTAATTAAATCTTCTGCGCGTGTAATTTCTGCATGGTCTTTTCCCTGTGCAATTCCAACAGAAATAGAAAGCTCTTTTATCTGTTCATGATCAAAATACTGCTGCCTTGTCTTAAAATCCTGAATAAGCACTTCTATATCTTTTATAGGATGATTGATAATCGCAATAAATTCGTCGCCACCGGTACGGAACACCTTCCATCCGTTTTCCGAAAACATTTCCTTGATTATCTGGGCGCAACCCATAATCAAATCGTCACCCGCCATATGACCAAAGGAATCGTTCGTTACTTTAAGCCCGTTTATATCCATGGAGGCAACGCAAAGGTTGGGAACAATACCGCTTTCGTTAAGTTTTTCAAGCTCAGTCTGATAAGCCCTGCGGTTTTTAAAGCCCGTAAGCTGGTCCACAAGCGCTTCTTCAACAAATTTTTCTGTATTTTTGGTAAATCTGTCCAGAACAAAGTTTATAACAATAAGAACCGCCATGGTTATAATAAGACAGAACAAAAGGTTTCTGAATAAAACGGTAGAAAAGTTAGAGGTTTTTCCGCCGGCATAATCAATAACAACAAACCACTGGCAGTCCGGAATATACTTAATGATTGTGTATCCGTCCGAATCCTTTACATTGTACATGTAAGGTTCAGAATAAACATAATCCTTAAGAATTTCTTTAAGCTCCTGCTCCGTACGCTGCATTACAATCTGACCGGTTCTTCCTACACGCACAGTGCCGTCCGGTGCAACAAGCTTTATATAAATGCTGTTCTGAATTTCCATATTCTGGAGCATCTGAACAACCAGCTTTATAGGAACACCAACGCCGCAGACTCCAATAAAATTATTGTGCGAATCCTTCATTCTGCTGTTGATGTAAATTGTCATGCGGTTATTGTTTGCCTGGTCGTTATCTACATTAAGCTCGTACAGCTTGCCCGATTCCTTAAACGGAACATACCAGTCATCATCCGGGTTAGAAGGATCTATTGTTTTGGTAAATCCGGTTTCGGCATAGTAGGTCATGGTTCTGTCATCTGCCAGAAAAGCCGTTGCATACCCGAATTTATCTATTATTTCCATAAGGTATTTTTTGATAAGTTCATCTTTTTGTTGGGGTGTAAGATTGTATTCATCTGCCAGCAGCGACTGAAGAAAAGTATTGTTCATTGCGCGGGAAACAGCAACAGCCTCAGAAAAAATATCCATTACGGCATTTCCTACTTCGTTAGCAAAGATAACAGAATTTTCGCGGTTGTTTTCTTTTACGAGTCTATCCATCGTTCTTAAGGTAACTGCCGTAGAAATTCCAAAACTTATTAAAAGAATTGCCGATGTTAATAATATAAGGAAATGCCTGCGCATAAAAAAAATTATAACATGGAAATTCTTTTTTGAGAACACAGACAAGAAAAACGTTTTACATTATTTAAAATTTAGAATAGAATAGAAGAGTATGGACTTTAGAACAAAGTTTATTACCGAAAAGGATAGAGAGAAAATCAGACTCGCTGTAAAACTTCATACACCTGTAGAAGTTACTTCTTATACACTCCCAAGAGAAATGGAACTGTATATTCAGGAAGTACTCATGGTATTCCTTTCTGAATGCCATCAGGAACACATGTCCGATAATCTTGTATTCTGCCTTAGCGAACTTCTTACCAATGCCAAAAAAGCCAATACAAAACGAGTTTACTTTAAGGAACAAAACCTGGATATAAACAACGAAATGGATTACCACCAGGGCATGGTTACCTTTAAGGACGACACTCTTAATAATATTGAACATTACCTTAAGGAACAAAAGCGACAGGGACTTTATGTAAGGTTCTGCCTGCAGCTTTACGACAGCGGAGTAAAAATCGAAATCCGTAACAATTCCATACTTACAATTTTTGAACAGCAGCGAATCAACGAAAAGCTTAAGATGGCAAAAAAATACGAAGACCCTAAACAGGTTATGTCCAAGGTAATTGACCTTACCGAAGGTGCCGGACTTGGTATCATCATCATGGTACTTATGCTCAAAAAAATCGGTATGACTTCGGATAACTTCCAGATCTTTTCTACAGACAAAGAAACCATTACACAGATTCTTCTTCCGCTCAGTCCCGAAATTGACAAGCACATGGATCTGCTTTATGAAGAATTTGCGGGCGACCTGGATGTAGTTCCTGTTTTTGAAGATTCCCTGCAGGAGCTGGCCAAGATTGCCAAAAAGAACCCGAACGACTCGCAGCCGCTTATAGATTATATTTCTAACGATGCCTTCCTTACTTCAATAATTCTTAAGGATGCTTCAGAAAACGGTGCCTGCTGTTCTAAAATTACACAGGCCTTTGACGCTTTGGGACGAGATAAGATTTTGCAGGTGCTTTCCAAAGATAACAGCAAGCTAAGGCTTATTAAAAAACAAAAGGAAATCCAGCAGTTCTGGAAGCACGAATCAGACGTAGCCTTTTACGCCTATAATCTTGCACAGAATTTTTCGGACGCCGCCGTTGATAAAGAAGAAGTTTACATCTGTGGACTTTTGCACGATATTGAATGCCTGTGCCTCAAGGCTGCATCAGACGAGCAGAAGGATAAGGTTAAAAAGCTTGCCTCTACCCTGGACGAGTCGGGCCGCCTTTATGAACTGTTTATAAATGATTTTGGTCATAGCCGCGGCTGCTATATGCTGGTTCAAAAATGGGGACTGCCAGAAAAAATTTCTCAGGTCATCCTTTTCCATAACAACCCTTCGTTTACAGACGAGCAGTTTAAGCCGCTTGTATACATCATCTATCTGGCAGACATTCTCCAGTACTATAACAATTCGCAGACAGACTTTTACCAGATAAACAAAGACGTACTCAAATTCTTTAACATTGATTCAAAAGCAAAACTGGACTATATCGTAAAACAATTAAAAAAGTAAGAAGCTAATTTGTAAGGCTTTCTACCCACTTCTGCATAAGAATTCCAAACGCAACACCCACATTAAGCGACGCTTTTAAACCTTTCATAGGAATTGTTACACAGCCGTAGTCTGCACGTTTAAGTGCTTCGGGGCTTACACCAAGCTCTTCGGAACCAATTATACAGATTCCCTGCTTAGGAAACTTAAATTCATTTATATCAGTGCCGCCGGTTTCCAGTGCAAAAACAGGAACATCCTGCGGTAGTTCATCAAGACTGGCACGGGTCCAGCCAAGAGTTTCTATACAACCCATGCCGCTTCTTACTGCACGTGGCTGCTCGGGGTCTACACAGCAGGGCGAAATATAAACCTTTTCTGCTCCCATGGCTTCGGCAGTGCGGAAAATGGAACCAATATTAAAAGGCGAACGAATATCTTCGGCATAAACTGCAACGCCCGGAAAAAAATCCCTCTGTTTAATGGTTCCGTCCGGGTTAGAAGGAGCAGCATGCGGTGCAATTACAAGGTCCCACTCTGCAGGAAAAGTTCCTATAATTGCCAGAAGATGATTACGCGCACAGTTACAAAGGCGCAGTTCGTCCAGAGGTTCAGCCTCTATAAGGCGGGTCAGTTCTGCGGCTGCTTCCGGTGGCAGCTTGGGGTCCTTGAGCAAAAGTTTTGTTATTTCTTTGATGTATTGAGGCCTTGGAATAGTTGTAAAATTGTATTCGGTGCCTTTTTCGGCAATACCAAGAATATCGCGTTCAAGGGCACCAAAAGTAAGGGCGAGCTTGCGTCTTTTTTGACCGCCTTCCAGCTGAAAAAGTTTACCTGGTTCTATCATCAGTTTTGTGGAGCAGCCCCTTAGTAGGCGTTCTTTACAAAGTCAAAAACATCGTCGGTTGTCATGCTGCGTGGAAGATTGTTTATAATATCCACAGGACGTACATCTTCTACCGCAAGCGAAAGCTGTTCAATAGAAAGCTGCAGATCCTTAAGACGTGCCGGCAGATTGAATTTGGCAATTTTCTGACGTATATAATCTACAAAAGACTTGATTGCAGCTTCTCCGGTAACTTCTTCCGGAGCAATGCGCATAATGTGAGCCAGTTTTTCCAGTCTTGCAGCCTTGAACTGTGCCGCATCTTCTACCGAATATGCCAGCAGAATGGAAGAAACCAGCGATTTATCAATCTTGTAGCGTGAATTAATGGTAAGTCCCAGCAAAGAACAAAGTCCCAGAGAGCTGGAAGAAGTAGCCAGCGAAACCATGGAACCGGCCTGTGCCAGAAGAATCTCTTCCGGAGTAGTAATATCCAGGCTTGGAGAACCGTCCAAAGCATAAGAAAGCAGCTCAAGACCCTTTTCTACGAACATATCGCTAAAGAAGTTGGCTTTCTGGCTCAAGTAGGCCTCAATACCCATGCTCAAAAGCTCCATGGAAATGGAAGACTTCTGGTTATCGGTAAGTGTGAGCATAAGGTTTGGATCAATTACTACCAGCTTAGTAAGATTATTCTGAACCTTCATCAGTTTGAGCTGATGATTGCGTGAATCGGTTACCGGAATTTGATTTGTAAATACAAAAGGAGTTCTGAATGTTGTAGGCACACAGATGCACGAAATTGGAGAAGTTGTAGGAAGTGCACCGTCTACAAAGGTATAAAAATCATGAACTTCGTTATAAAGAGCCGCAACACAACGGCCAATATTAAGCGCTTTGGCACCACCACAAGCAATAATTCCATGAACATGACTTTCTTTTGCAAGTGCAAGAGCACGCTGAATGGTTTTTGTAGAAGTACCTTCGGTAAGTTCATTAAAAACAAAGTGATCCAGCTTGCGGTCAACAAGCGCAGAAACAATTTTTTCCTGCATTTTCACTTCGTTCAAGATAGGGTCCATAATGACCATGTAACGTGAACCCCATTCCAAAGCCTGTATACCAAGTCTGCTTACAGTATAAGATCCCAAAACAATATTTGGCGAAATCCTGAAAATAAAATCCTGCATTTTTAAACTCCACAGATATTATAACATATATCACAAAAAAAATCACTTGTTATAAGTCTATTTTCCGTTTATAATAGAATTGTGTCAGTACTATATATTGTAGGAACGCCTATAGGCAATTTGGGTGACATCACGCTGCGGGCTATAGAAACGTTTAAAAACGCAGACTATATTGCTGCAGAGGATACACGCCATACGCTTCAGTTGTTAAATCATCTGGAGATAAAAAAGCCTTTGATTTCCTGCAGGGCACAGAATGAACGGTCTGTGGGACCCAAAATTGTTGAACTTTTGGACCAGGGACACTCTGTAGCCTATGCAAGCGACGCCGGAACCCCAGGTATAAGCGATCCGGGTGCCGTTCTTGTGGATATAGTGCGGGAAGCGGGACATCAGGTTGTTCCAATTCCGGGAGCATCGGCTTTTGCAACCTTAATCAGTGTTGCAGGAAGCGGCGGAAAGACATTGATTTTCGAAGGTTTTCTTTCTCCCAAACCGGGCAGAAGAAGATCAAGATTGCGGGAATTAATGCAGACAGGAGATGCAATAATTATTTACGAATCTCCTTACAGAATTACTAAACTTCTTTCCGACATTGCCGATATAGATAGTACAAGGCGCATAGTTGTTGGACGAGAACTGACTAAGCTCCATGAGGAGATTACGAGCGGTTCTGCTGGCACTTTGAGAGATGATTATGCAAACAGGCCCAGTATCAAGGGCGAGTTCGCAATTTTCATTTCGGGCACGAAAAATATTCAACTTTCTGAAGAATCTGCCGATAATTAAAAGGTAGAGGGGTAGGACGTTATGATGATAAATGGTGTAAACAATGTTACTCAACTGAACAATGTTCAGAACATCCGCAAGACAGATAACTCTGCTAAGGTAAGCAAAGAAACAGATTCTATCTCTGTTTCAAAAGAAGCCGTACAGATGGCCGAAGCTTATTACCTTGACAAGGTTGCTTCTGAAACTCCTGATGTAAGGGCTGACCGTATTGCAGAAGTTAAGGCAAAGATTAAAGACCCTAACTATTTGAGCGATGCTGTAATTCAGTCTGCTGCTGAAAAATTTATGACAAGTGTAGGTCTCTAATTTCCTGATGATTCTTTGTTGATTTTCAGCAAAACAATCGGTTGTAAAAAAGGTTGTCCAATGGGACAACCTTTTGTTTTTTAACGAAAATGTCATTGGTATGGGGCCCTTCGAGAGCCTCAGGGACCCCGTTTGAGTTCAGGGGCCCCGGCGCTTTCCTAGAACATCATAGGGATGAATTTTTCGGCGTATTCCTGCCAGAATTTCATGTCGTGAATGCCGGAGCTTTCAAGGTATGTGTGAGGAACCTTGTTTTCTTCCAGGAATGTGTGGAATTCGCGGTTGCGCTGGAGCAAAAAGTCTTCGGTTCCGCAGGCCATATAAATCTCAGGGAGCTTTTTACCCTCTGCCAGCAATTTTTTTACCAGATATTCCGGGTTATTTTCGCTTTGGGCAAGCTTGGCAGGGTCGCCAAAGCACATATAGTAATAATCATAGTTGGCTACATCATTACCCTGTCCCGGTGTCATTTTGGCAACTTCGTTATGAATAAGGGCCGAAGAAAGGGCTGCGGTCTTGCCAAAGGTGTCCGGATAAGCAAAAGCGGTGTGCAAGGCTCCAAAACCACCCATAGAAAAGCCCATAAGGTAGGTGTCGTCGGCTGTCATTGCAAGATGGAAGGTTTTGCGTACATATTCAACAAGTTCAACGCCTACAAAAGTGGCAAACTGTCTGCCTGTAGCAGGTCCGTCCAGCCAGAAGCCGTTTTCTCCGCTTGGAATTACTACTGCAAAGTTATACTGCTCTGCAAGGTTTCCCGGAACCCAGTTAAAAGCGGCTCCTGTATACCCGTGCAGCAAAAACAGTGTCTTCATAGGACGGTCCTTGCGTTTTAGATCTTCGCGCGGATAGTCCATCCGTATATCATTTGGAATAACCATAAGGAAAGAAACGTCGCGTCGCAGGGTTGGTGAATAAAATCGAATAGTTAAATCTGCCATAAAAGTACTCCTTGTTATATAAGATTCCCGGGTCAAGCCCGGGAATGACAATGTGTCATTGTCGGGCTTGACCCGACAATCTTTACTTCCTCCAGTAACTTGGAAGGAAGAAAATTATCATGGTGTAAAGCTCCAGACGGCCTGCGAGCATGGCAAAACAATACCATAGCTTAACAAACGCCGGAAGAGCCCCGTAATTTGCTGTTGGACCAAGAAGGCCAAAGGCCGGACCAACATTACCTACCATACTCATGGCACCGGTTACAGAGCTCAAAATATCTACACCGCCAAGACAGCTTACAAAAACTGTGGTGGCTGCAACTGCAAAATACAAAAACATAAACGAAGTAACGCTAAGGACAATTTCCTTGTTGCTTACCTTGCCGTTCAGACGGATTGTAAATACTCCGTGCGGGTGAAGCATGCGTTTGGTTTCGTTATTAAGCTGTTTGGCCAGAACTACCCAGCGCACAACCTTAATACCACCCGATGTAGAACCGGAACAGCCGCCTACAAAGAACAGCATGAACAAGAAGAACTGGGCAATAACCGGCCACTGCAAATAGTCTGCGGTTCCAAAACCCGTAGTTGTCATAATGGAAACAGCCTGGAACGAAGAATAACGTAAACTTGTTCCAAAACCGCCGTAATAAGGAATTACGCTTATTGTAATGCCCACAATGGCTGTAAGAAGAATGCCTATGTAGGCTTTGAATTCTACGTTGCCAAAAAATTCCTTTACTTTTCCGGTTCCAAGATAAAAGAACAGGCTGAAATTTATACCCGAAAGGAACATAAATACGGTAATAATTATTTCTACTGCTACAGAATTATAGGTTCCTATAGAAGAATTGCGTGTTGAAAAACCGCCGGTTCCAAGTGTGGCAAAGGCATGCGAAAGTGCATCAACAAAGTCCATGCCGGCAAGCAAAAGGGCAATTGTTTCTGCAACGGTAAAACCAAAATAAATGAGCCACAAAACCTTGGCTGTAGTGGTAATGCGGGCAGTAACCTTGCCTTTTTCAGGGCCTGTAGTTTCTGCCTTGATAAGCTGAAAGCCGCCCACACCAAGCAGAGGCAAAAGTGCAACGGTAAGGGTTACAATTCCCATACCACCTATCCAGTGTGTAAGACAGCGCAGCATATTCACTGAACGCGGCAGATTTTCTACCTCGGACAGAATTGTTGCACCGGTTGTAGTAAATCCGCTTACGCTTTCAAAAAGTGCATCAACATAAGAATTAAAATAACCGCTGAAATATAACGGAACGCTACCCATAAAGGACATGACAACCCAGGACATGGCTACAATCACAAAAGTCTGCTTTATGGACATGGTAAACTTGATTTTGCGGGTGCTTATGGTAACAATTGCACAGACAACAAAGCTTACAAGCATAGGAATGACAAAAGGAAGCACCATTTCCGGTTCTCCGCAGCCCAAAGCTACAAGCAGCGGAATGCCAAAGCTTGCACCTACAATTGCAAGAAGAATAGAACTTATTTTAAGAAAATTTACAAAGAACATTGCGCCTGCCCTTCCCGACTACTGTTTGCCTGCAAAATAAGACAAAATCTTTTTGCTGTTTTCGGATTTTGTAATAAGAACTACATGGTCGCCTGCAACAATCTGAGTGTCTCCGCCCGGAATTGCATACTGCTGGGTACCAAATTTCTTATCAAGAAGAACAAGGAACGAACCCGGATCCGAAATCTCGCGCAGAGATTTTCCGGTTACCTTGGAATCTGAACCAACCTCGCATTCAACAATTTCAAGCTCGCCGGTTGTTACTGTATGAATTTCTTTTACCGACTTACCGCGCAGATGACTCATAATGGAATCTACAACGCTGTCGCGCAATGGAATGGCTACGTCTACACCAAGGTGTTTTTCGCTGATTTCTACAAAATCGTGGCTGCGTACAAGACCAACCGACTGGCCTACCCCAAGTGATTCAAGGTATGCAGCCAGAATCATATTAAGCTCGTGGTTGTGGGTAGCACAAATGGCAAGGTCAAAGCTTGTTAAGCCTTCTTCGCGCAGCATGTTTTCGTCAGAAGCATCGGCACACAAAACCCGTGCATCCGGAAACCTTTCTGCCGCAGCCTTTGCAAGCTCATCATCACTGTCTATGATAACAAAATCCTGTGTATGCTTTGCCTTGGCCCCGCCAAACAATCTGGCAAAGGCCGATGTCTTTTTCTGTATAAGCTTGTCTGCAATAATTGTGCCGATGCGGCCTGCACCAATAAGTACAACACGCCTAAGCTCCTTTTGCACCGAACCGCAAAGCTCAAGCAGCGCATTAATTTCGTTTTTGTCCACAAGTACACCAAGCGTGTTGCCGGCCTGGATCACCGTGCCTCCTGTAGGCAGCGAAGTTACACCATCCTGTTCAACATAGCTTACAAGGAATTTTACATCGGTTTTGCCGCGTATTTCCTTAAGGGTAATGCCGTCAAAAACACTGTCCTTGTTTACCATAATGCGGGCAATTTCAAGGTCGCTGTTATCAAAAGTAATTACGTTTCCTACCGCACCGTTTTCTACAGCCTGAACAATTGCATCAGCTGCCTCTACGTCCGGGTGAATCATGTAATTAATACCATAAAGTGGTCTGTGCTTTCCGCCAAATTCACCGGAATGCTTTTTTTCGGCCTTGGTTGTATTTACATAGTAGGCATAGTTACGCACGCGGGCAATTTTGAGTACATCTGGGTACACTGCGTCCACGAGCGAACAGGTAATCATATTAACTTCGTCAGAAGAGGTTACGCAGACAAGGGCGTTGGCTTTTGCAATACCAACATCTTCAAGCGTTTCAAGATTATTTCCGTCGGCACACACAACAGTACAATCCAGAAGGTTTTGTGCATGCCTGATAGTTTCTTCGTTATTGTCTATGAGAGCAACTTCATTTTTTTCATTAATGAGGAGCTTTGCCAGCTGAACGCCTGTAAATCCAGCTCCTACAATTACTATTTTCATAGTAATATTATAGCACAAAATGAGGTTTTTGGAAGAGCGAGGGGTCCCTGAGCCTGTCGAAGGGCCTGCACTAATACCTACTCAACTTCCTGCGAAAGCTTAGATTTGCGCTTACCGGATACAAAAAGCCCAACATAAACTGCGGCGCAGATGATTGTTGCGGCTACGGCTTCGAGTGCGGCCTGTGGAGCAAGTACGGCAATTACAGCAAAATAACCAAGTCCACCCATGCCTTCGCGTACAGCAGTGCCTGCAAAAAGATAAAGACATCCTATTACAAGCAGAGTGTGGCAAACTGTAGAAATGAATGCTGTGATACCGGCACTTACAGCCTTTGGCATCTTAGGAATTTTATTGAATACAAACCACAATACCCAGGCAATCAAACCTGTAAGCATACGTGGCAAAACTGAACAAAGCGGGTTTACAAAAAGAGGATCAAGGACACCACTTGGGCTCATTGCGGCCTGAACAAGGGACATAATTCCAAAAACGGCGCCTGTAAAAAGTGCAGAAGGAAGTCCGCACAGGCATGCAGCCAGAATAATAGGCACGTGCAGAATTGTAATGCTTGCAGCCGGTCCAAGCGGAATAAGGCCAAGCTTGGTAATTCCAAGCACAATTATAAGGGCGCTCAATGCCCCTGTTAAAACGAGTTTACGTGTTAATGATACTTTCTTTTCCATACGTGGCGATTATGACAAAAACACGCGAATATGTCAAATGCCTGGATTGCTAGCCAATCAGCGGCTTCTGCTTCTTGCTTACCGGCTCGCAGGTCAAATCTACGCCAAGCTTCTTAAAGATCTTGCGGTCAACTTCGCTGAGCATAACGCTGGTATGAACCTGGCAGCCGCGTAGATTAGGCAGCTGAGCAATTGCTTTACGGCAGTTTTCGTCATCCTTAGAAAGCATGGCAAGGGCAACAAGAACTTCGTCTGTATGAAGACGAGGGTTATTACCGCTAAGGTAAGTTACCTTCATTTCCTGGATAGGCTCAATCATTTCTTTTGGAATAAGCTTGAGCTTGTGGTCCAAACCTGCCAGATGCTTTGTTGCATTCAAAATAAGGGCGGCACTTGTACCAAGCAGCTCTGTAGTTTCAGAAGTAATGATTGTACCATCTGCAAGCTCAATGGCGGCACAGATAGATTTAGATTTGGTAGCACGCTCTTTTGCAGCAACAGTTACGCGGCGTTCGTCGGTAGAAATTTTTTCCTGCTGCATGAGCAGTTCAATCTTTTTAATTTCTTCTTCGGTGGCGTTGCCGTCTACAAAACGGTTGAGTGTTACATAGTAGCGGCGGATAATTTCCTGGCGGCTTGCTTCGCAGCAGGCATCGTCATCATAAATACAGTAGCCTGCCATGTTTACACCCATGTCTGTAGGAGACTTGTATGGGTTTTCGCCGTAGATGCCTTTGAAAATTGCATCCAGTACCGGGAAGATTTCTATATCGCGGTTGTAGTTTACTGTAGTTTTGCCGTAAGCTTCCAGATGCCACGGGTCAATCATGTTTACGTCGTTCAAGTCGGCAGTAGCAGCCTCGTACGCAAGATTTACCGGATGCTTGAGCGGCAGGTTCCAGATTGGGAAGGTTTCGAACTTGGCATAACCGGCCTTTACACCGCGTTTATTTTCGTGGTACAGCTGGCTCAAACAGGTTGCCATTTTTCCTGAACCAGGTCCCGGTGCTGTAATTACAACAAGCGGGCGTGTAGTTTCTATATAATCATTTTTTCCATAGCCTTCGTCACTGTCTATGAGGGCTACGTTAGAAGGATATCCCGGAATTGTATAATGATAGTAGGATTTGATTCCCATCTTTTTAAGGCGGGCACGGAACATCTTGGCGGCTTCCTGACCTGTGTAGTGGGTAATTACAACACTGCCAACCATAAGTCCGCGGTTCTGGAATTCATCACGCAGACGAAGAACGTCCTTGTCGTAGGTAATTCCAAGATCGCTTCGAACCTTGTTTTTTTCAATGTCCACAGCACTTATAACAATTACAATTTCTGCAACGTCGGCCAGCTGCATGAGCATTTTTAATTTACTGTCTGGTTGAAAGCCTGGAAGAACGCGGGCAGCATGATAGTCGTCAAACAACTTGCCGCCAAATTCCAGATAGAGTTTATCGCCAAACTTGGCAATCCTTTCTTTGATGTGTTCTGATTGAATCTTTAAATACTTTTCGTTGTCAAATCCGTTTTTCATTACGGAATTTTATTATATTGCATTTGAATAAATTTCGCAAATGGATTTTTACGGCACAACGCGCAAACAGGGGTTATATTTCCTTTCGCTCAAAGTTATTCTTTTTGCCGGAATCTTTTTCCTTTTTTCTGTTGTCGTATTCTTCGCTTTTTTCATCAATCCAGTTGGAAATTGAATCTGCCGCATCCTTGGTTGCAGTTACCAGCGCCTTAAGAAGCTTTTCTCCAAACTCACCGGTCTTGGCAGCCGCAATGGCAATTTTGTTTTTGCAAAGCTCTGCTGCTTTTTTTACTGCTTCCTTCCAGGTTTCTTTATCCCAGTTGTTGTCGCAGGCGTCTCCATAATAAGAATAAGCTGTGTTTATGATAATTGTTTCGTACGATTCAGATTTATGTCCAAGCTCTTTTTCTACTGCCCTGGTATATGCGGCCAGGCGGTACTTTCTTGGAACCGTTTCTTTGGCACTCACTGCCTGACATACAAAAGCACAGATTAAAACTGCAAGTAAAAGCTTTGCCTTATTTTTCATTCTCATCCTCCATTAATCGGCTAATCGGCCAGAATCTGCATCCAGCTGCGTGAATCTTTTTTAGAAACATCAAGTCCAAAAGCCGAAACAAAAGCTTCCAGCCCTTTTTGAACGCGGTCTGCATCAAGCTCCGGCTGTGTTACTTCAACTTCAAAATACTTATGTCCGTTTACGGTTACAAGCTCCAGGTGAAATTCTATCTGTTTGTCTGCATCACAGGTGCAGTAAACCGAATACGAATCCTTTATTTTTTCAAAATATTTTTTATAGCCTGCAACAGAAAAGAAAAGCAGCAGAGGATTTTCATCTTCCACGGCAGTTTCGTTTTCGGAATTAAACTCTACATCATTTTCAATCTTTTTATATTTTAAACAGAAAAATGCCTGCTTTGGCGGTGCATCCGGTACATCCAGAACCTGCTCGGTTCTTATTCTTATAACCTTGGGCTCCACGTTTTTTTTGCGTTCTTCATCTGTATCGTATCTGGAAAAATAAGCGTCGGTTTTTAAAAGGTGGGAAACATCGCGCCCCGTAACCCCCGTCTGAGCTTTGCCTCCCTTTATAAAAGCAAGGACTGCATCATACTGTTCATCTGACAGCGGGATCTTTACTTCTATTTCTCTACCCATAAACCACCTCTGTTACAATATACCATAAAATATAGCATAAAATTTTTACCTTGGGGAGTTTTATTTGACATTATAAGTATCTATGTTATCCTATTTATATGACTATTATGGATTTACTTTCGGATCAGAACAGGATATCCGAACGAGAAGAAAAAATTTTGTCTGCCTCTTTTGATCTTTTTACAACTCATGGAATAGAAGATGTTTCCATGGAAACAATTGCAGAAAAAACAAAAACGAGTTCAGAAGAATTGTACCGCATGTTTACTTCCAAACCCATGCTTACCGTACGCATTGCAACCTGGGCCTGGCAAAAACGCATGGAAGATGTTCTGCCTTCCCTTCTTAAACCTAAATATACAAATGCCAAAGGTTATGAACAGCTGGAGGTTATTTTTTCGCTCTTTGTAAAGCTGTATGAAAAAAATACTGAATTCCTGCGCTACATTTATCTGTTTGATTCTTATGCCGTAAAGGAACAGATTCCCAAGGCTTCTATGGTTCAGTACGAAGCAGTAATTCTTCTTGTAAAGCAGATTATAAGCGAAGCAATTGAAAAAGGAATTTCTGACGGTTCCATTAACGAAAAATATACTAAATACGGAGAGCTTTTGTATTTTACACTCATGCACACATTCTTTAGTGCGGCACAAAAGCTTTCGCTAAGCGGCAAGATGCTGGATATGGATTCTAAAATGAATGGAAGTATTCAGCTTACACTGCTGTCAAATATTCTTCTGGAAGGCCTTAAATAAGGTAAATCAAACTAGCGGATATTCTGAGTAAGGGCTGTCTCTTTTTCTATGTCTTCTTTCCTGGCAAAGCGGTGTGGCTGCGATGTCCTTACTGTCAAACCGCCTCCCGGAGTTTCTGTAAATTCAATAGTTCCGTTCATAACAACAAGAAGCGATTTGGCCAGATGAAGTCCAAGGCCCGAGCTTGGTTGTGCCCTGTTTATCTTGTTGTCTTCGCGGGCAAACGGTTTACAGATATAAGGCAAAAATTCCTTGGAAACACCAATACCGTGATCTTCGCAGATAAATTCTATAATACATTCTCCCGGCTTGTCAGAAGGCAGCTGGCGTATACCAAATTTTATGGTACCTCCAATCGGCGAATACTTTATGGCATTCTGAAGGATATTCAAAACTACGTCGGTTGTATGAATTAAATCCTGATAGATATACGGGTTGGAAATTTCGTTCCAGTATTCAAGCTTTATGTTTTTACGTTTAGCAGAGTCTTCTACTAATCCATAAATGCTTTGGGTTGCCTTAGTTATGTCATAAGCTTTTTCTATAAGCTTGATTTTTCCGTTTTCTACAAGCGCCAGTTCCCTAAGGTTGTTAACAAATCCAAGCAGGTGCTCTTCTGCCTTTTTGGCTTCGGTTATTTCGCGTTCTATAGATTTACCGCTTTCCATTTTGTCGGTAATCTGATTTGTACAGTCAATGACAGTTTTAAGAGACGGCAGAATATCCAATACAATATTTGAAATAAAAATATTCTTTGCTCGGTTGGCGCTTACTGCAAGATTAATTGAACGCTCCATTTCTTCTTCTTTTACAGAATTGAGCTGTGCGTTTATCTTCCAGCGTTCTTCTTCGGTTGCATCGTTTATGAATACATAGAATATATCACCATATTTTTTGGTCTTAACAAAACGGCCGTAGTCGCGTACATATCGCATGGTGCCGTCTTTTGCCAGGATTCTGTATTCTACATAGTCCATGTCTTTGTCATCTACAATCTGAGCTTCTATGCTCCTCTGAACATATTCAAAATCATCTTTAAAGACAATGCCTTTAAATGAGTTGCCGGTGTATTCACGGAATTCTTCGGCATCTTTACAGGCAAAAAGATTCATCAGTTCGCGGTTGAACGAAATAAGCTCCATGTCTCCATCAGCATGATAAGAGAAGAAGCCTCCAGGAATACCCTCTGCTACTTCGTTTACGGCAAGCAGCATGTTTTCGCCCATGTGCCAGTCTTCAGACTCAACTTCGTCTTCGCCCTTTAATTCCTGCAGATGAATGCGCTTTTTCTGATGCTTTGCTTTATTAAGATAAGTTTCAAAATCCTTAACAGGAAGCGGCTTACTGAAATAAAAGCCCTGAATAAAATCGCAACCAAGAGTTTTTAAGGTTGTTACCTGTTCATCAGTTTCGGCACCTTCGGCTACTGTAAGAAGTCCAAGTCTGTGTGCCATCTTGATGATGTTTTCTATTACAACTTCGTTCTCTCTGATATTGCGGACAAAGCTTATATCCAGTTTGATGATATTGAGCGGGAAGCTTGAAAGCATACCCAATGATGAATAGCCCGAACCAAAATCATCCATCTCTATCATAAAGCCCAGTTCCTGAAGCTCTTTTACCTGGGCTATGATAAAGTCTGTGTTTTCAGAATACATGGATTCTGTAACTTCCATATGAATGAGGGAGTGGTCAACTTTGTACTTGTCTATGGTTTCAATCTGACTCTGCAGGCAGCCTTCTACCATAAAGTCATGTCGCGAAATATTTACAGAAACCGGAACAACCGGGAAATCCTGTTCGCACCAGCGTTTTAAGTCCTTGCACACCTGTTCCAGAACAAACATGTCCAGCTTGGAAATAAATCCGTTTCGTTCAAAAAGCGGAATAAACTGGCCCGGAGACATAAATCCAAATTCTTTATGCTCCCATCTTACAAGCGCTTCGGCTCCAACAATTTTTCCTGTAATGGTTTCGTGCTTTGGCTGGTAGTAAACTTTAAATTCGTTCTGCTCCAGCGAGCTTTCCATTGATTCAATAATGCGCTGTTCGTCCAAAAGCTGCTGCTGTAATTTTTTCTGGTAAAAGGCCAGGTTCTTGCCATAAATACCTTTGATTTCGCGGATAGCAAGAAAGGCCCTGTCGCAGCAGACAACCATAGGAGATTTGTTGTCTATTGGAGCATTAATACCAATCTTTACAACCTGATGTGGAATTGGCGCTGTAGAAAGAATATTTTTTGTTATGGAATCTACGCGGTCTACATTTACAGTTTCACCTTCGTAAGCAAAGAACAGAACAAACTGGTCGCCGCCAAATCTTCCGGCTATACCTTTTGGCAGAACTCCCTTAAGTCTGTGTGCCGTATACTCCAGAAATTCATTACATTTATCTTCGCCGTACAAAGTGTTTGAAGATTTAAAGTTATCAAAATCAAAACCAATAACGGCAAATTTTTTCTTTGGGTTATTATCGCGGATCTGCTGGGTCTTGCGCAAAAAGGCCTGGCGTGTATAAAGCCCTGTAAGGTCATCTCGCTCCAATTCAAAAATGAGGCGGTTTGCATTAGAAAGCTTTACCAGGGTTTTAAGACGGTTGCGGGTTCTGTTTACGCTGAACGGTTTTTTAAGAAAGTCTATTACATCGTATTCTATAAGTTTATTTTCAAGCTCATGATTAGATTCGTTAAGGCAGACTAACACAGGGAACTCTTCGAGCGTTGGAACCATGCGGATTTCTTCCAGCAGCTCCAGCGCCTTGTCCTGAGAAAAAATGGCACCTGAAAATTCTTTGTCGTTATCCTGAAGTATCTGAAGAACCTGCTCTTCTGTAGAAACACAAGTTAGCTCATATTTATCAGAAATCATTGCAGATATTTCTTTTTCGTCTGCGAGCTTATGACCAGCCAAGAGAATCTTAGGTTTTTTGTTGCCTTTGCGTTTCTCCATACAGAATCCTATCTTTCACACAACTCTCCCTATTATAGAATAATTATATCATATTTTGAAAAGAATACAATTTTTTTTATTTATTCTTTTGCAGGTTGAGTTTTCTTAAGAGTGTGCTATAATTAACAGTACCGGTTCGAAAAAAAGCCGGTAAGGAGTATTTCTTATGGGAAAAAAGAGTAGCTTACCTCTTATTTATTTAATCGGGGTACTTTTGGTAGCAATTGGTTTCTGCTGTCCAATGATTAAAGGATTGTTCGGATCTTCTGCCAACGGATTTGATTTTATCAGAAACGCTAAAGAAGGCGGCTTTGTTGCAATTGGATCTATCCTGATTATTGCAGGTGCAATTCTTGGTATTATTGCATGCTTTGTTCCACAGCTCAAAGGTCTTAAATTGATTTTTGCCCTTGTTATTCTTGCCGGAGCAGTTATTCTTGTAATAGGATTTACCACAAACGGTAGAATTTACAAGGCTGTAGGAAAGCATCTTCTTAAGAATGCATTGTTTGGTTTCTACATGGTAGTAGCCGGAATCGTGCTTTCTATTGTTGGTGCTGTACAGAAATAATTACAGCTTTATTATTAAGGCACCGGATTTTTCATCCTTAGGGAGAGAATCCGGTGTTTTTATTTTAACCTGAATCAAATCTCCCGATTTAGGTACAAACGGCGGTTTTGGCAGCTTTGTGTTGTTGGAATCAGGAATGGTAACGAGCACAAGTCCAAGTCTGCTGCAGCCGTAAAATCCCGCCATATAATTTGGCAGCCTTATCTTGTCCGAAGTTATGCGGATAGAAAGGTCGGCCGAGGCATATTCGGGCTTGCCTTTGTCATTCTCGGCCTTGCCTTTGTCATTCTCGGGCTTGCCTTTGTCATTCTCGGGCTTGACCCGGGAATCCACCGCAACAAAGCTCAACGTTGCCCTTTCCTTTGGCAGCTTGGCGCGTTCAGAAAGCTTTAGCAATCCCTGCGGCGCATCTCCGGTTTCAAAAGCAAAATTACACCACTTGCATTTACTGCCGGTATAGGCACGGAATCCATCCATAGGACATTTTTCTGCATGAGGACAAGGAGCCGTTATCTTGAGCCCTGCCTTTATAAATCTGTCGCGGAGCAAAGCAAGTGTACGAGCGGCCTTAGGCACTCCCGGTTCTATAAGCAGGAACAAAGGATTTTCGCCGGCATAATTACAAAGCTGTTCAAAATATTTTTTAACCTTGAACTCAGGAGGCATGTCTGTTGCCTGATCCAGTTCGTTAAACATGTTTGCGCAGGTAATAAACTGAGCCTTTTGTTTTATAAAAGAACCAAAGCTTCCCTTTACGCGGATAATCTGCCACGGTTCTTCTCCAAGTCTTGCACATACAGAAAGAAAAATATCTTCACCCAGCGCCATGCTGTTTGCAGAAACATCAAGACAGTACCAGGTAAGCTTTTTTTTGCGGAGCTCCGGGCGGGCAAGATAAAGTGCTATGACTACGGTAAGAGGGCCGCTTCCTAAATCCAGGCAGACTGCATCATTGTCGGGAAAGCACTGCTCGGGAAGATTGGAAAAAAGCCTTGTAAGACGCACCAGATTCCACCAGCTGAAGTAACGCACATAAGAACTAAGCTGAATATTTTCGTTCATGTAACCAAGGCGGCGGCTGGCACGGTCGCTGGTCATCTGCTGCGAAAGATTACGTATATTTTGAGGAAGCTGCTGCAGCTGACGGCTGTTTAAGGGACTTACGCCCTGAATGATTTTATCAAATTCCTGTATTACAGCGGCTGCATCCTGGGGAACCTTATGTGTATCAAAAAGTGGCGTCTTCATTACAAAAAAAATATACAAAAAATATACATATGAAACAAGGTTTTTGTTGTTTTTATGCCGAAAAATCGTTAAACTGTTTAGGAATGTTAAAAATGAGTTTATTCATTATTTTATCTGTTGTTCTCTCCCTTGTTTCAATGCCTATAATAATTCATTTTTGTAATAAACATTCACTTTACGACTATCACGACGAAAGAAAAGTTCATTCCGGTAACATTTCGCGCCTTGGCGGTGTAGGAATTATCTTTGCTTTCTTTGTTTCTACAGTTTTGTACGTTGTTTTTACAACCCAGCTGGACATCTTAAAGACACTTCCTATCCTTCTGGCTGCCCTCATCATTTTTATTTTTGGTTTTCTTGATGATATAAAAACTCTTACCGCCTGGTTCAAGCTTCTGGTTCAACTGGCTGCTTCGGCTCTGGTTACCTTTAACGGCTATCGTTTTACACAGATTTTTGGCTGGGTTCTGCCGCTGCCTATAAGCTACATCCTTACATTCGGATGGATTTTGGGCGTAATTAATGCCTACAACCTGATTGACGGACTAGACGGTCTTTGCGGTTCCCTTTCTTTTACTGCAGTTACTACTCTTGGAGTTTTGTATACACTTTCAAATAACATGGAAGCCGGAATCTGCTTTATCCTGGCCGGTGCAATCTTTGGGTTCCTTTGCTTTAACTGGCCGCCTGCCAAGCTTTTTATGGGCGACGAAGGAAGTCAGTTCCTGGGATTCATTATTGCAGTAATTCCGCTTTATACTTCCAGCGATATTTTTGAATACAACAAGTTCCTTATCATGCTTATTCTTACCGCATTCCCGGTATTTGATACAATTGCCGCAATCTGGCGCCGTCTTAGAGATAAAAAATCAATTATGTCTCCGGACCGCTCACACCTGCACCACAAGCTTTTGAACATAGGCTATACAAAAAAGCAGGCACTTCATCTGATCGTATTTATTCAGACTCTGCTTTGCGGCATGGTTATTCTTTCGTTCTTTATCGGAAAACTTAAGGGTACGGCAATGCTCTTAGAAGGATTTATCTTTATGGTAATTTTCTTCAGCGTAATTCACTATACAAACCGTGCTATAAACAGAAAAAATCTTGCCAAAGAACTGGCTGCCGTTACCGGACGAGAGCTTCCTACAGAGGAAGAAGCTTCGGTAAACGAAATTGTAAAAGACAAATAATCTAAAAAATCTCTTGTTTGTGAAACTCACCCGTTTTGTGAATCTGTTCCATAAGGCCAAGGCCGGACAGATCGTTCTTTTTAACAAAATCATCCAGGTCAATTGTAAAACGGTTCATGGAAAAATGCTGGAAAACGTATACGCGGTTCCAGGCGGCAGGATCATCCTTTAGCACAGACTTTAATTCTTCGCGGTAAGGCACAAAAAATCCTTTTTCACGCAGCGCAGAATAACCAACAAGCCACAGTTCAGTAGAATCCAGCTCCATAAGCAGGCGGGCGGTATTCTGAGCCATCCATTTCTGGCTTTCCATAATCAGATCGCATACCGGACTGCCTCCATCCTTCATCATTGTCTGCAGCTGGGCAGTTTTGGCGCTGTGAACCGGTGTTTTATTTAAGATGATTACGTTTTTTCGGAAATCTATGCCAAGCTCGGGGTTCCGGCGGAAAAAACCGTCTGCAATTTTACCTGCCTGGCCGCACAGATAGCGCTGATTTTTTGCCAGCTGCTCGTCTTTGCCCGGGTTATCGCCTATTACTATAAGTTTGATTTCATCATCACGGGTAATTTTTTCAAGGTCGGTGTTATAAACAACAGGAGTTTCAAAGGAATATGCGGGAGTTGCGGCTTTTTCGGCTGCTTTTTTCTGCAAAACGCCCAGGTCCGGAATGCGGCTGCTCCACTCTTTTACTTTCTGCTTAAAATCCTGGCGGAAACTGCAGAAAAAATTCCATTGCTTTTCGTTCAAAAAAATCTCCCATTTTTTCTTAATATGTGATACAATAGTAGCATATATCTTAATTGAATAAAAGATTGAGTTTGGAGGAGCTATGAAAAAGATTCTTACTCTTGTTGCTGCAGTTGCAATGAGTTTTTCACTCTTTGGTCTGGACGTTTTTAATTATGTTCAAATCAATGGCAATGTAAAAAACTATACACAGATCGATTATGATATCGGTTCAAAATTTGGAAATTTAACCCGTACACCGGTTTTAAAGACTGTTACTTCACTTGATAATGCTGGACGCGCTGTTGAAATTACTGAGCTTTCTGCCCGCGATGCAGTGCTCAATAAGACTTCTAACAAGTATGATGTTTACGGAAACGTTACAGAGCAGACTTCTTATGATGCTGATTCAAAGCTTTTGTGGCGCAGCGTTTACACCTATAAAAACGGACAGAAAGCAGATGTTTCTGAATACGACAAGAACGGCCTTTTGCGCTCAAGAACAATCTATGGTTATACAGACGGCAAGCTTTCTGAAGAAACAGGCTACGATGGAGACGGTGCTCTTCTGTGGAAGATTATCTACAAATATACACCAGCCGGAAAGTATTCAGATGTTTTTGAATACTCTGCAGACGGTTCTCTGGACCTCCAGGAAACCTATTCTTATGCAGATGACGGCAAGCTCGAAAGCCTTGTAACCTTTGATACTTACACACAGCAGAAAACACGCAAGGTATTCCGCTATGCTTCTAACGGTACTTTGTCAGAAATCACAACTTACGATGCTGACAAACAGGTTAAGAATCGTGTAATCATTAAGTACGATGCAGGTGGAAACGTTTCTAAGGTTTCTGAATACAACATTGCACAGAAGTTTGGTACAACAGTAAACGAGCTTATTGCAATGTCAGAGTTTACATACCAGTAAGAATTATAGCGTTGCCGGCTTAAAATCAGGCAATATATAACATATAAGACCCGGGAGGACCTCCATAGTGAGCGTTTGCCCGGGTTCTTTTTTTGGAACTTTTACTAGATATATAGCAAAGAAGTATGTTATAATATTTACAATTGAAAAAATGAGGTTTTGTTTATGAGGACTATCGGAATTAAACTTGCAGACGGGTCGTTTTATCCTGTAATGGAAGAAGGTTCGTCACAGAAAAAAACTCTTGAATTAACAACTGCACACAATAATCAGACTTGTGTGATGGTAGATTTATATCGTTCCAAGACCTGTTCTATGGAAGATGCAGAATATATTGATACCCTTAAAATTGAAAACCTTAACGAACATCCAAACGGAGAGCCAAGCATTTCTTTTGACGTAGACCTGGACGAAAACGGTGAGCTTTCTTATTCAATTGCAGATCCGGAAACAGGTACTTCAAGCAATTCAGAAATTACACTTGTATCGCGCACTGTAGAAGAACGCCTGCAGGCTGATGATTATTCTATTGAAGATGCTGATAAGACCGAAGAACCGGCTTCTGAAGAAAACGGTGGCAACGGTGCGGCTATTGCAGCTGGTGCGGCAGTGGCTGGAGCAGGACTTCTTGCTGCTGCAGCAATTGCATCAAATAATAAAGATGATGAAAGCGACGAGGTTGTTGCTGATGAAGGACTTGCTTCTTTTGATCCGGATGCGCCGGCAGAAGAGGTTTCTGATGATGTAACAATTGTGGATGATGAATTACCTGATTTTGAGTCCACAACTTTGGAAGACAGCTCGGGATTTATGGCTGATGACGCTGCTGCAGATGATACAACTTTTGCAGATGATGCTTTGCCTGACTTTGAGGAAAGCGTGGCTGATGACGCAACTGTTGCAGATGACAGTCTTCCTGATTTTGATGAGCCGGCTACTGACGACGATGCGACTATTGCAGATGACTCAACTATTTCTGATGACGCGACAATCGAAGAAGACACTTTGCCAGACTTTGATGAACCTGCTGCAGACGACACAATCGCAGATGACGCGACTATTGCCGACGATACACCGTTTGCTCAGGACGACCTTCCTGACTTTGACGAACCGGTTTCAGAAAATAACGGATTTGTTGATGACGATGCAACAATTTCTGATGATACATTGCCTGATTTTGACGAACCTGCTGCACAGAACGATGACATGGATTTTGATGACCCTGCTCCTGTTGGTGCCGGCGGAATGGATTTTTCAGGACTTTATGACAAAGAAACAGAAATGGGAAATGCTTCAGAAAACCAGGACGACGACTTTAAAAAGAAAACCCGTACTCCTGTTCTTATCTGCATCATCTGTGCAATTATCTGTCTGATTGCAACAGCCCTTGTTCTTCTTGTATTGCCTACAAAATTCAATCTGCGTATGCGCCGTGCTCAGAAAAAGCAGGAAACAGCAATAGAAAAGCCGGTTGAAAAGAAGGCACCTGCCGAAGAAAAGAAACCGGATCCTGTTCCTCAGGCAAAAGAAGACGAAGTTGTAGTTATAGAAAAAGCCGAAGAAGTTAAGCCTCTTCCACCACCTGCTGCAGAAACAAAGCCTGCCGGTGTAACTTACAAGATTAAGTGGGGCGACACTTTGTGGGATATTGCAGATACTTACTACAAAAACCCATGGCGCTATAAGAAAATTGCCAAATACAATAATATTAAAAATCCAGACCACATTATTTCGGGAACTGTAATTACAATCCCGGCAGAATAGGATTTTTAATAAAGTGAACAAACGACACTTTCTCCTTTTTAATATTCCTCTTGCAATGGTTTTCTGTTTGTTATTAACGGCATGCCCCAATAACGAAAAGTTTGGTGCAGACGCAGACTATTTTATTGGTTTGCAAAAGCTTGCCGAAAACAACACCAAAGAAGCCATGGTCAAGTTCAACAGCTGTATCAAAAAGGGAACCTTTTATTGTGCCAAAGAAAGTGCCAAACAGCTGGCGCAGATGGGAAACCTTCAGGAAAAAAACGCTGCGGCAGAATTCCTTTATCAAAACTTTCCGGCTCCTGACACACTTTTAATTCTGGCCCAGCAATATCATTCTTCGGGCGAAAACCGAAAGCTTTTGGAAATTACCCAAAACATAGATTTTGCAAAAGACGACAATGAACTTATAAAGCTCAGGCTTAATACGCTGCTTGCACTGAACCTTGAGGAGCAGTTTTGCCAGGAGGTTTATACCTGGTTTACAAGCCGCGCTTTGAGTCAGGAGCAGTATCAGTTTTTCAGGGATATATATGCTCCCATGATTATGCCCGCTTATGATTTAAATCCTGCGGTGCTGGCCGAGCTTTCTCCCAAAGATTTTGCCATAGCTTACCGAATCATTCTTTATCGCCGCGATTATCTTACAGGTTATGTTCTGGCAAATCAGCTGCTTACACTTTTTGATGAACAAAAGCTTGAACCCGCAGCCTACCTTGCTTCGGATATCGGAAAATCATTTTTGTACGGTTCAGAACAGATTGTAAAGGATGCCGTACGACTCAGAACAATTGCCGGAAATATCGACAACGCTATGACGTTTTATTTCTGGTTTTATGCAGGCCGACTTTACGATGGAGCAAATCTTTATTACAAGCAGGCCATCACCTGTTACGAAAATGCCATTGCTGCAACAGACCAAGGCTCCAAGCAGGACAATGCCCTGTGGTATCTGCTCAGAACAAGGCTCAAGCTTTCGCTGGATTCTACGCTTGCAGACATGGGTAAATATGCACGCTCCTGGCACGATCCCGAATACTTTGACGACTTTTTTGATACCCTCATTCCTTCGCTGGTTGTAAACGGAAAATGGGACGCATTCAAAAAACTTTCCGAAGACATTGACGGCTATGCCTCCAAAGAAATAACAGCCCAGCTTTCTTATCTTTATGCCCGCCTTTTGGAAATGGGTTATATCCAACTGGAAGACGAAGACCAAAAGCCGGTTCTTATTAAGGCTGCCTACACCAAGGCTCTGGACTGCGGAAGCTCTGTTTACTACAAAATCCTTGCCGCTTATAAGATGAATTATTCAGGAAAAGATCTTGAAAACCTGCTCGGACTCAAAGAAAAAACAGAGGAAGAAGCTCAGACACCGTCTCCGGCTGACAACCTTTTAAACGGCTACGCTTATTTTGGTTTTCCGGAAAAAATATATCCGGCCTGGCTTGAGCTTTACAATCAGGATGTTTCGGTAAATACCAGCATGTACATTTCGGAGTTTCTTTCCAAGTGTGCTGCCGCCCAGAAAAATGACGATTACTATGTTCAGGCTCTTAGAATTGCTTCTCGTTCCTATAACAGAAACAATCAGCCGCTTACTGTTAATCAGCTTAAAAATGTATACCCTCAGAATTTTAATGAACTGGTAGACACTTATTCAAAAAAGTACGATATTAATACTTCAGTAATATATGCATTGATCCGCAGCGAAAGCTTCTTTGATAAAGAGATTGTCAGCTCTGCCGGAGCAGTTGGACTTACACAGCTTATGAGTCCTACCGCCGCAGAAATTGCTCAAAAGCTCAGAATCAAGGAATATGAACTGACCGATCCGGAAACCAACATCTGGTTTGGAACTTATTATCTTTCGGAGTTAATACGGCGTGGAAATGGTTCTTTGTTAAGAGCCTTCTTTTCTTATAACGCCGGCTTTAGAAAGGTAACAACCTGGCTCAACAGCTCCATGCTGGAATTTGGAAAATCAGAAAACATGGACATGGATTTATTCCTTGAAACCGTTCCTGTTTCCGAAACCCGTGAATATGGTCGCAAGCTCATTGGCGCTACGGTAATGTATGAATACTTATATAAAAATTCAGACTTTTCGCAGACCGTGGAAAGTCTCTTAAAATAGGACTTATATTATGAACGATCCATTGGCAACTCTGCTTCCGGCTATTTTTCATTTTAACAAAATTCAGGCAACCCAGCTTGTTTTATTGTTAGGCATTATTCTTTTTGTTGGTGCTATTGGAGGCTGGCTTTTTCAGAAACTCAAGATTCCTCAGGTTGTCGGTTATATTGTAATGGGAATTATCATCGGTTCTTCCGGTTTTCATATTCTGGAACCAAACGTAATTGCAGCCCTGGACCCTATAAGCACTGTTGCACTTTCTCTCATAGGTTTTTTGATTGGCGGCGAGCTAAAACTCAATGTCATTAAAAAATACGGAAAACAATTTGTCAGCATTCTATTGTTCGAAGCAATTACTCCGGCCATTGTTGTCGGCGGAATTGTTACTCTGATTGTATGGCTCATTACCAAAGATATTACTCACGCAGTTTCTCTTGGATTGATTTTGGGTGCAATCTGTTCTGCTACAGCTCCTGCCGCTACAACTGATGTACTTGCCGAATACCGTACTCGTGGTCCGCTTACAACTACAGTTTATGGAATTGTTGCCATGGACGATGCCGTTGCTTTGGTTCTTTACACAATTGCCAGCACAATAGTTACTCCGATAATCGGTGGAAGCGCTCTTGGATTCTGGCCACAATTACTCAATATTCTGCGCGATATTATTGGTTCCCTTTTGATTGGAGGCGCCTTTGGATTTTTGCTCAGTATCATTACTCGTCACATAATCAACAAAGAAGGACGAATCCTTACCTTTGCTTTGGGCTGTCTTTTCTTGAGCACCGGAGTTTGCGAAACCTTTAATTTTGATAACATTCTTGCGGCCATGAGCCTTGGTTTTGTAATGGTAAACTTTGCACCTGCAAAGACCCGTACAGTTTTCCCGCTTGTAGATAAATATACTCCGCCAATTTATGTTCTGTTCTTTGTACTTGTTGGCGCCAAGCTTAACATCTGGATTATTACTCCGTTCCTCGGGCTCATTGCATTGCTTTATGTTTTTGGACGTACCCTTGGAAAATCAATCGGTTCTACCTTTGGTGCCTGGCTTACAAAAGCTCCAAAGACAGTTCAAAAATATCTGCCGTATTGTCTGCTCAGTCAGGCAGGTGTTGCAATCGGTCTTTCTATTGCCGCAGGAAATGATTTTGCAAATTCCATAGGTCCCGAAATTCTTCTTATAATTACAGCTACAACCTTTATTGTTCAGCTGGCCGGTCCGGTGTTTGTAAAAATTGGTGTTACCAAAGCCGGTGAATGCGGACTTAATGTTACTGTTGATGACATTAAAAAGAATTCGCGCGTAACAGATGTTATGTGGGGTCAGGAAAAAGTCTGCAATTATGACTCTCCTGCAATTGTTTCCGAAACCGAAAGTCTGTTTAATATTCTCAATTCCTTTAGCCGTAACCCTAACCTTAACTACGCCGTAAAAAACTCTCAGGGAAAGCTCGTTGGAATTATCAGTCTTGAACATCTTAAGGAAGTTATGCAGATTGGTGACTTTGCAGAAAGCATGCTTGCAATGGACATTATGGATCCGGCAAAGATTACCGTAAAACCATCTACTACCCTGCCTGATGCTTACGCACTTTTTGAAGACAACGATATAGATGCCATGGCAATTGTAGATACAGATGATGAAGCACTTGGCATTCTTGAAAAATCAACCGTAGATCATTATCTGCACACAAGAATAATCGAACTTAACCGTAAGCTCGATGAACTGGATGCTTAACACTAAACAAAGGAGACGCAGTGACAACATTTCAATTAACAGGGCAGATAATTTTACTGGTTCTCCTTGTTGTGTTTTCGTTGATAATGAGTCTTTATGATATAAAGAGTCTTGCGGTTCCTGACTGGCCATATTGGGTTGGCTGCATTTTGATTATCATTGTACGAATCATTTTTTATTCGGCTGCAATTTATTTAAACTTACTTAGTGCCTTTATATTGTTTGCTTTATATTTTGTTGTGCGCCTTATTACAAAAAAGCATTTTGGAACCGGTGATGTATATTTTGGATTATTTCAGGGTCTTTGCCTTGCACCTCAGGTTCTCTGGATTTGCCTTGCCGTAGAAGCCTTTACCGGATTAGTTACCTTTGGAATTATATATCTTGTTAAAAAATTAAAGGGAATAAAAATTGCATTTATTCCCTTTATGTCAATCGGATTATTAACAGCGTTTATTCTTGACTGGCTGGTGATTTAGTTTTCGCAGTTACCGCAGCCTTCTCCACCACAGTCTCCGCCTTCGCAGCCACCACCACAACCGCCGCCGCCACAGCCACCGCAGCCTCCACAAGAATGCTGTTCAAGCATTTCAAGCTCCTGCTGGGTTGCATCACGAACCTCTACAACTTCAATTTCAAAGTTAAGGGTTTTTCCGGCCATCTCATGGTTTCCGTCAATCGTAATTGTGTTACCATTAATTTCTGTAATACGCACGATTGAAGGACCTGCCGGTGTCATTACCTGAAAATGCAAGCCTACTTCTATTGGAGATCCCTCTTGAAATTTATCACGGGTAACCTGAGCAACAAGACGTTCATCTCTTTCGCCGTAGCCGTCCTTTGGTTCAATCACACAGGAAAATTTATCTCCCGCAGACTTTCCTTCCAGCTGTGCTTCAAGTCCGGGAATAAGATATCCGCGTCCATGAATATAGCCCAAAGGTTCTGAACCAACAGAGGAATCAAGTTCAACACCATTTGTGTCTTTTAAAATATAATGAATTACCGCAAATTTATCTTTTGTAATTGTCATCGATTATTCCTTAAAAGCCCATATCTTCCAGGTTCTGAGCGTTATCCTGAACAACTTCTTTTATTTCAGGGCAAGCATCCTTGAGATATCGTTCAATTCCCATTTTAAGAGTCATTGTTGCCATAGGACAGCTTCCGCAAGCTCCTGTCAGATTTAAATGAACACGCTTTTCTTCATCAATGCCAACATATTCCATGTCACCGCCATCTGCCTGTAACTGCGGTCTAAACATTTCCAAAGCTTCTTTTACTGTTGCTTCTAATTCTTCCATATTTACCCCTTATTGAATTTCAAAAGTTATCACTTATAAAGATAATACATATTTGCAAAATTGTACATTTTACATTATGATTTTTATATGTTTTTAAGCATTATTCTACCGGTTATTTTGTGTTTTATACCACTTATTGCCGCTATTCTTATTTTTGCCCTGGGATTTAAAATCCGTATCGGCCAGCTTGGAATTGCCGTGCTTTTAGGCCTGGCTGCAGTTCTTCCAATTTCTGTGATTCAGTTTTTTCTTCCATCGCTCAACATCCTGACCGACATGCCTATTCTCCGCGAAATTCTCAAATCGCTTTTACTTTACGGCCTTATCGAAGAAATCCTCAAATGTGTTTTCATCCTGCCGCTTCCAAAAAAAGATAAATCCGCCCTGGAATTTTTATTGCTTGCCTTTACAATGGGTCTGGCCCTGGGCTGCTTTGAATCAATCGTTTACTACCTTGACCACCTGCAGATGGCCAACAACAGAAACGCCACACTTCTTTACGCACCAATCTTTACCCGCATTTTCAGTTCAGATCTTATTCACATGACCTGTACCGGTTTGTGTGCATTATTCATTTACAGCGTAAGAAACAAGTGCCTGTGCCTTACAAGCCTTTTCTCCGCTATCCTCCTGCACGGCATCTACGACTTTTTCGCCGGCTTCCAGAACGGTTTACGCTGGTTTGCCGTTTTTGCCATCCTCTTAGCAATAGCCGAATGCCGCCTCAAATATTCCTCAATCACCAACCCGAGCACTTGACATCTTTTTCATATTCCTATACTATACTCCACACGTACGACGCGAGGTAGAGCAGTTGGCAGCTCGTCGGGCTCATAACCCGGAGGCCGTAGGTTCGAGTCCTACCCTCGCTAAAAGAAACGTCTCCAAATAAAGGAGACGTTTTTTATTTAACATTCCATATGTAGGACTCGAACCGAAGTGAGTGGTCCTAAAAAAGGCGAGCAGTGCGGAGCGTTTTTTAGGAACCGGCGACAGGACGTCGCCGGTAACGAACGAAGGCGCCGTGGAAAGCGGAGCCAGGACGGCGGAGCTTGGAACGGCGAGTCCTACCCTCCACCAGCTTACATAAAACCCTAAGATTGACAAGAATTCATATAATATAACTTGACACGTTACACGTTACGGGGTTAAAATGAATTATGATAAAATCATGGAGACATAAAGGTCTTAAAGATTTTTTCGAAACAGGAAGTAAAGCCGGAATAATTCCGGAGCATGTCTCCAAACTTGGACGAATTCTAGACCGTCTTGATGCAAGTATAAATCCTCAGGATATGAACTTACCGGGATATAGATTGCATCAATTACAGGGACAGGAAAAAGATATGTGGTCCGTAACAGTAAATGGAAACTGGCGCGTGACTTTTTATTTTGAAGGACAGGATGCTATTCTTGTTGATTATCAGGATTATCACTAGGAGAAAAATATGACTAGAAAACCAACTCACCCAGGTGAAGTATTCTTAAAAGATGTTCTAGAACCACTTGGTATAAATATAACTGACGCCGCACAAATGCTTGGTGTTACAAGAAAGACACTCTCTGAATTTGTTAATGAAAAATCTGCTTTAAGCCCAGAGATGGCAATAAGAATTGCTAAGGCAACTAAAACCAGTCCAGAAAGCTGGATGGCTATGCAGATGAAATTGACCTTATGGCTCGCCATGCAGCACGAACCTGTAAATGTTAAGGTGGCTTGTTTGGTTTAATAGAATTAATAAGGTTTAAATTTTTATGGAACCGACCCCTCCAGTCGCGCACTTCCTGTGCGCTCCCTCCAGGGCGCCTCCGTTCGCTAAGTTGCCCTCCCTGGCAACTTTCGAAAAAAACGCTCCGCACTGCTCGCCTTTTTTTCGACCGCTCACTTCGTTAGTCGGTTCAAGTATTAAAATTTTAGGGATTTATGTTATTTTGATTAGAAGAAATATGGAGCTGATCGGACTTGAACCGACTACCTCTACAATGCCATTGTAGCGCTCTAGCCAGGTGAGCTACAGCCCCTTTTTATAAATTGAATATAGCATATTTTGGAAAAATTTTCTACTGAATAATTGGGTTTCGTGGTATACTTTTTTGTATGAATGTTAATCAGATTGCTAAGCGCGGGTCGTCTAAGGCTTGTATGGTTTATCATGAAAATCCGGATGTTTTTCATGTTAATGCTTTGGAAAATCATTGTTATTTTATTCCTTTTGAAAACGGGGCTGAACAAAAAAGTAAGGCCAATCCTTTTGCATACCGGGAAAAGTCTAAGCGGTTTGAACTTTTGAACGGGAAATGGGGATTCAGATATTATTCAAGTCTGATAGATCTGGAGGATAATTTTGCTAGCCGGAACTATGCCCAGACTGTTCTTGCTGACAAAAAGAAAATCAACGTGCCGTCTAACTGGCAGTTTTGTGGTTACGATAAACCTCAATATACAAATGTTGATTATCCTATTCCTTATAATCCGCCGTTTGTTCCTGATGAAAATCCGGTAGGTGTTTATTATAAAGAATATGAATATATAAAAGACGGACTGGAACGTATCCTTTGTTTTGAAGGTGCAGACAGTTGTATTTACGTTTATGTTAATGGAAAGTTTACCGGGTTTTCCGAGATTTCTCATCACACTGCGGAATTCAATATTACACCTTTTCTTGAACAGGGAAAAAATATCATAACTGTTGCCGTTCTTAAATGGTGCTTTGGTACTTATTTTGAAGACCAGGACAAGATAAGACTTTCAGGAATTTTCCGAGATGTGTATGTTCTTTCTCGTCCTAAAAAGAGAATTACTGATTATAAGATTAAGACCCTTTTTCAAACTAACTACCGTTCGTCAGTTTTGGAGATAACAGTTTACGGGCAGCCGGCCTTCATCCAGTTTTATTCACCGGACGGGAAGAAGCTTTTTGAAGCAACAACCGGCGATGGTATCCCGTTCAAAAAGGTTATCAAAAATCCAGAGCTTTGGAGTGCAGAAACTCCTGTCCTTTACAGGCTTACCCTGGAAACAAAAGACGAAATCATCGGAGAAGAAGTCGGCTTTAGGGATATCAGATCCGACAATGGCGTTTTAAAAATCAACGGACAGCCGATTAAGTTCAGGGGAGTTAACAGACACGACAGCTATCCGGACACAGGTTATGTCAGCACAACTGCTCAGATTGAAAACGACCTTAAGCTTATGAAGCAGCACAACATAAACGCCATAAGAACTTCGCACTACCCTAATACTCCTCTTTTTTATAAGTTGTGTGACCGCTACGGTTTTTATGTAATCAGCGAAACAGATCTTGAAATGCACGGAAGTGTTACTGTAAATAATACTGCTCACTGGGACTGGTCAGACTATTCTGGCATTGCCCTGGCTGCAAGCAACAGTCTTTTTTATAAGGGCATTCTGGACCGCCAGAAATCAAACATCATAAGAAACTTTAACCGGCCAAGTATTGTAATCTGGTCTTTGGGTAACGAAAGCGGCAACGGAAAAAATCTTACGACTGTAGCCCAGTGGATAAAGTCCGTTGATAACACAAGACTTGTTCATTACGAAAGTGTTCATAATCAGGGCGACACAACAGATGCACCTTATGACCTGGTTTCCAGAATGTATCCGTCTGTAGAAAGCTGGAAAGAAATGTCTGAAAATAAAAAAGAAAAAAGATCTTTCCTTCTTTGTGAATATTGTCATGCCATGGGAAACGGACCGGGCGACCTGGAAGATTATCATAAGGTTTTCCACAGCTCATCCAGATTTTGCGGAGGCTTTATCTGGGAATGGTGCGACCACAGTGTAATCCTTGGAAAAGCAAAGGACGGCACTGTAAAATACGGCTACGGCGGAGACTGGGGAGAAAAGCATAACGACGGAAACTTTTGCTGTGATGGACTTGTGTATCCAGACCGACGACCTCACACCGGACTTTTAGAAGCCAAGCAGGTTTACCGCCCTGTAAGAATCCGCAGAATCAAAGACAATATTTTTGAATTCTGGAATCTGCTTGCTTTTGCAGATGCCGCACAATTATTTGACTGCACATACGAAATTTCTGTCGATGGTGTTGTGACAAAAAAGCAGACCTTAAAGCTGCCGCCTCTAAAGCCGCTCAAAAAAACAAAGCTCGAAATTGCCTGCCCTAACCTTGCAGACAAGGACGCTTACATCCGCTTTATCTTTACCGAAAAACAAAACCGCTTGTGGTGCGCCAAAGGTTATACAGTCTGCTTTGATCAGATTCAGCTTGGCTCCAAGCCGGACGCAGACAACGAAGCAGAGATTTTAAAGAAGGCCGGCTTTGCTCCTATACTGCCTGGACAAAAACCTTTCCTCCCGGGCAAGCGTGACAAAAAAGGCATTCAGGAAAATGCTCGTCAGGAAATTTTAAAGCTCCAGAAATTTGTCCTCGCAGCCAATAAACGAAACGACACCTCGGACATCAAAAACGGATTGTCCTATGTTGTAAAAGCTGGACCGCTCACCTATTCCTTTAACCGAAGAACCGGCATGTTTGATTCCATCAGATATGACAAAACCGAAATCCTTAAGCAGCCGCTTAAATTCAATTTTATGCGTGCTCCTTTGGATAATGACCCAATGCGCGGAGAATGGTTTGGTGCCCACCTTCACGATTACGAAACAAAGGTTTACGGCTCCCGTCTGGAAAAATCCTCTGACGGAAAAACCGTGCGCATCATCTGTGACCAGGGCTTCGTCTGGAGTGTAAATCAACCGTTTTTGTATGGAACGGTAATTTATACTATAAGGCCCTTCGAGAGCCTCAGGGACCGCAATCTTGGGCTTGGGGAGCGCGTCGCATCAAATCTTTCTGTCGAATTTAAATTTACGGCAACAAGAAAAATCTTTATCCTGCCTCGTATAGGACTTAGACTTTTTCTGGACAAGTCATTTAATCAGGTTGAATACAACGGCTATGGACCTACAGAAAGTTATATCGACAAACATCAGGCAACTTATGTGGGACAGTTCAAGGCAAAGGTAAAAGACCTGTATGAACCGTACATAAGGCCGCAGGAAAATTCTTCTCACTACGGCTGCAGATACGTTTGCATACAGAATAAAAATCTGCGCCTCAAGTTTACGGGAACAGATCCTCAAAACAAAAAGCAGAAGAACATAAGCTTTAATGCCTCGGAATATACACAGGAAGAATTGTGGACCAAGCGTCATAATTTTGAACTGGAAAAAAGCGGCTGCACTGTTTTATGTGTTGATTACAAAATGGCCGGAGTGGGTTCCAATTCCTGCGGACCTGCCCTTGCGCAAAAATACAGAATTCAACTGCCGGACATTCACGGACAATTAAATCTTAGTATTGAATAAAAATGTTTGCGCGCTCAAAAAAATGATGTTAAAATAGTGGGATAGGATATTTAAATGGATTTTCAGGCGATAGTTGACAGTTTTAGCTCTATGACCTGCCTCATCTCTGTAGAAAAGAAAAAGAATGGTTCTTATGGAACTATTCGTATTGTTGCGGGTAATAAACCATACATTGATTCAATTGAAAACAATGCAGATGGTCCTAAAATGCTCACAAACAAATTTATTCCAAACAGTGAATATCAGATTTATTTTCCTAAAGATTTGAACTTTGAAGATTTCTGCTATCGAAGTGCTGTCCTTAAGCAGCCGCTTCATTCTTATGTTCATCCGGAGCGCTATGATTTCTGGTTCAATCTTTTTTTCATGCCGCTGGAATCTGATGATGAAAACATTGGTTACTGCACCTACACTCAGGAGCTTTCGCACGAAGCAAATGTAAATAAAATGTCACAGACTTCTTACGAAACAGCTTCTGATGTTCTTAAGACCTGTATCAAGCTGCGCGGAACTTCTGACTTTAAAAAAACAATGCAGGAAGTTATTAAGGATATCCGCGAAATCTGTAAGGCACAATTCTGCTGCATTATGCTCATTGATTTTATATCCAGCAAATGTTCTATCCTGGGCGAAAGCATGGATGGTGACCCTAATTTTAAAACAAGGGAAAACTGGCTGAATAAAGATTTCTTTACCCTGGCCAAGACCTGGGAAAAAACCGTTGGCGGAAGTAACTGTCTTATTGCTAAAAATGCCAAAGACATGGAGATTATCAAAAACACCAATAAAAAATGGTTCGAATCCCTTATTAACTTTGGCGTAAACAGTCTGGTTCTTTTCCCGCTCAAAGCAAATGATGAACTCATTGGTTATATGTGGGTTACCAACTTTGATACAGAAAATGTTGTGCGTATCAAAGAAACTCTGGAACTGACAACCTTCTTCCTTGCTTCTGAAATTTCCAACTATCAGCTTTTTGAAAAATTCAGAATCCTTAGTTCCATTGATATGCTTACCGGTGTTCTTAACAGAAACGAAATGAACAACAAGGTAGATTTCTTGAGCAATAATAAAAAATCCAAAAAAGGCACTGTCGGTATTGCTTTTGTTGATCTTAACTGCCTTAAACAGACTAACGATAATCTTGGCCACGAAGAAGGTGATAAGCTTTTAAAGCGTGGTGCAGACCTGCTGCGTCATGTTTTCCCTGACGACAATATTTACCGCGCCGGTGGTGACGAGTTTATGGTTATGGTACTGGGAAAGACTCAGGTTCACTTTGAAAAAAAGATTGAACAGCTGAGAAAAGAGGTTGAACAAAATGATTCTGTAAGCTTTGCCATTGGTTCCAGCTTTGATCACAACAGCCGTAACGTTTGTAATGTAATGAAACAGGCAGATGCCTGCATGTACGAAGATAAAAAGCTTTATTATAAAAAGCATCCGGAAAATAAACGAAAGTAAGCCTTATTGTTTTTCGCTTATAAAAAGTCCGGTAATTGTTATAATTGAGCCCAAAGCTCCAAGCCAGGTAATCGGTTCTCCCAGAACAAAAAATGCAAACACAATAGTTACAACCGGAATAAGATATAATCCGCAGCTGACTTTAACCGTACCAATAATTTCGCACGATTTATTCCAGGCTGAAAAACAAAAGCCGCTTGCAACAAAACCCAGGAATAAAAGATTGAACCAGTTGATGGCCTTTGTAAATCTTGCTTTGTTTATTACAGGGTCCAGCGTAAAAGCCCAGGAGCTTTCCGGGTTGCCGTTTTTCAAGCCAATCAAAACCAGAGGGAGCATAAAAATTACGGCATAGAAAAATACGCGTCGTGTTGCACCAATAGGGTTGTAATTTTTCTTATTTATGATGGAAACAAACAGAGAATAAAAGCCCCAGCAAATGGCGGAAAACAAAGCCAGGAGGTCGCCCTTTGGATTGAGCTGCAGACTCATGCTTCCGTTAAAGCACACAAGTGCAACTCCAAAAATGGAAATAATAAAACCGAGTAAAAACCAAAGATTAAGATGATCTTCTTTAAGGATAAGCTGGGCGATGAGTGCTGTAAATAAAGGACAAATGCTTACGATAACACTTACGTTAGAAGCATTGGTAAAATTGATTGCAATGTTTTCTGAAAACTGATAAAGAACTACACCTGTTAATCCCGCCAGGGCAAAAAAGATATTGTCCCGGCGTTCAATTTGACAAACCTTTGGGTGCATGAGCCACAAGCCCACATATGCCGCAACAAACCTGAAGAACAGAATTTCCAGAGATGAAAAATCATTCAACAGAGCCTTGGTACATATAAATGTAATGCCCCAGAAAAAGATGGTTATTGCGGCAAGAGAATACCCAAAGATTTGTCTAGTCTTAGTGTTCACTACTTTTTCCAAATCTTTTCTCGAACAAAAGTCTGACTGCGGTCTGCACCAACAGAAACAATTCCAACCTTTGTTCCGGTAAAGTCTTCAATAAAGTCTACATAAGCCTTTGCGTTCTTTGGAAGATTCTTGTAGTTTGTACACTTTGTAATATCGCTCTTCCATCCGTCAAACTTTTTAAGAACAGGTTTAGCCTTGTTCAAGTCCGGAATAGAAGTTGGGAAATCTGTTACGATTTTTCCATCAATATCATAAGCAACACAAGCTTCAATTTCGTTCATGTCATCGTAAATATCAAGGTGAGTAAGAACAAGATTGTCGATTGAGTTTACGTGGCAGGCATAGCGCAAAGCTACAAGGTCAAGGTAACCGCAGCGGCGTGGACGGCCTGTTGTAACACCAAATTCGTTTCCTGTGTTACGAACATAATCGCAAAGTTCACCTTCTGTTTCTGCATTAAACTCAGAAGGCATTGGTCCGTTACCAACACGTGTTTCGTAAGCCTTGAAAACTCCGTAGATTTTGTCCAGGGCCTTTGGTCCAATTCCTGAACCAGAAGAAGCACCGTAGCTTCCGGAAGCACCGGAAGAAACATATGGATATGTTCCTGAATCTATGTCGAGCATTGCACCCTGAGCACCTTCAAAAAGAATGTTTTCGTTGCGGTACTCATACATTTTGGCAGCAATGTTTACGCGCATTTTAATAAGCTGATCTTTATACTGTTCAAGGAATTTCTTGTCTGCTTCGTCAAGGTCGTTCCATTTTTCATCCCAGTCAAGGTCTGCAACACGAATACCGTCGCGTTCAGATTTCATGGAATAAGTTGTACCAATTCCGCGGCCAGTTGTACCGATAGGGCGTTTGCGTGCTGCATCGCGCTGCTTGTCCATTTCACGGTAGCCCGGCAAAGTAAGGTGTGCACGGTCAGAAATGAAAACACGTCCTTCCCAATTAATGCCGTTGTCCTTGAGCATCTGAAGCTCCTTGAACAAAGCTTCCGGATCAATTACCATTCCGCTTCCAAGGAAAACAGATTTTTCAGGATAAAGGATTCCGGACGGAACCTGATGGAGTGCATACTTTTTTCCATCAACAACAATTGTGTGACCTGCATTAGCACCGCCCGCAAAACGAACAACGTACTTTGCATCCTGAGCAAGGTAGTCAACGATTTTTCCCTTGCCTTCATCGCCCCACTGGGCTCCCATTACTACTATATTCATAGCAACCTCTTACCGCAGAATCATCGCGGTTTATAAGAATTTTGTACTGTACCGAAGAATCATCTCGGTGTATCACAGCACGCGAACATAATACCACAATGCACAATTATTGTCAGTAATCAAAGCTTCTGAAAAAATTTTGCAAAAGTAATTAACTAGATTATTTTTTTCTGTTATTATTCAGCCAACATTAATAAAAGTAGGAGCAATGAGGCTTTATGTTCAACAGACAGGATTACGTAAGCGACAAAGAATGGCAGCGCTTTTTAGACTTCTCTAAAGATTTGGAAACTCCAAATGTTGTTATCAATCTTAATACAATTAAGCAGAACTACATCAGGCTTAAGGATTCTTTTCCCTACGCTAGAATTTATTATGCAATGAAGGCTAATCCCGGTGAACCAGTTCTTCAGATGCTTGCAGAGATGGGTTCCTGCTTTGATATAGCTTCACGCTACGAACTTGATTTAATCAGCAAGTTTAATGTTGAACCTGAACGACTTTCTTACGGCAACACAATCAAAAAGGCCCGCGATATAAAATATTTTTACGACAAGGGCGTGCGCATGTTTGCCACCGACAGCAAGGATGACCTTAAGGCAATTGCCGAAAACGCTCCGGGTTCCCGCATTTATGTCCGCATCCTGGTAGAAAATTCTGTAAGCGCAGACTGGCCTCTTTCGCGCAAGTTTGGATGTCACCCTGATATGGCTTATGATTTACTCGTGCTTGCCCGAGACCTGGGACTTACTCCTTATGGAATAAGCTTTCACGTAGGAAGCCAGCAGCGTGATATTGGTCAGTGGAACGACGCCATTGCCAAGGTAAAATATCTTTTTACTTCTCTGGAAGAAGAGGAAGGAATTCGTCTTAGCATGATTAATATGGGCGGCGGGTTTCCTGCAAGCTATGTTGAACCTACAAACACCCTTAGTGAATATGCTTCGGAAATTACCCGCTATATTGAAGAAGACTTTGGAGATGATATTCCTGAAATCATTCTTGAACCTGGACGTTCCCTTGTCGGCGACAGCGGCATTTTGACTTCGGAAGTAATTTTGACCAGCCGCAAAAACAACACCGCTCTGGCACGCTGGGTTTATGTAGACGCAGGCAAGTTCAACGGTCTTATCGAAACCCTTGATGAATCCATAAAATATCCGGTAGTAACCAGCCGCGACAAACCCGGTGAAAAAGAAGGCATAGTAATTATTGCAGGCCCAACCTGCGACAGCATGGACATTATGTACGAGGATGCCAAATACAAGCTGCCTGTTTCCCTAAAAGCCGGCGACAAACTCTACTGGCTTAGCACCGGAGCCTATACTTCGACCTACGCCTCTGTAGCATTCAACGGATTTCCGCCGATAAAGACTTACTTTATGTAAACTATTCCCTATTTCCGTAAATTCTTCTATAATAAAACATTAAAATTTTTTTGGGGACGACAAAATGCCTAAAATCGAATGTAACGAAAAACTGTTTTTTGAAGCAATTGGAAAAAAATACACTTATGATGTTTTGGAAGATATCCTTCCTTGCGCTAAGGCCGAGCTTGATGAAAAGCCGGATATGAGCCAGAGCGAAGCAGAACGCGTTGTAAAAATTGAATTGAACGATACAAACCGCCCAGACCTCTGGTCTACAAATGGTGTTGCACGCCAGATTAAGCTCCACGAAGGCGGAAAAACTGTTGACTATATGAAGCTCATGAGCAATCAGGGAAACAATGATTACGGTGAGCGTATTGTAGAAGTTGACCCTGAGCTTAAGGATGTTCGTCCTTACATGGTTGCCTTTATGATTACAGGTAAGGCAATTGATGATCCTATGCTCAAGGATATTATTCAGACACAGGAAAAGCTGGCCTGGAACTTTGGTCGCAAACGCAAGTCTATTTCTATGGGTGTTTACCGCATTGACCAGATTAAGTTCCCTGTAAAATATCATGCTGTTGACCCGGACAAGACAAGCTTTGTGCCATTGCAGTGTGAAGCTCCAATGACATGCCGCCAGATTCTTACAGACCATCCAAAGGGAAAAGATTTTGGCTGGATTTTGCAGGACATGAAAAAGTTCCCTCTTTTGAGCGATGCAAAGGATGAAGTTCTTTCTATGGCTCCAATCATCAACAGTGCTACTTTGGGTGCTGTTCAGGTTGGCGACAAGGACCTTATGGTTGAGCTTACAGGTGACAATATTGAAAACCTGATTTTGTCTGCAAATATTGTTGCATGTGACTTTGCTGATCAGGGTTATGAAATTAAACCTATTCTTGTAAAGCATCCTTATGACACAGGCCTTGGTAAAGACATTATGGTTCCTTACTACTTCCAGCCTACAACAAAGACAACACTTGGTGCTGTAAACAAGCTGCTTGGAAGTGACTTTGATATGCCAAAGGTTGTAGATGCTCTTACTCGCATGGGTAACACTGTAACAACAAACGGCGACGAAATCACTCTTAGCCCTGCCCCATACCGCAACGACTTCCTTCACGAAGTAGATATTATTGAAGATGTA
>JAFZOJ010000115.1 GCA_017550685.1 Treponema sp. | reverse complement strand
TTCTTCTTCTACAGGTTCTTCTTCTACAGGTTCTTCTTCTACAGGTTCTTCTTCTACAGGTTCTTCTTCTACAGGTTCTTCTTCTACAGGTTCTTCTTCAACAGGCTCTGCAACTGGTTCTTCAACTTCTTCAACCGGAGCTTCTTCTGCAGGAGCTTCTTCTACAACCTCAGCTGGTTCTTCTTCAACAGGCTGCTCTACAGGTTTTTCTTCTTCCTGTGGCAGTGAATCAATTCCTTCGTCTTCGAATTCCTCGTAAACTGCTTCGTCTTCCGGTACAGCTTCTTCTACAGGCTCTTCGACAGCGGCAGGTTCCTGAACAGGTTCTTCTACAGTTTCCGGAGCAGTATTTTCATCTGTGCTGCTGATATATTCAGATTCATCTGCAGGTTTTTCATCAATTGCAGGAAGATCTTCATCATCAACATAGTCATATTCAATAACAGGCTCTTCTTCAACCTTTTCTTCTACAGGTTTTGAATAGATTTCCTCTTCTTTATAAGGTACAGTCTGAGTTTCATCAAACTTTTCCTCTCCAAGATTGTCATTAAAGTCTTCGTACGGATATTCCTGAACATCATCCGAAGCAAAATCATTGTGTTCTTCTTCGTATACCGGTTCAGGCTCTGTATATTGAGGCTGTGGTGTGCTTTCAATAACTTCAGGCTCCTGTGCTACAGGCTCAGGCTCTTCTACAGGGGCTGGTGTATAAACTTCTTCTTTGACAGGCTTGGTTTCTACCGGCTTAGTTTCAACAGGTGCAGGCTTTGTTTCAGCCGGATTTGTTTCTGCAGGCTTTGATTCCGAAGAATCCTTATTCTGAGAAGCAATTACTGCCGAACCATATACCCTTTCATCCTGATTTGAGCGTTTTGTGATTTTTACGATATTGTTTGCATTGCGGCTAATACCGATTGCATCTGCAGCTTCTGGCGAAAGCATGATTGCTACACCCTCTGAAGGATCCAGAGCTCCGATTACAAGAATATCAATTGTTGTTTCACCGGTAATATTTGTTACGCTGATAATATCGCCTGGAAGATAACCTACAGTTTTGGCAAAAAGGCCTTCCGGGAAAACACCGGGTTCTACGACTATGGCGCGTCCGTCCAATGATGGGCTGAACGATGCAAGAACAAAACATCCTGCAATTACAAAAGCCAGTTTGAGAATATCTTTAAATAATCTGCTGTTTTTAAGTCTGTTTATAATACTGTTATTCATAGCCTACCCATCCTTATGCCTTTTTCAAAGTATCAAATATTTCCGAAATCAATTTAGAAGAAATCTTCTTCATACCCTTTTCGTCATCTACAACGACAGAGCCTTTAATTGAACTTTTTTTGATTATTTTACCGGTAGCAGCCGAAGCAATGCTCCAGTCTATCTGTTTGAGTGCGTTATTATAAAAGAGTTTTATCTGGATAAAATAATCTGATGAACCTTCGTAAGCATCTCCCAATGCCTTGTTGTATAAAACAACATCATCTTCATCAGACTGCGAAACTACTGTTGGAGAATTAGTTACTATATAACCAGTTTCAAAAAAGCCGTTGAGCAGTTCATCTTCGATAACAAGAGACTGTTCTGTAACATCCTGAGTTCTGTCATCATGCTGAATAATCTGGAACGAAACCTGTCTTGCAAAACAAAGCTGTGCGCAAAGCAGAAGTCCCGCGATTAAACCAATTTTTTTAGTTTTCCCCATAGAAACACCCCGTAAACGCCAATTAGACGTTTTCTTATATTTGTTTTTCGGTGAAAAATCTAAATGGGTTTAGAAATATTTTTCCCTTTCTTGCGATATTAACTTTTCTGTGCTAAAATGAATTACGGGTTTGGGAAAATGGATAAACGTATTTATATTATTGGTGCCGGCTTTGCAGGACAGACTATTGCAGACGACATCAAGCGAAAAAAAATCTTTGGAAAAGTAAACGCATTTCTGGACGATGATAAAAAGCTCATCGGCTCTACAATTGACGGTATTCCAGTCCTTGGACCTATAAGCAGCGTTACATCAATCCTTTCAAACTCAGATTTAGACGAAGCAATTATTGCAATTCCTTCTGCCCCAACCGAACGAATCCGCGAAATATACGAAACCCTTACAAAAAACGGTTTTAATCACATAAAAATCCTTCCGGGAATAAGCCAGGTAATAGAAGGAACCGCTCACCTTGTCCAGACCCGCGAAATTGATCCTCTGGATATTCTTGGCCGCACTCCGGTTACAATTTCGCTTAAAGAAAGCCTTGGTTACCTTCGCGGAAAACGAGTTTTTATTACAGGAGCAGGCGGTTCAATTGGTTCGGAGCTTGCACGTCAGCTTTTGAGTGGCGGTGCTGAACGACTTTATCTTTTTGGTCACGGCGAAAATTCAATTTGCAGCATATACAGGGAGCTCAGACTGCTTCAGGCAGAAGGAGTCGGCGAAAAAGCAACCGTAGTTCCTATTATCGGGGACATGCGCGACCGTGAATATGTTGATTATATTATACGGCAGACCAAGTGTAATGTAATTTTCCATTGTGCAGCCTACAAGCATGTACCAATGATGGAAGAAAATCAGGTTGCGGCAGTTGAAAATAACGTATTTGGTACTAAAAACCTTCTGGATGCCGCACTGGCCCACAAGGTTGGACGCTTTGTATTGATTTCTACAGATAAGGCTGTTGCGCCTGTAAGCGTTTACGGTGTATCCAAGATGCTTTGCGAAAAGTTTGTGCTTGATGCGGCTAAAAAGGCGTCGGGTAATCAGTCTTTTATGTTCGTGCGCTTTGGAAATGTTTTAGGCAGCCGTGGTTCAATTCTTCCGCTTTTCCAGAACCAGATTAAAACCGGCGGACCAATTACGGTTACCGACGAAAACATGGAACGCTTTTTCATGACAATTCCAGAAGCCTGTTCTCTTGTATTGCAGACCGGTGGTGTCGGTCAGAACGGAAAATCTTATCTTCTGGATATGGGCGAGCCTGTAAAAATTATTGACCTTGCCAAGCAGATTATAAAATTCAGCGGACTTGAACCGTATAAGGATATTGATATAAAGATTGTGGGTGCACGTAAGGGTGAACGACTTGTTGAACCTTTGTGGCTCAAGGAAGAAAACCCTACCCCTACAAAATACAAAAAGATTCTTACTCTGGACAACAAGGAATACGACAGCTCAAGGCTCCAGGTTCTGCTGGATCAGCTTTATCCTATCTGTTTTTATACACAGGGAAAAGAAAATATATTCCGCGACAAAGAAAGGCTCGTAAAGCTTTTGTGTGATGACTGTCAGAGCCTTAAGGATTTTTACGAAGAAATAAAGAACGACGGGCAGCTCCGCACCGACTTATTATGAGGCAAAAATGGCAGAAATAAAAGTTCCGTTTCACAGGGCGGCAATTACAAAAGCAGAAGAAGACGCAGTACTGCAGGTTTTAAGAAGCGGTTGGCTTACAACAGGTAAGTATGCACTGGAGTTTGAAAAGAAATTCAGTGCGGCTGTAAGCGATACTGCTGAAATGGCACAAAACCGCAAGGCACAGAATCTGGACTGCGGGGAAGTTATTTCTCTTGCCGTAAACTCCAACACAAGCGGCATGATTCTTGCAATGGAAGCCTGCGGGGTACGGGAGGGCACTGCCGTAATTACTACTCCCTACACCTTTGTTTCTACTGCTGCCTGTGCACGCCACTTGAATGCAGACGTATTTTTTGCAGATGTAGAAAACGACACCTACAGCATAGATGCAGATAAAATAGAAGAAATATTAAAAAAAGATGCCCAGAGCGGAGGCGTAGACGGCAAGGGAGCAAACCGTGTGCGAGCCATTGTTCCGGTTCACATTGCGGGAAATGTCTGCGATATGAGCCGCATTATGGAGCTGGCAAAAAAGTATTCTACACCTGACAAAAAAATATATGTAATAGAAGATGCGGCACATTCCTTCCCTTCTCCTACTGGCATTGGTTATGCAGGGGCAATCGGGGATGCCGGAGTATTTTCCTTTTACGTTACAAAGACTATAACAACTGCCGAAGGAGGCATGGTCTGCACACGTAACCCTGAGCTTGCAAAACGCATGACTGTAATGCGCCTGCACGGAATGGACCGTACAACCTGGGACCGCTACACTTCTCCACGTGCAAGCTGGGAATACGACATAATTGCACCGGGCTATAAGTTTAATCTTCCGGATGTTCTTGCCGCAATCGGTTCATGTCAGGTAGACCGCGCACAGCTTTTTTATGAACAGAGAAAACGCATTGTAGAAAAATACAACAAGGCTTTTGCAGACCTGGATTTTATTAAGCTCCCGCCGGATGGAGAAGGAAACTCCTGGCACCTGTATCTTATGCGCATAGTGCCGGACAAGCTTAAAATAACACGCGAACAGTTTGCAAAAAAAATGCAGGAAGCAGGACTTGGCATTTCGGTTCACTTTATTCCTATTTTTCATTTTACTTACTGGCGCGAGCTTTATCCTGAGTTTACAGCCCAGGCTTATCCGAATGCAGAACGACAGTATCAGGCAACAATTTCAATTCCGCTTTTCCCGGACATGACGGACGAACAGGCCCAGCTTGTTATAGATACGGTAAAACAGATAGGAGCAGAAAATCATGCCTAAAAAACCGGCCGCTACACAAGCCCAAGCTCAAAAAACAAGAAAGCGTTCCCTGGAGGCTACAGGCTTTTACAGTGATGCAAGCCGCGACGGAATGCTTTATGCTGTTTTGATCCGAAGCCCTGCCGCAACCGGTAAGATTAAAAATGTTACCATTCCAAGCCTGCCCGAAGGCTATCATCTTTTTACCGCCAATGATATTCCCGGCAGCAAAAAGATTCCTGTAAATAACGACACCTGGAAGATCTTTGGATACGACAATGTAATGTACCGGGGAGAACCTCTGGGCATTCTTTGCGGACCTGATGAAAATAAAGTATTTGAATTACTGGAAGATGTTTCCGTAAACTTTGATATTGAATCTCTGGAATCGGCACTGCAAAAGGCAATGAAGCATCAAAAAAGGCCGGTAGTAAAATTATCAAAGGAAGAATCTGATATTTCTTCTTTCGTTTCTGAAATTAACGACCTGCCTTCGCTGGATACGGTTTTGGACAACAAAAGAGTTGAACAAAATATAGAAGAAACCCTTGCTTTGCGAGAGGTAAAATCCGGTATTTTTGCAAAAAAGAGCATAGCGCAGGCAGAAAAAAAGCTTTTTGCTTCCTCTAAAAACTATATTTCTTCCGAAACCTGGAACATGGACTTTCTGCCTCCGTTATGGAAGGAGACCTGCGGTTCGTTCTGCTGGTGCGAAGGAAAATATCTACATATTTCGGCCCCGACCAGATGGGTCAAGCTTTTGATGCAGTTAGTGTCTCAAACCCTTGGAATTACTCCGGAAAACGTTATCGTTCATAAAACCAAAACCTCTGGAGTTTATTCAAAGGGTATGTGGCGAACTGCGGTCCTTGCGGCACAGACAGCGCTTGCTTCCTTCCTTACACAAAAGCCTGTAAAGCTTGTTTTGTCGCAGGAAGAACAGGATTCTTACATGGCACCGGGCGTAAAGACCTCTGTGTCCTATAAAACTTCGGTAAACGAACAGGGAATTATAGAAGGCATTTCTGCTTTGATTGACATAGACGTGGGCTGCTTTAATCCTTTTGCGGCAGAAATTGTAGACCGCATGGCTATTGCCGCCTGTAATTATTACCGCCCGCAGAATGTCCACATTATTGCCAAGGCTCATACTTCCAAAAATCCGCCGACCTCAATTTGTATACGTGGAATTGACTCGCAGATTTTCTTTGCCATAGAAAACCACATGCAGAAAATTGCAGCCCAGATTAAACGACTCCCCGAAGAATTGCGTCAGATTAATTTTGGCAGCAGCATGAACAAGAACAATGATTTTCCTTTTGTTTTTGACAACAGCAACGCCATGGACACTTTCCTGGAGACTGTAAAAATAAGCGACTTTAACCGCAAGTATTCTTCGTTCAGCATGGACGCAATTGACCGTGTTCAGGAAAACAGCAACCCGTTCTTTGCGCTTCCGTTAAGGGGTATTGGAATTGCTTCTGCCTTTAATGTTTCCGACTACTATGGAACCGATTGTTTTTCTTACGAAGATAAGGTTGAAATCACACTCCAGCAGAATGATCATGTAAAGATTCACACCATAAGCCCGTCTCAGGGTGTTCAGGAAATCTGGAAAAAAACTGCGGGAGAAATTCTTGAAATAAAAAAAGACAACATCATTATTGATTCAGAATATGAATACGACGAGCTTCCTGATTCGCCAGAAGATACACACAATACTATAAGCACTATAAATGAGCTTATTAAAAAAGGCTGCGCCGATATTCAGAAAAAAAGATTTCATCAGCCGCTGCCTATAACTGTAAAAAAGGTTTCTTCTTCTACCCTAAAAAAATGCTGGGACAAAGAAAGCTTTAGCGGTAACCCGTTTGGTCCGGTTTCTTTTGCAACAGCTGCTGTAGAGGTTGAACTTGATACCTACACCTACAACGAAAGAATCAAAGGCATATGGCTTGTAATTGACTGTGGAGAAATTTTTGATAAGGCCGCAGCATTAAGGGCTATAAGACTTGAAATACAGCAGCAGCTTGAAATGCTCGTAAAGGACAAATCAATTCCGTGCGAAAACATCACTATTAAATTTCTTGAATCCAAAAATAAATCGGGTCAGATTGGTGAGCTTGTACGAAACACTCTGCCGGCCGCTTTTTCTTCTGCTCTTTCTCTTGCTCTTGCAACCCAACTTACAAAGCTCCCTTGTACCGAAAAGCAGCTTTTTGAACTTATAAAGCAGCGTGAAACAAGAATTGAAAAACAGGCAGAACAGGAATCCAAACCTGAACAGCAGACAGTAAAACAGGAAACAGAAAAAAAAGAAGAGGTTAAGGCATGAACGTACCTGTAATTTTGAACGGAAACAAAACAATTTTAGATGCTCCTGCCGATGATACGCTGATGACTGTTTTAAGGCGCCTTGGCTGCTCCAGTGTAAAATGCGGCTGCGGCATGGGTGCGTGCGGTTCTTGTACAGTTTTGCTTAATGATAATCCTGTAGCCTCCTGTAAAATTCCTCTTGGAATAATTCAGAATGCAGACATTGTTACGCTTGAATATTTTGAGCGCACAAAAGAATACTCAATCATCATGAAAGGCTTTGAGCTTGCCGGAATAAAGCTGTGCGGACTTTGTAATTCGGGAAAGATTTTTTCGGCATATCAGATAATCAAAATGAACAAGATTCCTTCGCGTTCAGAAATACAGGAAATGGTAAGAAGCCTTGCTCCTTGCTGTACCGACTTGAACACACTTATTAACGGAATAAGCATTGCACTTGATGTAAGGGATAACGGAATTGAAAAAGCTACCCGCAGAGCAGAGAGGAACAAATGAAATCGATATTATTTGCAAAAAATATTTCTGAATTATTTTTCCAGCTCAAAAGCAATCAGGAGCTTACTGTTGTGGGCGGCTGTACTCAGCTGGATGAGCTTCCCGAAAAAAGCATTTCGACACATGGCATTTCGGAGCTTTCGCAGATTACAAGACACGAACGCTTTCTTAATGTAGGCCCTGCCGCAACTCTTGGACAAATCCTTGCAATTGGTCAGAATCACCTGCCTTCTGTTTTATACGAAGCTTTGCTCAGTATTGCAAATCCTATAATCAGAAATATGGCAACAATTGGCGGCAACATCTGTACCGAAGGTCACAAACGAACCTTGTTTGCTCCCCTGCTCGCCCTTGATACCAGCCTTGAATTAAAAAGCCAGACCGAAACCAGCATAGAACCGCTGCAGACTTTTAAAAAAGTGCCGGAAGGTTTTATTCTTTCGGGCATCCGCATTCCGCTTTTGTATCCGGAGGTTTCTATTTTCCGCCGCATCGGACCTGAGCACACAATAACACAGAATTCTGCTTCGTTTGTATTTTTGGGTGATACCGAAAAAAATTCTCTTGTTGATGTAAGGCTTGCTTTTGCCGGGCCTTTTGTATTCCGCAGCAAGAGACTTGAAAATGCAATTATTGGTCACAGACTGCCGCTTACCAAAAAAGATATTGATGAAATTCAGGATATGGTAGAAAAGGAATTCCAGAAGGCGGCAACAGACCAGATGATCAGTGATGTTGTACGCCAGCAGTTCTTAAATCTTACACGCTACAGCTTTGAACAGCTGACCTAAAACTCCATCGTCTGTGCATCAAAATCAATGGAATCATCCTGGTTCAGTTTTAATTTACCGGTAACGGTTATTGTCTGTTCTTGTTCGGGAAAATCTTCAGGATATATTAAAGAAGCAGGCGGAATAAAATCCATGCCGGCAGGACAGCATCTTGTAGCATCCCAGACAATTACAGAAAAATAGCGTTTTCCCTCGTGTACTTCTGAATAAAACTGTCCGCTCATTTTTATGGTTTTATCTGTATATTTTTCCGGGTCAATAAGCATATCAAAAGTTATGGAAGAAAGCATGTTGTAATTCATGCCTGAAAGGTCGTAGTCAATCTTGGGCCCCTGGTCCTTCTGCACTACCGGAGCTTCTTCCATCGGCACCTCTGTATTTTTCTTTGCGCAGGAAACGAGAGACATTGCAAAAATCAAAACAAGAAAAAACGACGCTTTTTTCATCAGGCTAATTCCTTCTTAACGCAAGACTGACAATTTTACAGATTGCAAAGCCTGCAATATCCATAATTACAATTGTTGAACCAACCGGAGTTCCTGCAAGGATTGAAATAAGGATTCCCGTAACAGCACAGAAAACAGAAAAACAGCAGGCAAATATCGTTACCTTTTTAAAGCTCTTGAACAGCTGCATGGATGAAACTGCCGGAAAAATTATGAGTGCCGAAATAAGCAGGGTTCCCACAAGATTCATTGCAAGAACAATAATTGTAGCAATGACAGCTGCCATGATTATATTCATAAGCTTTGTGTTAATTCCGCCGGCAAAAGAAAAATCTTCGTCAAAGGTAACTGCAAAAATGCGGTTATAAAATAAAACAAAAAACAGGATAACGAGTGCCGAAATTACGACAGATAAAATCATGTCTGTTTTTGTCAGCGTAAGAATTAAGGTTGAACCAAAAAGTGTTGTACAGACATCGCCCGAAAGATTTGCAGGAGGAGAAAAAATATTCATAAGAAAATAACCTATGGCAAGGGCGCCTACAGAAATCATTGCAACGCTTGCGTCGCCCTTAATCTTTGAGTTTTCTTTGGCACACAAAATTATAATGGCGCAGACAACCGTAAAAGGAAGTACAAAAATAGTGCTTCCCGTAAGCTTTAAGATAGAAGCAATTGCCATGGCACCAAAGGCCGTATGCGACAAGCCGTCACCGATATAAGAAAAACGCTTGAGCACCAGAATTACACCGAGCAAAGAAGAAGCTGCCGCAATCATTATGCCTGCAATAAACGCATACTGAACAAATGAAAAAGAAAAATACATCCGCAAGGTTTCAAAAAGCTGTGTCATTTGAGCGCCTCCCTTTTTTGCAATGTAATTATTTGTGTGGCATATTTTTGGGCTGCTTCCTGGTCGTGGCTTATTGTAATTACAGTCAGTCCCTGCTTATTAAGCTCGCTTACAATCTGATACATGTTTTTTACTGCGTCAGAGTCAAAGCCCTTGGCCGGTTCATCCATTACAAGAACAGAGCTTGCGGCACAAAGGGCACGTGCAAACAAAACACGCTGCTGCTGGCCGCCCGACAATTCCTTAAAGCTGTGTCCTATATAGTTCTGCATACCTACACGCTCAAGGTTCTGACGGGCTTTTTCGTAATGCTGCTTTTTATAAAATGGAAGAAGACCAAGGTCGGCCTGAAAACCCGAAAGAACAATTTCTTTTACAGTTGCAGGAAACGTCTTCTGGATTTCGGAGGTCTGAGGAAGATATCCCAACCCCTTTTTTTTCCAGTCCGGTGAATATTCAATGGTGCCGGCGAAAGGCTTGATAAATCCGAGCATTGTTTTTACAAGGGTAGATTTTCCGCTTCCGTTTTCGCCAAGAATAAAGATGTATCCGCCTTTCTGAATCGAAAGGTTCAGTTTTTCCTGAATGAGGGTTGTGCCGTAGCCTAAGCTTAAGTCTTTACATTCCAAAAGATTCATATTAGTTTAACGCAGCCTTTAAGATTTCCAGATTCTTTTCCATTACCGAAAGATAATTCTTACCTTCCTTTATTTCTTTTTTGGTAACCGACTGAAGTGAATCCATTACCAGAGTTTTTATATTCTTTTTTCCGGATGCCTCGATTACAGTGCGGGCAATTTTTCCGTCTGATTTTTCAAGGATTAATACAGCCGGAAGATCAAGCTCATTCAATTTGTCTGCCAGGAATTTAATTGTGGCAAAGCTTGCTTCTGATTCTGCAGAACAGCCGATAAATGCCGCATAATATTTAAGGCCATAATCTTCTACAAGATAGCGGAACGGAAAACGGTCTGCATACAAAAGTGTGTTGAATTTTGCATCTGCAGCAGTCTGTGAATACTTTTTATTCAAATCATTCAGCTTTGAAACATAAGCATCGGCATTCTTGCGGTAGGTTACGGCATTCTTTAAATCAAGGTCTCCAATTTTTTTTGAAAGAAACTGAGTAACTGCACAGGCATTTTCCAAAGAAAGCCAGATATGTTCATCATATTCAGGACCTTCTTCTTCATCGTCTTCACCCTCTTCTTCTTCGCCCTGCATGCCTTCTACAAGCTCTTCTTCAAAAACACGATCCGCAAGAACTTCCATAAGGTTTACGACAATCATGTTTTTGTTTTTAGCATTGTCTAAAACATTTTCTACCCATTCATCACTTTCGCCGCCGACATATACAAAAAGATCACAAACCGAAATTTTTGCAATATCTTTTATAGACGGCTGATAGCTGTGAAGATCAGTTCCGTTGTTCAAAAGCAGAGTAAGTTCAAAGGTGCCGGATTTTTCCCCGATGATATTCTTAATCCAGTCATACTGAGGAAAGGTTGTACAGACGATGGATTTTTTTGCAGCACCAAAGGCATTTGCAGTCAAGCTCAAAAGCAGTGATGCAATTAATATTTTAATTATTTTTTTCATTTTGATTTTCCTTACATTTTGGACAGATTCCATTTAATGTTGACAAGCCTAAATCGATAGAAAGCCCGAGAGTTTCTGATATAGCCTTAAGGTATGCGGTAGTTTTTTTATCTGCAAGGTGGATTACCGAACCGCATTTGCAGCATTGAAAATGAATATGATCTTCGCAATGCAAATGTTCGTCTGCATGCTGGTAAATATAACCTTCGCTGACCATTGATTTGTGCTTTATCAGCTGGCCATTTTCTGTCATTTTATCAAGATTGCGGTATACAGTGGTTTTATTGACAGCAACTCCATGCGCGCTTAAAAATTCAGAGAGCTCTCCTGCCGTAAAGCCGTTTTCCTGTCGGGAGCAGATAAATTGAGAAATAAGGTCAGTAGTCTTGGTATGATAAGACTTTTGCAACATGGTTGCAAATTTACAGAATAATTATATTTTTGTCAACTAGCGGATAAACATACAATCCCCGTAGGAAAAAAATCTATATCTATTCTCTACGGCTTTTTTATAGGCATTTAAAATATTTTCTCGGCCGGCAAAAGCACTGACCAGCATTATCAAAGTACTCTGCGGTGTGTGAAAGTTGGTAAACATTTTGTCTACAACCTTAAACTTATAGCCAGGGTACATAAAAATGCTGGTCGAAGAAGTGCCGGCACGTACTGAATGACCTTCACTTGCACTCTCAAGCGTTCTTACACTTGTAGTACCAACCGCAAGCACCGGGCGGCCTTCGCGCTTAGCCTTGTTTATAGCTTCTGCAGTTTCTACAGGAATTGTGTACCATTCCTCGTGCATCTTATGATTTTCTATATTTTCTTCGCGCACTGGAAGGAAAGTTCCAAGGCCTACATGAAGTGTTACAAAACGTCGTTCAATTCCTTTGGCATCAAGGCGGGCAAGCATATCCTGGGTAAAATGCAAGCCTGCTGTAGGACAAGCGGCACTACCCGTATCTGTAGCATAAACATTCTGATAGCGTTCGCTGTCTTCGTCTGTATCTTCGCGGCGGATATAAGGTGGCAGCGGAATATGGCCGTTACGTTCAAACCAGTCTTCATCAATTGCAAAATCAAACTTGAGCGCACGGAACTCTGTACCTGCATTTCCTTCGTGCTCAATAATTGTCGCAACAGTACCATCCGGAAATTTGTATTTCATGCCGGGCTTCTGCTTTTTTGCCGATTTTACCATTGTGTTCCAGATACAGCATTCACGGTCAATTGTGTTCAAAAACATAAACTCAGTTTCGCGTCCGGTGGTTTCTTTAATTCCATAAACACGGGCACGACGTACACGGCTGTTATTAAAAATCATAAGCGTACCGGGTTCAATCAAATCCGGAAGATCATCCATCATGTGGTGTTCAATTTGTCCTGTAACACGGTTCAAAAGCATGAGCTTGTCCTGTCCGCGTACACCACTTGGATGCTGAGCAATAAGCTCTTCGGGTAAATCAAAATCAAAATCGGAAGTTAGCATGAGTGTATATTATCATAAAAGGGTTTACTTAAGCCACCCCATTTTTATGGCGTGGTCCAGGTTTGACTCAACCCACTCGTAAACCGCAGGCATAAATTCCTTTATAATTGCCATGCGTTTTTCTACATTGGCGCGGCAGGTTCCGCCTTCTACCCAGGTGTGTCCCTGTGTCAAAGTGTTATGCAAAAAAGGCTGGAGTCTGTCCATGCAGGCTGCATATTTAGCATCATTTGTCTGCATTGCGTCAAATTCTTCCCAAAGGGCACGAAGCTCACTTCCCTGCTCAGGTGGCAGCTGTGCAAAAAGCTTATCTGCCGCAGCCGCTTCACGTTCAGCCTTATCCTTATTCCCCACCGGGTCATAAGCAAAAGTGTCTCCTGCATAAATCTCTATCAAATCGTGAACAAGGCACATCTTTGCAGCCCGCTCAACATCAACAGGAGCCACACAATATTCCTTAAAAAGCAGGGTCATAACCGCAATATGCCAGGAATGCTCGGCATCATTTTCACGGCGTTCCCCGTTTACAAGCATTGTGCGGCGCAAAATAGAAGTCATTTTGTCGATTTCGACAGTAAACTTAAGCTGCTGGTCCAGGCGAGTATTGTTACTGGATAAAAAATCAGTTATAGGCATAGCTTATTAAAACAGGCTCCCCTGTGCACCTCCATCCTTTGAATCGGCAGCGTGGGTCAGCCCCAGATGTGTATACGCTTTTTCGGTTACCATGCGTCCGCGCGGAGTTCTCTGCAAAAGTCCACACTGAATAAGATACGGCTCGTAATAATCTTCCAGAGTATCCATGCTTTCGCCAATGCTAATGGCAAGAGTTTCTGCACCAACCGGGCCACCGCCAAAGTTTTCGATTATAGAACGCAGGATTTCCCTGTCGTATTTTTCCAGACCAATTTCGTCAATTTCAAGGCGGCGCAAACCGTCATCAACAATATCAACAGTAATTACAGAGCTTCCGGCTACCTGAGCAAAATCCCTCATACGGCGCAAAACCCTGTTGGCAACACGAGGAGTTCCTCGGCAGCACTGTGCAAGAAGCATGGCCGCATCCTCTTCTATGCCAGTTTCCAGAATTGCAGCAGACCTTTTTATAATGGAAGCAAGCTCAGTCTGCGAATAAAACTCAAAGCGCGGAATAAAACCAAAGCGCGAACGAAGCGGCGAGCTTACACTTCCTGCCTTGGTTGTAGCACCAACTAACGTAAACGGCGGAATAGGAATGCGCACAGTTCTTGCCGCAGCCCCCTGTCCGATTATCCAGTCCAGTTCAAAATCTTCCATTGCAATATAAAGCATTTCTTCAATTGCAGGCTTGAGCCGGTGGATTTCATCTATAAAAAACACAGTTCGTGGAGTTATAGTACTTAATATACCCGCAAGATCCTTAGGCTTATCCAGAGCCGGTGCCGAGGTAACCTTAAATTCAACCCCAAGCTCGTGGGCAGTAATCTGTGCCAGTGTAGTTTTTCCAAGACCAGGAGGACCAATAAGCAGCAGGTGATCCAGCGGTTCTTCCCTCTGTTTAGCCGCTTCTATAAAGGTAGAAAGATTTTTCTTTACGCTTTCCTGACCAAGAAAATCAGCAAGGCGGGTTGGACGAAGCTTATTATCCTGTTCATCAAAAGAGTTCTTTAAATCTGCCCGCACAATTGCAGAAAAATCTGTTGAAAAATCTTCTTCACTCATATATCCCACTCCCTTTTCAGCTTATCCTGATATTTGTTATGGCACACTGGTCACCCGTCAGGGCCGCATAAATCTCGGGTAAATTATCCTGAAGCTTTATAACAGCCTTTATTTCTATTCCGCAGTTTTCCGTAAAAACAGTTACGCTGTCCTTATCTCTTTTGAACGATACCGTACAGTCAATTCCCTGCTTATTTGCCTCTTTCCAGGCATTCCATCCGTCAAAGCGCTCTGTCTTATTAAGCATGATTTTTATGCCGTCAAAGGTTTTAGATTCCCAGTTTTCGCCGTCCAGACGTATAAGGCCGTATTCCAGATATTCGTCCCCTTCAATCTTTTTATCTTTTGAATAAAACAGCACGACAAAAGGACAATGCCATATAAGCCTTGCAGTCGGCAGACTCTGTGAATGAAATGAAAGTGTCATGCCATCTTTAACCGCAATGCCTTGTGTAGAATCAGACCTCCAGCCGTCAACCTGAACATTCGGAACATCTCCGGCAGGCACATTAATATAACTTATTTCTTCTGCAATACGCGGAATATAATTCTGATCAATCTGCTCGTCAAGCTTCTTAACATCAACCTTACTTATTGTACAATGCTCACCGGTAAACGCAATATAGGCGTATCGTGCACTGTCAGGAAGCGCAAAGGTTACCTTAATAGTCTGGAACACATTTTTAATGATGATAAGCAGATGGTCCTTATACTTGCAGGCTTCAATTTCGTATTCAAGTCCAAAGGCATAAAGAGCCTTCCAGTCCTTTTTAGAAAAATCTTCGTGCTTTATTATTTCTGTCTCAACTTTTCGGGCAGCCTCGCAGTTAACCTTGCCGTCAAAACGGACTTCTCCATATTCCAGATACAAAAGATCCTTCTGCTTTTCTTCGGTAAGATGAATACGCGCATCAAGTGAATCAAAAACTATGAGCGACGGAATTGTTTTTTCGCTTACAAATTCCTTGTCCGCATTAAAAAGCATTTTGATTCTTGTAATATTCTGATTAAGGACAATTCCACCCGAATAAGAAGTTTTATATTCACCGCAGATAAGTTCATCCTTACCCGCAAGCTCCTTAATTTCCTCGTGCTCCTTCATCTGATATTCAGTATCCAGGTCGATAAGATGAAGCATTATCTTGGCAAAATCTGGATCAAACTGAGTATCTATGCCTTTTACAATTTCTTCCCTTACCTTGTCCTGAGGAATAGGATCACGATAACTTCGCTTGGAGGTCATTGCATCATAAGCATCGGCAATTGCAATAATGCGTGCAATTTCCGGGATATCGCTGCCCTTAAGACCTTCCGGATACCCCTGCCCGTCAAAACGTTCGTGATGAGAATTTGCCGCAATACTTAAATACGGAGACTTACTGATGCCCGAAAGAATCTGCCGTCCTATTTCCGGATGTTTTTTAATTTCAGCAAATTCTTCCTCGGTCAGTTTGCCGCCCTTGTTGATAATGCTTCCGGCAACACCAATCTTTCCTACGTCATGCAAAAGTCCCGCAAAATAAATATCATCACATTCCTTTTGAGACTTGCCTGCATTCTCTGCAATCTTTCGGGCATACTCTGCAACACGCATAGAGTGACCATGAGTATAAACATCCTTGGCATCTATTGCATTTGCAAGCGCAGAAGCAGTCTGTTCAAACATAATCTGAACATTTTTCTGTTCTTCCTTAATCAATTCAATTTCGCGGTTGTTTGCCCGTTCCACAGAATCGTTAATATCAATAAGTACAAAAACATAAAGAAGAATAGACATGCCTACAATAGCAATATTTGTAAGCGAAAGTCCGTAAGTAAAAATCTGAATGATAGTTGCGGCTAACGGAAAAAACGCAAACAAAAGCATAGGAATAAAAACCTTCCTGCTTATTTTTCCATGCAGCTGAACAATTACAGTAAGCTGAAGAATTACCATACCCAGCGGGAAAATATAACTTATAACAAAAGCAGGATTTCTTGTGTAATGATTTGTAGCATCAAAAGAATAATACAGCCCTATAAACTGCGAAAGAATAATAAGGACAACTCCCACAGAATATAAAACCTCTGCAGCAAGCAATCTTTTAGGAAATCTCTTTAACTGACCCTCGTTTTTTACAAGATCCACAATATAAAGATTAAAGGCATGAATTATTGTAAGCGAAAAAAGATATACGCAGAAATTAGAAATGCGGACCATCCACCAGCCTAAATCAGAAACGTTTCCGCGGTAAATATAGGCCAGCCTGTCCATAATGAGTAAGAGAGAAGCAGATACCTCAAGCACAATAAGTGCATACCGTCTGTGCTTAGAAAGCGATTTTGTAAAAAAGCTGAGCAAGGCCAGTACAGAACAGATGCCGCTGAGAAAAAGCATTATTGTAAGTTGATGCCGCTGCAAAAACTCCATCATGCCAGCTCCACAATTGCTTTACGGAACAAAAGGTCTTCCCTTTCCTTCTGGGTTTTACCCGCAAATTCCGGTTCGTTGGTAAGGACTTCTACAAGCTGTGCAACCTTCTGTTCTACAAGACGTTTGTCGTAACCCATGCTTACCAGAGAAGAAACTACATCTGCATAAGGACTTGCCGCAGCAACTCGTATAACCGCACCGCCTGAATTTTCACTGAGCTTGAGCTTACCCTTTAAGGTCAAAATCATCTTGCCGGCAGTTTTCTTTCCAACGCCAGGAATCTTTTCCAGCATTTCAAGGTCGCCGTTTTCCAGAATCTCCATAAGACGTGAGGAAGAAACTGAGCTCATGATTTTTACAGCACCTTTAGGCCCAACCCCGTCTACCTTAAGAAGATCCAAAAACAAAGAACGTTCATCTACCGAAGCAAAACCATAAAGACACATAAGCTGGTCCGTATGCTGGAGCCAGGTATAAACCCTTGCCTCGCTGCCTACAGGAGGAAGCATATCATGATTGGAATCGGGAACGCATAAATCCCATTCAACACCATTTGTGTCTATAAAAACCTGCTTTGGAAACTTAGCAGTAATAATTCCGGTGAGCGAATTGAACATATTTCTATTATAGATGAAAAAATAAACTTTTGCTATAATTAAAATATGAAGTTTATATATCATTACGATGTAGCCGCTTTGCTTATCTCTATAGTCATACTTTTTAATATTTTTTTCAAACAGCGGATACCTACCCGAGTTTCTAAAAGCTTTAAAGTTCTTGCCGTTGATCTTTTCCTTGCAATCGTTTTTGACCTTATCACAATCTTTACAATCACCTATTACACATACATTCCGGTTTCGCTCAACTATTTTCTGAATATAATCTGTCTGCTTACCTATAATATTCTTCCTGCACTTTATATCAGCAGCATTGTATGCGCCACAACCGAAGAAGATGACCCTATCCTTAGAAAGTCAAAGATTATCATTTCAATTCCGGCCATAATTGCCATACTTATGATTATCACAACTCCACTTACAAAAGGAGTTATCTATTTTGATCAAGAAGGCAAATACCACGCCAACTGGATGATGGATGTTCTTGCCGTAATCGGTTTTGTTTATCTTATCATGGTAATTGTTCAGGGAATTAAAAAACGCAAATCCATAAGGCTTGAACAGACAGTTACCATTCTGGTTTATACAATCTGTACAATCGTTGCACTTATTGTAGTAAACATCCGCACCGAAGCCCTTATCACTCTGCTTTTTGCTTCAATTTCTGTGCTCGTTACCTATCTTTCGCTCGACAATCCTTCTGAATACAAAGATCCGATTATGGATATTTACAATAAAAAAGCTTTCCTTATTACAACTGCAGGCAATTTTACAGCCGACAAAAGGTTTCTTGCACTCGGACTCCAGCTGGAAGGCATTTCCTATCTGAATGAAACTCTGGGCTACAACACCTTTAACAAGCTGCTTGCCCGTCTTGCCAAAAAGCTCTGCGGAATCTGCGGACGCTTTAATGTATTCAGAATCTCAGGCAGTAAGCTTGTTATTCTTATGAATGAAGACGACCCGGATAAAGATGACAAACTTCTGGAGCTGCAGCTGTTATTTTCTCAGACAACAAAGGTTTTTGGAATAGAGATTTCTCCTAAGGTAAAGATGATTCTTTTCCATTGTCCAAAATCTGCAGACAATGCCATAAAGCTTAACGATTTGATTTTTGACACCCTCAATACTTCGGATATAGAAACCGGTGTAATAATTGACGGAGACAAAAAGCTTACAGAAAAATCCCGCCGCGAGCACGAGCTTTCAGAGCTTCTTCAGACAGCAATTTCGCAGAACCAGTTTGAAGTTTACTATCAGCCTATTTATTCAATTAAAGAAAAACGCTTTACAACCGCCGAAGCACTTGTTCGACTTACAAACATGGAAATGGGATTTATTTCGCCTGATGAATTTATTCCTATTGCAGAAAAAAGCGGTCTTATCCACATGATTGGAGAATTTGTTTTCCGTTCTGTCTGCAAATTTATAATCAACAACAAAATCTGGGAAAAAGGAATTGAATACATTCATGTAAATCTTTCTGTAATTCAGTGCATGCAGGAAAAGCTCCACGAACAGCTTTTGAGCATAATGGATTTTTACGGACTTGATTACAAATACATAGAGCTTGAAGTAACCGAAACAGCAGCAGTAATTTCCAGCGACACACTTATGATTAACATGAAGCAGCTTATGGAAAAGAACATGAGCTTTGCCCTGGATGATTACGGCATGGGTTATTCAAATACAACAAGCATTCTTAAGTATCCGTTCCACACAATCAAGCTGGATAAATCAATTGTCTGGGCTGCCGTTAAGGACGCAAAAGCCCGCAAGCTTTTGCAGCATACAATTGCAATGTTCAAGGATATGGGAATTGAGCTTGTTGCCGAAGGCGTAGAAACAAAAGAAATGGCCGACATGCTCACCAAAATGAAGTGCGATTACCTGCAGGGCTACCTCTACTCCAAACCGATAAAGGCCGAAGAATTCCTAAAGCTTTTATAACTAAAGAATTGAACCGCTGAAATGAATATGAGTTATTGCTCCGGCAAGTGCGTCTGCCGCATGATCTGGCTTTGGCTCAGTTTCCAGTCCAAGCAGTAATTTTACATAACGCTCAACCAAGGCTTTGTCTGCAGTTGTAGTTCCCGTTACTGCCTGTTTAATCTGATTAGGTGTATATTCTCCAAGTGTAATATTGTGCTGTGCAAGACACAAGGTTACTACCCCGCGCGCCTCACTAACCCCCATTGCAGACTTGGCATTTTTTGCAAAATAAAGAGTTTCCATTCCGGCTTCATCAGGACGGAACTCGTCTATTACCGCACACAACCTGCTGTAAATGGTAAGCAGCCTCTGCCCGTGCGGCTCTTCGGCACCGGTTGTAATACAGCCGTAACTAACCATGCGGTACCGCCCGTTACAAAAGTCCACAACCCCAAAGCCCGTATTTGCAAGCCCCGGGTCTATGCCAAGCACACGGCGCACTTTAGCTTTGTTTTTTTGAGAAGCCTGAACATTTTCTGTACCCGGTAACGGGGCAAAGGTCTGATCGGTGTTTATCATATATTAGATTGTCGGGTCAAGCCCGACAATGACGCGAGTTTTGCAAAGCAAAACTTGGTAAGCACGCTTGCGTGCGACTCATTCCCGGGCTTGACCCGGGAATCTCATAAAAAAAGGCCTGCCAAAAAGACAGGCCCTATAAAATCTTTGTCATGTTCGGGCTTGACCCGGACATCTATTAAAAGATTGCCGTGTCAAGCACGGCAATGACAAAAGCTCGGAAATTATTCCTCTGGCTCGAAGTCATCCGGATATTCAGCTGTGTGATATACGTTCTGAACATCGTCGTTGTCTTCGAGGCGGTCGATCAGGCGCTGAACTTTTGCAGCTGTGTCCTTATCAACCGGAGTATATGCATCCGGAACCATTCCTACGTCAGCAGAAAGTGTTTCAATTCCCTTTTCTGCCAATGCATCAGCAACTGCAGCAAAAGCATCTGGAGTTGTTGTTACAGTAATAATTCCATCTTCGTTTACGATATCGTCGGCACCAGCGTCCAAAGCAATTTCCATTACTTCGTCTTCGCTTACCTTTTCGGCATCAAGTTCGATTGTACCCTTGCGCTGGAACATACGGCTTACAGAACCAGAAGTTCCAAGGTTTCCACCGTTCTTTGTAAAGATGTTCTTTACGTCTGCAGCAGCACGGTTCTTGTTATCAGAAAGAACTTCAACCATTACTGCAACTCCACCAGGAGCATATCCTTCGTAAAGATACTCTTCGTAAGCTGCTCCACCATCTTCACCAGTACCCTTTTTGATAGCACGTTCAATGTTATCCTTAGGCATGTTAGCGGCACGAGCCTTGATGATTACAGTACGGAGACGTGGGTTAGCATTTGGATCTCCACCGCCCATACGAGCTGCAATAGAAATTTCCTTAATGAATTTGGTAAAAATCTTACCACGCTTTGCATCGGCCAAACCTTTTGCATGTTTAATGGTGGCCCATTTACTGTGTCCTGACATAGGAACTCCTTATATTAATTAAAATATTACTAGTTTATTCTATAAATATATCATTTATGGAAAGTTTGTTCAATATTATTGTTTTATACAGTAAACGATGCTCACTGTTTTTCCAAAAGCCAGCGAGCTATATCTTTTACAATTACTCCATCATGTGTGTATTCTTCGTGCTTTGTACGTGCAATAATCACTTTTGGAAATGCATCTTTGATACTTAACAGTGGCGTAATTTCACGGACAAATGTTGTCTCATTTGAAATATCATCGCTAACTTGAATATAGATTTTTTCATTTTGTTTAATAGCAACAAAATCTATTTCTTTTTTATAAAGAACACCTGCATAAACTTCATAACCACGTCGTATTAATTCCAATGCAATAATATTTTCGTAGATTCTACCAAAATCAAGATTTTTAGTACCAAGTTTTGCATATTTAAATGAATGATCCGCTAAATAATATTTATCCTGACTGGCAAGATATTTTTTCCCATGAATATCATAACGGCGTACCTTGTAAAAAGCAAAAGCATTGCAAAGGTAATTCAAATAAGAACCTACAGTTTTGTCATTTGTTTTTTCATAATTACTTGTAAGTGTATTAGCAACTTTTCTTATGGAAACTTCTGTAGAAATATTATCAAGTAAGAAATCATTTAGTTTTAAAAGCAATGTTTCATTTTTTATTTTATATTTCTGCTCTATATCTCGTGTTATTAAAGTATCAAACACTTCCCTTATATAAGCATATTTTTCTTCTGAACCCTTATAAACATAGGAACCGGACATTCCTCCTTCTTTTACAAAAGAATCAAAAGCTTTATCAATATCAGAATATGAAAAATATTTCTGGTATTCAAAAAAAGAAAAAGGAAAAACCTTTATCTCAAAAACACGCCCTGTAAATAGGGTTGCTAAATCACTGGAAAGCAAAAAGGCATTTGAACCGCTTATATATATATCATATTTTTCACTAGCATGAAATGAATTAATAGCTTTTTCAAAATCTTCACATAACTGAACTTCATCAATAAGAAGAAAATTATTCTTACTTTTCTTATATTTTTGCTCAACGTATTTATTTAATTCAGCAGCTGTTTTAATATTATTAAATTCAAAAAGATTATAATTTATATGAATGATATTTGCCTTTTTATCTGCAGCATTAACGAAATCAATAAAAGCCTCCATCAATTTAGATTTACCACTTCGACGTATACCTGTAATAACCTTTATATCAGGAGTTCCTATTACATTCTTGAGTTTATCTAAATAGAAATCGCGAGTAATTAATTTCATATGATGATTATATCACTCTCATTTCGCAAAATCAATATTTTTTCATTTTTGCGAAACAAAATCTCATTAAAGACATCTATATTTACACATAATTTAGTTTATATAGGGAATTTGTTCTAGTGAATAGATTGTCGGGTCAAGCCCGACAATGACAAGGAGGGGAAAGCCTTCCCCTCGCCCGCACGATGTTGCGGGCTACCCCTTCGCCTAGGGGCGCTGCCCCTAAAACCCCGATTATTTTCCTATTAGTTTAACAACTGCTTCTACAAGTTTTTGATAATTATCTTCTGAAAGTTTTGACACTTTTTTTTTCAAAGCAAAACTTATTTACAGCACCAATAAGATGTATAACAGCGACAGAATCTTTTGAAAGACCGGTTTCAGATTTGTCAAAGAGAATATTTGGTTCAAATTCTGCACGATCAAGATTTGAAGTAAAAGGAATTACAACAGCTGTATTTAAATCATTTATACCTAGTAAATCATTTTGCATTACAACTGCAGGACGGATTTTTGAAGGCAAACTTCCGATTGGTACACCAAAATCAATTGTCCAAATCTCACCATGTGTCATTTTTCAATTCCTCCCACATTGTGTTCATTGAACTACGCGCAATATCTTTTTCCATTTCGGTATAATTATCTTCACTTCGTTTTGTTTTTAAGGATTCTAACATTTTTCCCATTAAAATAAGTGTCTGTTCGTAAGAAAGAGAGAGAACTTGCTCTGTAAAATCTGCAAAGGCTACATCTGACATATTGTACCTCCAACAATGATTATATCACAAATTTAATTATTTTACCTGAAAATTTCAATTACTTAACAAACACTTCGCTCATGAGGGTTTTATTGTCAGAAAAATGTGCAATTACTACGTAACACTCGCCGGAGCGAATATCTTTAACAGGGATATTATACAGCCTTGGGGAATGATCTTCGGAGGTAAAATTGTAGGTGTATTCGCCAAGGGGGCGGTTTATTATTGTTTCCCATTGCTGAGGTGTCCAGTCTTTTACGACCTCATAGTCTTGAGTTGTTGCAACTGTGTAAATAAATACCGGTGCATCACTTGCAACGGCCATTGCATTCTTTGCGCCACTAAAAATGACATCATATTTACCGCTTCCTGCAGTTCCAGTATAGACTATGCTATAATTATTTTTTAAACTATAACCATAAACAGAAGCAAACAAGTACACACATTTTATAAATGAATTCTGGTAACGTGAGTTTGAAGAATAAGTAATTTTTTGCTCACTTACTGGTACAGATGTACCAAATTCAACTTTATCACTTGTGCGCCATGAAACCGTAGAACTATCATATGACTTCCAGTCATCACTCGAAAGCCTATAAATTATTTTTTTAACATCACTATAGTTAAATGCAATATATTCATCATATTTTGTATAATATACTGTTTCCGAAGTATTAATTGATTTCTGAGATTCTATCTTGTGACCAGCATTGTCTTCTGCATATAAATCAAGTTTCCCTGTTCCAGACAGAATATCTGTATAAGGAATTTTTATTACATTATCTACTGCTTCATATTTTTTCTTGCCTAAATATGCATAAGCCTCTTTTACTCCAGCGCCTATATCAGTGACTTCTATATTAAAAAAGCCTTCAGACCAGTTGTCTTCAGTTAATTCATCTGTATTAATAGAACATGTTGGAGTCTTAATGTCAGGAGGCAATACATCAAGTTCCGCCAGTTGTTCCTGGGTAAAGTTTTTTAATTGTATAGTAACTTTTTTTGATGCCCATGTCAGTAACGAATCGCTCACTCCATAAAACTCGAATTCTTTTTCTGCATACTTATATAAGTCGGAAGGATCATAAACAAAGGAAAAGGTATCTTCCGTAAAATAATACCTACTATTTCCCCTCTCATACATAATTGTATCGCAATTTTTCCAGTCTGTGACAGTAAACTTTACATCCCATTTACCCGGTTCTGCTGATTTTTTTGCACCCGTAAATACTATAGTCGGGAGTTGAGGAGAAGTTGGACTATTTTCAGAAACATATGGTCCAAGACGTTCCCCACTATATAATCTTGCCCATGTATGATAATAATCGGAATTTGAACTATTTATATCTACATCAGTTAAAGAACAGGCATACGCATACAAATTTTTATCGCTATAAGAATAATACGAACCTCTATCATATATTCTCGGATCTTCAAATTCTCCAGTTTCATTCCCATTTTCATCAAGAGTATAGTATGAAACTAAATAATCCTCTGGATAGTAGCCTCCAGAGAAAGTATATTTCCCATTACTATATTTTTTTAAAACAGGCTTATAAGGAAAAGTGCATTCCCTATGGCCTACAGGGATTTCTTTGTCACCATATTTATATTTTACAACCATTTTAAGTTTTACACCCGGTAATTCATCAAGGTCAAGAGTTATGTATCGTTCTTCGCCTGTTTTACCAAATTGTTCCAGCCTTGTTTGGCCAGTCTTATCTACGTATTCACAATATACAAGGCAATTGTCTGTCGATAAGTATGTTATGCCCGATTTTGGAAATTTTACAGAATACAAACTATAACCAGACGACCTCCATCCACATACAGAAACTTTCTTTGGCTCATCTCTAGTTTTTCAATTGTTATACCAGGCTTATCATTATTAGTCTTACTGGATATAAAACTTACAATTCTGTTAAAATTGGTATAGGAAAGTGATTTTGATTTTGTTTCATTTCCAGTCTTATCTGTAACTATCATTTCTATATCAGAATAATATATTGTTGTAGCCTGATTTATAAAACCTATTGCAAGATTTATACAGAACTTAAAATATCCATTCTCTAAATCTTCATATTCCATATTATTTTTTTCACGAGTATACAGATATGTTTCTGTTTTATTTTCTCTAGTTAAAGACAATTGTACCGAATCTATCCCAGAATCAATGTCATTGCAATATCCATATATATAAAATGAATCACTAACACAATTTCTAAAACCGTCTTCTTCTGTAAAATTTTCCCATTGTTTAAAAAGAAATTTATCTTCATCCGAAATAGAATCTACAGTAGCCAGGGTAAAAGGTTTATTAGTTACAAAATAATCTACAATTTTTGGTGGTTCTGTTTCGCGTTCACCTTTGTATCTTACATAAATAGTAGAATTATCATTCTTTATAAGCGGAAGTGTCAGAGAATCTTCCTGAAAAGCAATTGCAGAACCAAAGCTTACGTTTACATCTACGTAAGGAAGATTGCGGTCATTAATAAACTTCAGAAATTCATTTCCCTTTGGAGTAAGGGTGAGAATCGTTTTGGTAGAGTCAATTACAGGATCTTCAAAATAATCATTTACTGGAGTGTTATCCACCTTTAATGAAATATTGTTTGCATCATACTTGAAGATAGAATTAGCTGCTGGTGTATCTGGATTTTCCATCTGGCGGTTAAAAGTAATTACAATTGGAGTAAAGGTGTAGTAAGAACTTTCGCTGGACGGGGTGTAAGAAAGGACTGCAGGAAGCTCCAGGCATTTTGGTCTGATAATCAGTTTATCTGCGGCTTTTATAAGCTTAGCTTTTACTTCGGTTTTGGTTTTATCATCAAACTTTATATAATCCTGAACAATCGTTTCTGTGGTCGGGTCAAAAACTTCCCAGGTTATAAACTTCCAGTTATCGGAAGGGATAAATTTTAAGTCAAAGCTTTCTTTTCTTTTTACCTTTACCTGAGTCTGCGAAAGGGTTCCCGAATCTTTGGGAGCTTCTATATAAATTGTTGTTGGAGTGGAATTTGCAATTTCTATTGCTTCTTTTATTTCTTCTGCAACATCTGCAGCGTTAAGAAAATTTTTACAGGAAGTTAGCGTTAGAAAAATTCCGCAAAATAAAAAAGAAAAAAGCAGAATTATACTATTTGATTTGATTTGATTTG
>JAFZOJ010000114.1 GCA_017550685.1 Treponema sp. | reverse complement strand
AATTTTGGGACTTTTCGTGCGGTAAATGATGTCAGCTTTTCAATTCCGACAGGTCAGATTGTTGGTCTGCTCGGTCCGAATGGTGCTGGCAAAACTACAACTATGCGAATGATTACAGGCTTCCTTGCTCCGTCAGAAGGTACAATTATGATTGACGGACAGGACGTTACCCTTTTTCCTGTAGAAACAAAAAAGAAAATCGGCTATATGCCCGAATCGGCTCCGCTTTATGGCGAAATGATTGTAGAAGATTATCTTAAATACATTGCCGAAATGCAGGGCGAAAATGCGGAAGAAAAAGTTCCTGCACTTTGTAAGGAATGCGGACTCAAGGAAGTAATGAGTAAAAATATTTCCGAACTTTCCCGCGGTAACAGACAGAGAGTTTCGCTTGCACATGCCCTTATGCATGACCCTGAAATTCTTATTCTTGATGAACCTACATCCGGACTTGACCCTAACCAGGTAGAAGATGTTCGTGCCATCATCCGCGAAATTGGTAAGACCCGTACCGTAATCGTTTCTACACATATTTTGAGCGAAGTAGAAACCTTGTGTTCACGTGCAATTATCATCAGCGGCGGAAAGGTTGTTGCCGACAGTCCTATTGAACAGCTTAAGGAACGCTTTGGTCATGAGCTGAGCGTTAAGCTTGTGGTAGGCGGTACTAACTTTGAAGACGCTTCTGCCCTTATAAAATCTGTTCCAAATGTAGATACAGTAAGTGCAGTTCAGGCAGAAAACAACAGCATTCCGGGAACAATCCAGCTGCTTGTTTCTGTAAACGGAACTGCAGAAATCCGCCCGTCCCTTAGCAAAAAGCTTGCAGACAAGGGTGTAGACCTTTACGAAATGACACTCCAGACCAACAGCCTCGAGGATGTATTCCATGCCCTTACTACAAACTCAGATGCTGCCGGAACAAAGGAGGCAAAATAAATGAGCGATACAACAAAAAAATCAAAGAAACCTGCCTTTGTTATAATGCGCAGGGAATTAAAATCCTTTTATTCAGGACCAATGGGCTATATCGTAACAGGCCTGTTCCTGGTTATTAACGGTTTGCTTTTCTTTGCAGCCTTCTTCCTTCAGAACAGAGCAGATCTGCGCAACTTTTTCTCGCTGCTGCCAATCATGCTTTCGTTCTTTATTCCTGCAATTACAATGCGTGTGTTTGCAGAAGAAAAACGCGTAGGTTCCATAGAAACCCTTATGACACTTCCTGTACGCGAGGTTGATGTTGTAACCGGTAAATATCTTGCAGTGCTTGCAGAGTCTTTGATCATGCTTGCACCAACTTTGTTCTATGTAATTACTGCAGAAATATTCGGTTCGCCGGATTACGGTCCGATTATCGGTGGTTATGCAGGTGCAGTTTTCATCTGTGCAGCCTTTTCCGCAATAGGACTTTTTTCTTCTTCAATTACCAGAAACCAGATTATTGCATTTGCAGTTGCCATGGCAATTTGTCTGGCACTCACCTTTGTAGAATCATTCCTGGTTTTTATGCCGGATGGAATAGTTAAACTTTTCTCATTCATTTCGGCTTCGGCTCATTTTGGTTCAATATCAAAAGGAATCTTAGATACCCGCGACCTGTTGTACTTTGTTTCACTCACAGCATTGTTCTTTGTATGTACAGTCCGCGTAGAAGTTAAAAACAAGAGATAGGAGGCAGAAAATGAAAAAGATAATTGAATGGTTTAAAAGCTCTGCTTCTGATTTTGTCCTGTTTATAATTCTTCTTATTCTTATAAACTTTGTAGGAAGCAATGCATATCTTCGTCTGGACCTTACAAACCAGAAATCTTATTCGCTCTCCAAGGCAAGTAAGACAATAGTTAAGACTCTTGATGAACCGCTTTCTATCCGCGTGTTCTTTGATAAAAAGCTTCCGGCTCAGTACAGCAATGTTGCTCAGTATGTAGAAGACCTTCTTGAAGAATACAAGCGTGCCGCCAATAAAAACTTTTCTGTTTCTTATATGGATTTGACCAAGGAAGATGACAAGAATCTTGCTTCGGGCTACGGCTTGCGTCAGGTTCAGATTCAGGAAGTAAATAATAATGAAATTGGTGTAAAGCAGACCTATATGGGTCTTGCAATTTCTTACGGAGATAATATAGAAATTATTGATCCTATTACAACCTCCGAAGGCTTTGAATACAGACTTACATCTACAATTTCCAAAATGATTAATACAGCCGCTTCGCTCGAAACCCTTAAGGGCGATGACAAGATTCAGCTCAAGGTAATTTTGAGCAGTGCAGTTAAGTCACTTAGAATTTCGGGTGTAGACCAGATTGAAAGCTCGGTAGAAAAAGCCGCTGCTGCAATCAACAAAACAAAGATGGATAAGATTGAATATTCTGTAATCCATCCTGCAGTTGATGAAGTTGCAGTTTATACACAGCGTTATGGTATTCAGCCGATTAATTACCGCAACAGTGCCGGAGTTATGGAAACCGGTTGTATTGGTGTTGTTCTTGAATACGGCGAAAAGTTTATAACACTGCCTGTACAGATTCAGGATATTTTCTTTAATAACTATGCTGTTGTAGGACTTGATGATGTAGAAACTACAGTTAATGATTCTATTCAGAGTCTTATTACAAAGCCTACTCAGTTTGGATATATCATTGGTCACGGAGAACGCGACCTTGCAACCCAGGAAGGTGCTTCGGGCTTTTACAACGCTGTTTCCGGTTTGTACGAAATCAAAACAATTGACCTTTCAACAGACGATATTCCGGCTTCTATGAAGAGCATCGTAATCAACGGTCCAAAAATGAATATGACCGAAGAAGAGCTCTACAAGATTGACCAGTTTATCATGAAGGGCGGCAATGCATTGTTCCTTGTAGATCCTTTCCAGGAAACAACCCAGAACAATTCGTTCTACGGACAGACAACCTCTTATTTTGAAAACGATGTAAACATCGACAGACTGCTCAAAAAGTATGGCGTAACACAGACCCGCGAAATGGTAATGGACCAGGCCTGCTGTGAAACTTACCACGACAGCTACGGAATTCTTGAACTTTACTGGGCACCATTGCTCCAGAAAGAAGACCTGGACAAAAAGAGCTCCATCACAGGAAACCTTGGCAATGTAATTATGCTCATGTCGAGCCCACTTACAGTTGCAGAAAACAAGGATGTTAAGGTTACAACTCTTGTTCAGTCAAGCGAAAAGGCCTGGACAGAAAAAGCAGAAGGACTCATGCTCAATCCGCTTATGCTTGAAGCTCCTGCAGACAAGACCAAGCTTGCCAGAAAAGACCTTATGGTACTGCTCGAAGGAAAATTCCAGAGTGCCTTTGATGAACCTCCGGTTTCTGTAAAAGAAGGAGAGGAAGAAAAAGGTCAGGGCGACTATGCAATTACAACTCATCTTTCAAAGAGCAGCCAGGCAGGAAAAATCATTGTTGCAGGTACTTCTGCAATTACAACCCCTCAGGTTTTTGATGACAAGGCTTCTTCGGGAGTTGCCCTGCTCATCGTAAACGCAATTGATTATCTTAACGGTAACGACGAACTTTGCCGAATGCGTACTAAGGGAGTTGCCATAAACGTACTTAATACAGATTCCAAGGCTATGGTAACCTTCTTCCAGATGCTTAACGAATACGGACTTGCCCTGTTTGTATTAATTGCAGGACTTATTGTATGGCGCATGAGGGTTAAGAGAAAGGCAAGAATTAACAAAACCTATAATCCTGATGATGAACGCTTTATGGATAAAAAAGCTAAGAGTGAGGCAAAAGCATGAAAACAAGAAAGATAGTTTTAATAGCCGCCGACCTGATTCTCCTGATAGTCGGAATTTTGCAGATAATTGCCGCAAGCAGAACAACAGTTAAGGTTTTTTCATTCTCGGAAGAGCCTGATAAAATTGTTCTTGAAAAATATGACGGAACCTTTAACCTTGTAAAAGACGGTGACAAGTGGGTTTTGAATGCCGAAAAATTCGACGTAAATGCTTCGAACGTAGATAACATGATTGCAAATGCACGTAATATAAGCGCCCTTGATAAGGTTGCAAAGCTTAATAACGAGGCTGTCCGCACAAAGTATGAATTTGATGCGGACAACGCAATCAAAGTTACAATGAGTGCAGGCGACAAGGTTTTGAGAACCTTTACTCTTGGAAAAGATGCCTCAACCGGCATTCAGTGTTATGCAACAATCGAAAACTCTGACGATGTTTATCTTATAAGCGGAGACTACCGCAACATATTTGATAAGTCAGTTGATCAGCTGCGTTCAAAGACAGTTTATTCTGTAGAAGCCGTAAGAATTTCTTCTGTTTCCATTACTCCGGCCGACGGAGACACCTGGTCTGTTAGCAGACATGGAGAAGCCGAAGACACAGTATGGAGTGTTTCTGGAACAAACATTACGCTCGATTCTTCTAAGGCTGCAGAATGGATGAACTCATTCAACACACTTACAACTACAAAGTGGCATGGCACTACAGATGATATCGGCGGTCAGCCATACATCAAGTGCGAGGTTGGAGCAATCGGCAAAAATATCAAGCTGGATATTTACATTGTTCCGGCCGACCCTGAGGCTGAGAATTCTTCAGACCTTTATTATGCTAAGTGCAGTGAATCTCCATACTGGTTCGAGATTCCTTCTTATAACGTAACTAAATACCAGAAGAAACCGGAAGATTTGCAGAAATGATAAAGCTGGTTGCCTTTTTGGGAAACTATGGCAGGGAATATGAAAAAACCAGACACAATGTTGCCTGGTATTTTGAAGATTCTCTGCCTTTTGCCTCACGTTTGAGCTGGCAGAGCAAGTTCAAGGGAGAAATTGCTTCGTGTACTCCCCAGGAACTTGCGCAGTGGGCCTGCGAAACAAAAATCTGTTCGAAAAAAGACGGGAGTCCGGTGCTTGTGCCCCAAGAAGCTCCTGCACATATCTATTTTCTTAAACCCATGACTTACATGAATCTTAGCGGCGACAGCATTATAGAAGCAGCAAGCTTTTATAAAATCCTTCCAGAAGAGATTCTTGTCGTACACGATGAACTTGAACTGGCACCCGGTTTTGTAAGCCTTAAGTGGAGTGGTGGACTTGGCGGACATAACGGTCTTCGTTCAACCAAATCTGTGCTCAACACTGCCGATTTCTGGCGCCTGCGTTTTGGAATAGGCCGCCCTGACAATCCAAACATTGGTGTGGCCGATTACGTTCTTAGCCGCTTTACCGACGAACAGCAGGAAATGATGCAGAATGTATTCAGCCAGACAAACCTGCTATTGGTTAAACTGCTGCTTTCGACTGAGCCTAAAAAGCTTATTGATTCCTGGGGTAAAAAGAACTTACTATAGCCATGGCTACATTTTCTCCATCCATGGCACTGGAAACTATTCCACCTGCATAACCGCTGCCTTCTCCGGCAGGGTAGAGGCCCGGTAACCCTGTACATTCCATTGTTTCTTTATTGCGCAAAATGCGTACCGGAGTACTTGTGCGTGTTTCCGGGGCAATCATGAGTGCTGCCGGATGAATAAAACCTTTCATGCTCTGATTTATCTGGCGCAGGCCCTGAGCAAGTCGTTCTGTTATGAAAGAGGGCATCCATTCGTTCAGATTGCTGCTTATAATTCCGGGAGTATAGCTTGTCGGCGGAAATGCCTCCTGCACCGTCGCCCTGTTCCCAAGAAAATCCGTAACCAGCTGCGCGGGAGCCGCCTGCCCCTTGCTTTGCTCCCATGCCTTGTGCTCCAGGTCTGTCCTGAACAAAAGTCCTGCCAGAGCCGTGCACCCAAGCTCACGTGCCTGTTCCACAAAGCTTTGCGGAATATCCTCTGGTCGGGTTTCCACAACAATGGCCGCATTGGACCATTTAGAGTTCCGGGCGGCCGCCGACATCCCGTTTACAACAATTTCTTCCGGCCCGCTGGCACTCGGCACCACAAAGCCGCCCGGACACATACAAAAGGAATAAACCCCTCGTCCGTCAACCTGCGTGGTAACCCTGTATTCTGCAGCACCAAGCCCTGCCTGTTCCAGGCTGCCTGCTTTTCCATGATACTGAATTTCATCAATCACAGTGCGTGGATGCTCAACGCGAACCCCCACCGCAAAGGTTTTTGCTTCCAGGCTTTGCGGCGCCACCTTTGCCAGCTGCATATAAATATCCTGCGCCGAATGCCCCGTCGCCAGAATCACCGCGTCGGCATAAATCTCCGTGGTCCCCGAGCCGCCCGGGGTCCCTGAGCCATCCGGGGTCCCTGAGCCATCCGGGGTCCCTGAGGCTCTCGAAGGGCCTCCCAAGCTTTCAACCCTTACCCCTTGCACCATGCCATCTTTTATTAAAAAATCCGTGCACCTGCAGCCAAATCTTACCTCGCCGCCAAGTTCAATAATGCGGTTGCGCATTGCATTTATTATTTTAGGGAGCCTGTCCGTGCCGATATGCGGGTGTGCATCAGTAAGTATTTTTTCATCAGCCCCAAAAGCATGAAAAATTCTGAGGATGCCGCCAATATCTCCGCGCTTGTTAGACCTTGTATAAAGCTTGCCGTCAGAAAAAGTTCCGGCCCCGCCTTCGCCAAAACAGTAATTGCTTTCTCCGTTTACAACGCCCTGAGTGCTTATAAGTGCAATATCCTTACGTCGCTGCGCAGTCTCATTTCCCCGTTCAATTATAACCGGCTTAATTCCATATTCCAAAAGCTTGAGCGCTGCAAAAAGTCCCGCAGGCCCAGACCCAACAATAATCACAGACTTTTTCCCGTCCGCCTTTTTCCAGACAGGAAGCGCCGTATCAGCCTGCGGAGCCTTTTCTCCGATATACGCTGCATAACGCAGATGAAGCTTTACCTGTCCGTGCCGTGCATCAATAGACTTTTTTACAAAAACAAATTCCACATCCACTCCCGATGCGGCAGCCTCTGCGGCCTCAGGCTTCTTCTGCAATTCATTCATCAGCAGCTTTTTTATAAGCCCGATATTTTTTTCATTTTCCGGCTTAACGGTTACAGTAATTTCAGTCTTCATGATGTTTTTATTATAGTATAAATCAGCTGGATAAAACAGATTTTTTTTGTTTTACCTTTATAAAACTTATGGTATAATTACAGTATGAAAAAGACTATTCTATTTTTATCAATGATTTGTATGATTGTTGGTATTGCGTCACCGGTGTTTGCTGCTCCTGACAAGCAGAAGACACTGTACGTCAGTATAGACCCGGCCCCACTCAAAGCTAAGCCAGCCGCTGCTGCAAAAAAAGTTGGATCAGCAGAATATGCTTCAGCAGTACTCGTGCTTAAAACAGAAAAAAACTGGGCATATGTTCAGTTAGTGGATGACAAGAGCGTTGAGGGATGGATTCCTGAAAGTGCTCTTACCAGCAAAAAAATTAAGGACAAGGGAAAGGCCGCTTCTGCAGATGCAGATGAACTTGCTCTTGCCGGAAAGGGATTTAATTCTACAATCGAAGCTGTTTATGCAGATCAGTTCGAAGTTAATTTCTCGCTGGTAGATTTTATAGAAACTCAGGAAGCAGACATTGATTCCGCAATTGGTTTTGCGCAGGCAGGTCAGCTTAATGACGGAGGTGCAGAATAATGAAAAGTTTATATAAAGTATTGATGGCACTTACCGCCGCTCTTGTTGTAACAGCTTTAACTTCTTGTGTAACCTTGCCTACATCTGATGATGACGATGATGATGACAGAAGTCCTGGCTACAGCACCGAAATGGCTGTGTTTGGAGCAATTACTTCAAGCATTCAGTCTATTGGAAAAGCTTCGGAAGAAATAACACCGGAAGAAGAATATTACATCGGACGTTCTGTAGCTGCTTCTATTGCTTCTACTTACACTGTAGATCAGAACAATAAAAAGATGACTTCTTACCTCAATAAAATCTGCGAAACCCTCGTAATGAATTCTGACAAGCCTTACCTTTATAAGGGTTATTACACAGTAATTCTGGATACAGACGAGCTCAATGCCATGGCAACTCCTGGCGGACACATTTTTGTAAGCCGCGGTTTGATTGAAGCAACCAAATCAGAAGATGCACTTGCTGCTGTTCTTGCTCACGAAATTTCTCATATTCAGCTTGGACACAGTGTAGAAGCAATCAAGGCAAGCCGTGTTCGTTCTGCTGTAAGCGATACTGCTAGAGCAGGTCTTGTAACAAGTCTGGCCGTTGCAAACAACAAGGGTACTTATGGAGTTAAGTTCTCTGAAAAAGAAATGGAAAAGATTATGGATGCAGTAGATTCCATAAGCAGTGCTTCTAACGAAGTAGTAAAGACTCTTGTTAATTCGGGCTTCTCTAAGGAACAGGAATTTGAGGCTGATAAACAGGCTCTGTATGTTTTAAGAAATGCCGGCTACGATCCAAATGCCATGCTTGATATGCTTGAACAGATTGAAGAATCTCCAAGCAATTCAGGCTGGGGTTCTACACACCCTTCTCCAAAAGACAGAATCAATAAGGTTAAAAAGGAACTTAACAAAATGAAGAAAGAAGCTCCTATTGAACCTAAGGGAGTAGAGGTACGCAAAGAACGCTTTGATGCCGAATATAACGATTACAAGATTTTTGAAATAGACTAGGCTCATGAAAAACAAAAACGCAAAGATCTGGATTCGTTCCCTTATTGTTGCTCTGGTTTGTTTTTTCCTTGTGCTTGTCCTGTACTTTCAGGGTCTGTTCAATTTTTTTGAAAATCAGACCTATGACAGGCGCATGAACTTTGCCGCAAAATATGTTACTGCCTGCGATGATATTTCGTTTATCATCGTAGACCAGGATAGCATAGACTGGGCAAAGGAAAACTACGGCTGGGGCTGGCCATGGCCGCGCGAGGCATATGGCCGCATGATTGATTTTATTTCCAAAGGAAACGCCAGATCTGTTGCGTTTGATATCCTTTATACCGAACCTTCCATCTACGGTCAGAGTGATGATGATGCACTCGCTGCTGCCGAAAAAGAAAGTGGCATTACAGTTCAGGCACTCAACGTTATTGTAGATTACGAAAATGATACCAAGGCAGGTCAGTTCCCTCTTAAGCAGATTGCAGATAATGCCGCCATTCTTGGTGCTGTAATAAGCGACAAGGATGATGATGACATGATCCGCCGTGGCCGCCTTGAATACGAGTACGAAGGCAAAACTTATCCGACCCTTGGAACCGCGCCAATTTACATGCAGGGAGACAAGGCCTTGATTGATGCAGTGCCTCGCCTTAAGGACGGTTCGGTTCTCCTGCGCTATCAAAGTTCAATCGACAATTATCATCCGTACAGTGCCTATGATATTCTGCACAGCTATGATGTTTATAACGGCCTTGCAGAAACCGACGAGGATGATTTTTATTTTGACCCGGACGAGTTTGAAGATAAATATGTTTTTGTTGCTTACTATGCACCGGGACTTTACGATATCTGTTCTACTCCGGTAAGTCAGGTTTTCCCTGGAGTAGGTGTTCACATCACAACTCTTGATAACTTTCTTACAGATTCGTTCCTTAAAAAAATGCCTGAGCTTATTGTTTACATCTGGATTTTTGCTCTGGCAATTCTTGGTTCTTTTGTAGTAACCCTTGCTTCTACCCGAAACCATCAGAGGCAGACAGTTGCAATAATGATTGCGGGCTTTGTAGGAGGCCTGCTGCTTGTTGTAGGTGTGCCTTATCTTTTGTTTGCAAAGGGTATATGGCTTGTTCTTATTGCACCGGCTGTTGCCTTCTTTACAGCATTTATGGTTTGTCTGGTATTAAGCCTTACCGTAGAAGGAAAACAGAAGCGCTTTATTAAATCTGCATTCAGCCAGTGTCTTTCTAAGGATGTAGTAAATCAGATTATGAATGATCCGTCATCATTTACACTTGGTGGCAAGAACTTCCAGATGACGGCTATCTTTACAGATATTCAGAAATTTTCTTCCTTCAGCGAGCTTTTGACTGCTGCCCAGCTTGGAAGCCTTTTGAATTTTTATCTTACCCGCATGTCAGATATTATTATTGATGAACACGGAACTGTAGATAAATACGAAGGTGATGCAATTGTTGCGCTGGTAGGTGCTCCTGTAGAAATGGAAGATCATGCGGTTCGTGCGTGTGCGGCTGCCATCAAAATGAAAAAAGCCGAAGTTCTTATGAACCGCGAAATTGAAGAAATTGCGGCCGGACCAATTCCTTCGGGAATGGAGCAGGATTTGTACGATGCTTTTAAGATTATGGTGGAAAATAAAAAGACCATCTTTACCCGCATTGGTATGAACTCAGGCGAAATGATTGCCGGCTACTTTGGTTCAGAAAATAAAAAGAATTACACCATGATGGGAAACAACGTAAACCTTGCAAGCCGTCTTGAAGGTGTAAACAAGCAGTATCATACAAACGGTATTCTTATAAGTGCCGCAACCCGCGAGCTTTTGGGCGATCAGTTTATTGTCCGCAGCCTGGACCGTGTACGCGTAGTAAATGTAAATACACCTCTGCGCCTGTACGAGCTTTTGGAAACCCGCGAAGAAGCAGATGAAGAGTTTTTGAAGTATGTAGAAGACTGGGAAAAAGCGTTTGCACTGTTTGAAGAAAAAGATTATCATGCATCATATAAGTCATTCGAAGCCTTGAGCGCAAGAAATCCTTTGGATAATGTAGTCAAATACTACATGAAGCTGGAAGAAGACTATTTCTTAAAGGGCAAATATCCTACAGAACAGGATGATGCGGGAGTAGCCTACAATCCGGAAGACGGCGTATTCAAGCTCATGCAAAAATAGGAAAGAGGAAAAATGAAAAAAGCTTTAGTGATTCTCCTTGGCATTGGTCTTATCATGCTTATTACAGGCTGTACACCTACAGTTACCCCTGACCCTGGAGCAGATACCCCGGATGCCGGTCAGACAGAGCAGCCGAAACAACCGCAGCAGAATCAGAATACTGCTACAGATCGCGTTCAGAATCTTGATTTTATCTTTAATAATCAGACTCTTGGTAAAACAACAATTACAATGAAGCGCAGTGAATGGAACAAGCTTTGCGATAATTACCGCTATTTTTATAAAAACGAAAACTGCGTTCACACATTAACTTATGTATATGAAAAAGACGGAAAAAGCTGGACTATAAATAATGCAGGATTCCGTCTGCGTGGAAATACAAGCCGTTTTTGCCCTCAGGGTGTAGATAACGGAAGAAGCCAGGGACAGATGAATAAAGACTGGTCTGCCGATTATTACAATTATGCCGAGCAGCCTAATGAAGATTACCGCCAGTCACACTTTAAGGTAGACTTTGAAGAATTCCTTGAAGGCGATGAAGAAATGAAAATGGCAGGTTGTATGAAGGGTGTTGCACTCAAGCGTATGGACAATGCCTGTTCCCGCGAGATTTTCTGTTATGACCTTTTCCGCAAAAACGGAATCTGGACAGCACCACGCGCAAGCCACACAAGACTCATTTTCAAATTTGTAGAAGACCTTACAGACAATTCAACAACTACAGTAGACTACGGTGTTTACGAAATGTTTGAAGAAGTAAACAAGCAGTCGCTCAAGGCAAGAGATTCAGAAAACAATAAGGCTTCTAATGCCTGGGTAAACAATAAGGGTGACCTCTGGAAGTGCCGTCATGATTTGGGTGGTACTTGGGGAATGGGCGTTGAAGATATAAGAATTCTTTTTGATGAACAGGGAAACCGTATCGGCAAAGTTCATGAAGAATTTGGTCTGGATTTAAAGACAAATAAGGACAAATATGCCAGTGCAGAAAGCAATCTTACTGCATTTATTAATGAACTTAATGCTCTTGAAAATGCTTGGGGTAATCAGGATAAAATCAATGCAATCAAAGCCTTTTACAACAAATGGTTTGATGTAGATTTCTTTATCAAAACCTATGCCGTAAGCATGGTGTGCGGTATGGACGACTGTTACTGGGGCAATGCAAATAACTATTACCTTTATTTTGATAACGGCAAAAAAGGCTCCGGCAAGCTTTATTACATTCCTTTTGATTATGACAACACAATGGGCTGTTCAATTAAGGACGGCGGTGTTTCTTCGGATCCAATGGATTGGGGAAGAGGTGAAAATCGTCCTTTAATAGATAAAATGCTTCAGGTTCCGGAGTTTAAAGATAAACTTGCTTATTATCTGCGCCAGGTTTCTAACAACGAATACTGGCAGTTTGAACGCTGCAGTGCTTTGTTCCAGAAGTGGGGCGCAATGTGTAGTCCATATCTGGATAGTCCTGATCTGGATTTCCATATTGGAGTGAATAATTTTAATGCGGATTATACCTGGAATCCGGGAGGACTTTCCCTTATTAATAAAGGTAATAATATCTACGATTTTACCCGCAATTCTTTTGAAAAATGGTTGTCTGGTAAAGGTCTTTCAATAAACGAACTTAGAGATCCGTATTATCCGGGTTTCCTTATAAACATCAATAATCCACCGGAAGAAGCATATGCCCGCACTGTTTACATAAAGCAGATGGAACCGTATACAGACCAGAATGGAAAACTTCAGGATGACACCTGGGATGAGCTTGTACAGGATAAGTATCTTACAGGTGACGAAGGCTGGTGGACAGAGGACAATGGAACGATACACATATCCGAACATGTTCATCAAACAATTTACGGTTATCCTTTTACCGAGCAGGGAGCAAATTACCGTATCCGTGTAGTTTATAAAAACAAAAACTGGCAGGAAATAGCACGATCAAAAGAGATTCAGATCTGGAATGCCAAAAAAGGTTATGGAAAGGTTACTGTAACACAACCACAGTGGTCAATTGATGATGAAAATGTAATAACCTTTACTTCTGATCCTGTAATTAAAATTGGCAATGATGTAGTTGTAATCAATAAATCAGACAGAATCTGGGAAAAGTATTATCAGGTATCTATAAACACTGTGGACTGGGATTATCAGAACTGGGGTCGCTTATGGCCTACGCTAAATGATGTATGGAAGGATGGCGATCCTGAAAGTAATTATGAATCAGATGAAAAATTAGATTTGGATAAAAAAGTTCGAGACGATGCCAGAAACAAGGATATAACATTCAATCTGTACTTATATCTTGGAAATGATGCTTACGGTGCCTATCATATTATGGTTCTTGATTACAACCGCGATAATCCTATCCATCTTCATCCAGTCAACTAATTTGGGTGTGTTGTTATAAAACTGTTTTTTCATTATACTCACAGTATGAAAGTAGCAATCTTTTTTGGATCAAAGTCGGATAAGGACACAATGAAAAAGGCAGCCGATATTCTTGCCGAATTCGGTGTGGATTACAAGGCTTACATTATTTCTGCACACAGAGCAGGTGCGCTTTTAAAGCAAACCGTAGAACAGGTAGAAAAAGACGGTGCCCAGGTTATCATTGCCGGTGCCGGTCTTGCTGCGGCATTGCCTGGCGTTATTGCAGGCATTACCACTCTTCCTGTCATTGGAGTTCCGCTGGAATGTGTGAGTGATAAGTCTAACGGGCTTGGAGGAATGGACGCGCTGCTTTCGATCGTTCAGATGCCGCCACAGATTCCAGTTGCAACTGTAGGTATTAACAGCGCAAAGAACGCGGCTTATCTTGCCTTGCAGATTCTCGCTTTGCACGACAAGGACCTGGCACAAAAGCTTAAGGATTTTAGGAAGAAGCTTGCTGATGATGCAGCAGCCTCTGGTATTGATGTAGCCCTTTGATGGGATTTTTTTGGTAGGAGGACTTAAAGTATGGCAAGTTACAAAGAAAGTGGCGTAGATGTAGAAGAAGGTTACCGCGCGGTAAATAAATATAAGGAACATGCAAAAAGGACAGCAATTCCGGGCTTGCTCACAGGTTTGGGAAGCTTTAACGGAATGTTTGAAGTGCCTAAGGGATATAAGAATCCTGTTATGGTAAGCGGCACTGATGGTGTAGGAACCAAGCTGGATATTGCGTTCCAGATGAAAAAATATGATACAGTTGGAATTGACTGTGTTGCAATGAGCGTAAACGATATTTTGTGCTCAGGTGTGCAGCCGCTTTTCTTCCTGGATTATGTTGCCTGCGGAAAGCTTGATGCAGAAGTTGCTGCAGATCTGGTAAAGGGTGTTGCAGATGGTTGTGTAGAAACCGGATGTGCCCTGCTTGGCGGAGAAACTGCCGAGATGCCGGGCTTTTATGATGATGGAAAATATGACCTTGCCGGCTTTGGCGTTGGTGTAGGCGAAAAAAAGGATATGATTACCGGAGAGGATATTAAGGCTGGTGACGTGCTTATTGGTCTTAGTTCTACGGGAGTTCATTCAAACGGCTTTAGTCTTGTACGCAAGCTGGTTACTAATTTTGATGACCCGTTTATCCTTGATGGCAAAGAAACCGGAAAAACTGTGGGCGAGATGCTTTTGACTCCAACCCGCATTTATGTAAAGCCGGTAATGGAAGTTCTGGAGAAATACCGCAAGGCAGTTCACGGAATGGTACATGTTACCGGTGGTGGTTTCTACGAGAATATTCCGAGGATGTATCCTAAGGCAAAGGACCCTCGCAAGCAGCTTATTTCTGTTATCAAGAAGGACAGCTGGAGTATTCCACCGATTTTTGGCGAACTGATTAAACGCGGGGCCGACTTATCGACCATCTATAATACTTTCAATATGGGAATTGGCTTTGTGCTTGCAGTTAATACAAAGCAGGCACCAGCCATTTTGGAAATGTTCAACAACAATGCGGCTAAGTATCACAAGGATTACTGCCCTGATATGAAGGCCTACGAAATTGGACGTGTTGAATATGCTCAGGGAGAGGTAAAATCGCAGAAGGATGCGGTTTTATTTGAGGACTAAAATGAGAATAAATACTGCCGTTCTTGTTAGCGGTGGCGGAACAAATCTACAGGCTCTGATTGATTACGAGCAGCAAAAGGGAGACTCGTGCCCTTATAAAATTGTGTGCGTAATCAGCGACCACAAGGATGCCTTTGCGCTTGAGCGTGCTGCAAAAGCAGGCATTCCTACTACAGTGCGCAGTCCTTATGCCGTAATGGGCAAGGAAGCAGCACAGGCCGCAGACAGAGACACTAAGCGTACAGCAGTGAGCGATGCAATGCTTGAAGACTGCCGTAAGTTTGGTGCTCAGGTTATTGTAGAAGCGGGCTGCCTTACAGTTCTGGCAGGTAAGATTCTTAGTGAATATTCAGACAAAATTATAAACTTACATCCGGCACTTTTGCCAAAATACGGCGGAGTAGGGATGTGGGGGCACCACGTTCACGAAGCGGTGCTTGCAAACCATGAAAAGGAAAGCGGCTGTACCGTTCATCTTGTAAACGAAGTATGCGACGGTGGCAAGATTCTTTTGCAAAAAAAGGTTCCGGTTTTGCCTGATGACACTCCTGATTCTCTGTATGCCCGTATCGCTCCACATGAGCACGAAGCACTTTTGGAAGGTTTGCTACTTTTGTGTAGCAAATTCTAGTCATGCTGAACTTGTTTCAGCATCTATGAGATCCCGAAACAAGTTCGGGATGACAAACGAAAATTATGAAACAAAACAAATTAAATCTTGCGTCGTATTTTAAAAAATACGCGTTTTTATATTTGCTGGCTACAATCTGTATGCTGGTTGGTGTAACGCTCGACATGGTTTTTCCTATTGTTGTGCAGCACATAGTTGATGATGTCCTCATAGCAAGAAAAATGGAGCTTATAAACATGCTGCTCCTGGCCATCCTTGGTATTGGTGTGGGCCGCTTTTTCTTCTGCTATGCAAGGGAATGGATCTGCGACTACAGTGGAAGTAAAATTGCCTCTGAAGTACGAATCAACCTTTTTGGCAAAATCCAGAGCCTTTCTGCAAACTTTTTTGACGGAATAAACTCGGGCGAACTTATGTCCCGCGTAAAGGACGACGTAGACCATATATGGGATGTAGCCTGCTTTATGGCAATTCTTGCGGTAGAAGTTGCATTGCGTACAATTATTGCAATGTTCTTTATGATCCGCATAAACTGGGTACTTTCCATAATCCCGATTATAGGAATGATTATAACCGGTATTATTGCCGTAAAAATGGAAAACAAGCTGGATGTACTTTTCGGTGACCTTGAGCAGGAAAACTCTGAGCTCAACAATACTGCCGCCGAAAACCTGGCCGGTGTTCGTACCGTTAAGGCTTTTGCCCGCGAAGGCTTTGAGATTGCAAAGTTCCATAAGCATAACCAGAAGTACTACGACTTAAACATAGATTTGAGCCGCGTCTTTGTAAAGTACAATCCAAAGATTCAGGTTATTACAAGGCTTTTAAGTGCCGCAACCTGTCTTTTTGGCGGGCTTATGATTATCAAGGGAAATCCTTTTGCAGGTGGAAAGCCGCTTACAATTGGTGAACTTATGGCGCTGCTTGGTTATGTCAGTGGTCTTGTATGGCCAATTGAAATGATTGGCTGGCTTGCGAATGGTATTTCAAGGGCTAAGGCTTCGCTCAGGCGAATCAACAACATTTACGAGCAGCTGCCACAGATCAGGGATGAGTCTGCACTTGCTTCCGGTGGGGAAACTGAAGAAGAAATTGCTGATGCCCTGTTTACAACTGATGATCTGGCAGGCGAGATTGAATTTGATCACGTAACTTACAAGGTTGGCGAACGCACAATTCTGGATGATGTTTCGTTTAAGATTGGCGCCGGTCAGACTCTTGGAATTATGGGTGCAACAGGTTCCGGTAAAACAACAATAATCAATCTGCTTAAGCGCATGTATGATGTTACAAGCGGCAGCATAAAGATTGATGGAGTTGATATCCGTGAGCTTCCTCTTGCAGTTTTGCGCAGGGCCGTTTCTTGTGTAATGCAGGATATCTTTTTGTTCAGCGACACCATTGAAGGAAATATCCGTCTTGGTGAGCGCGAAACAATGACAGTTCCGCAGGTTAGAAGTGCCCTTGAAAAGTCCCACTCTGCAGAGTTTGTAGACAAGATGGAAGAAAAAGAAAACACCGTAATTGGTGAACGAGGTGTTGGCTTAAGTGGCGGCCAGAAGCAGCGTATTACAATTGCGCGTGCCCTTGCCAGAAAGACACCAGTTCTTGTTCTGGACGATTCAACAAGTGCGCTAGACACCGAAACCGAACAGGATATCCAGAAGGTTCTTGCAGACCTGCATGGCATGACAAAGCTGATCATTGCCCACCGAATAAGTGCAGTAAGAAAGGCAGATAAGATTATTGTTCTGGAAAAAGGTCGTATTGCAGAAGAAGGAACTCACGACGAGTTGTTGAAGTTGGGAGGTCTCTACAAAGAGACGTATGACTCCCAATATTAATGAGAAATTAATGTATTAAAATTTTTAATACAATAGGATTAAAAGATAATTTGAAAACAGTTAAGGAAAAATTGAATTGTGCGTTTTTGAAGAGCGGTGTTATAATATAAACAACTTAAATGGAAAAAAATATTTATAAATTTAGGAGGATAAAAAATGAAGAAAAATTTAACAATTATATTAATGTTGATTCCAATTATTGGATTTATTGGTTGTAATAATATAGTTTTTAAAACCAATTATACTTCCCATGGAAAAGAAGATATCTCAGAAACTTCTGAACAAATTGTTACTATAGGAGACGAAATTATTTACGGTGATAGTTTTTCATTTGAACAATTATACAATGAATATTTTGAATGTCTTGAAGATATATCACAAAGTATTGCAACAAGAACTGCAGATGAGACTTTTTCTATATTAGAGCTTAGTGATGCTGATTTTGTTGAGATGGTGTATTTTTATGTTCGTCCAACAACGACGATAGCCTTGAAACTGGTTAATGATACGATGGGGTATTTGAACCCTGCAGAGTTGGACAAGGAAATAATTCAGGCGTGCGATGCAGAAAAAATTATTTTCAAAGAAGATATAGTTATTACAGAAGAAACGAATGTCGATGAAATTGTAAACTTTGATACGAGGTATTATTACATCACAACAAAAGAAGAGGGGGAGCAGCTATCCAGTATTCTTGAAAACTATGAAGAAATTGAAGCTTTTGAAATGCTTAGTGAAGATACAATAAAAAAGATACAGGGTGAATATCAGAAATACCTTGATTTATATGGCGATGATTTGGAATCAGAAGTTTATGATGGTTCAGACAGAGGAATATTTAAGAAACTCTTTAGTGCAATAAAAAAAGCAGTGACAACAGTAGTGGAAGCCGTAAAGACTTTTGTTGTTACAACTTATGAAATAAAGGGAACAATTTATTATCAGGTAGATGGTTCTAAGTTTCCTGCTTATGGAATAAATGTAAGAAATCTTTGCCTGAATGAAAAAAACACGTCAACTGGACAGAATGGTTCTTTTACACTAGGAAAATATTCAAATGCTGTTGGACTGTGTTCTATATGGCTTGACTATTCAAATACGGCATGCTCTCTCAGTAATTTCCTAAATGTTACAGCAAGTACTCTTGTACGGACAGATGTTCCTTCAAATCTTACCAATATTTCTATATATAACTATTCATCATATTCAAATGCAAAAATGGCAGTATGTGCAGATTTGCTGCTTAGATACAATGATGAGTCTTCAAGACATTCTGGCATTCCAAAGGCATATGTATGGACTACAGAGTTTGGAAACGGAACTTCTTCTGCACCGTGTTTCAGAAGAATAGGATCAGCCACACTTCCTGATATTATTCTTACGGGTTTGAATTCATTGGAAATACAAGATCTTGAAACCTTGCATCATGAGTATACACATTTTCTTCACTGTGTTTATACAGAAAACAAAAACAACTTCTGGAATTCTATTGTGGAATCCGAAATAAGGTGTACACTTTATACAAAGTTGTCTGATTTTATAACTATAATCAATGATTATATTGATACAGGATCGTTCATCGCAGGAACCTATGATTTTTACAAATCCCTATGTTAATTTTGCAGAAAATCTTGCTGAATGGTATTCTTATGTTGGGTGTTATGGTAAAGGAGTGTTATCAAAGACAAAATATCAAAAAGGATATGGTTATATATTTGATAATCAAATCTACATAAATTCCAAACTATTTTCAGAATTAGTAAGTCTTTTGTATAATGATTTTAATGGGGCTAGTACAAATTCTAAATATCAGTTATGTGCGACATCATTTATAACAATTATAGATAAATATGATGTAACAACATTTAATGATTTCTATTCGGCTTTAATTAAAGAATTTCCATCCAAAAATGTTATGATACAAACTATATTTGAAACTCCAAGTATTTATACGGTGTATGGTGATAAGATGGGTAATGTAATTAATTATTAAAAAGGTGAAGATTTCATGAAAAAACAAATATTTTTTATAATACTTATAGCTTTTGTTCTTGTTTCATGTGAGGAAGTTTATATAGATGATAATGATTCTTTTTGCAAAATCGATAAAAATGTATATTTTGAAAATGAACCGATACAAGTATCAATTATAGGAACTTTTAGTATAAATGATGAAGTCTCGGGATTACAAATTGAGTTAGACCTATATAATACGGAGAATGATTCTTCAGAATCAAACATGATGATTTTAACAGAAAAGGATAATATCTTATGGAACTATTCATCAAGTTATGGATATATTTATTTCGCGAGGTCTGATGAAAACTGTAATTATCTAACAGATTTTGATGATAAAATAACAATAGCTATTCCAAAAGCAGGTTCTTACCGGTTAAATGTATCTTTAAGAAGTGGTTCAAAAAAAAGAAGATACGGAGGACTGAAGAGTTTTGATAATAATCTAACGATTCTTTCATCAGAATAAAAGAATAATTATAATCGAATGTTTTTTAATTCTCATATCAAAATCTGAAACTTGAAACAAAAATTGTGAGGAACTATGAACAGTTACAAAATAGATGAACAAACAGTAAAGAAGTCCACCTTCGAAACCATGCCGCGATTGTTCAAATACCTGCTTAAGCATAAGGCAAAAATTGGTGTGGTATTTGCGCTCATGGCGGTGGGAACTGCTGTTGATTTGAGTAATCCGCTTTTGAACGAGATTGCTATTGATAAATATATTATGCTCAAAAATGTGCCGGGGCTGCTGCGTCTTATTGCAATCATGGCAGTAATAAACATTATTGCAGTGCTTGCGGTAAAAGTGCGTATGCTCATTATGGCAAAGCTGAGCAACAAGGTTATTCAGGATTTACGTCAGGAGCTTTACGAGCATATTCAAAAGCTTGACCTTGCGTTTTTTGACAGTCGTCCTTCGGGAAAGATTCTGGCACGTATAATCGGTGATACAAACTCCCTCAAGGATATTATTGAAAACGCAGTTACAACGCTTATTCCAAACATGGTTACTGTTATTGCCGTAATGGTGATTATGTTTATTAAAAACTGGAAGCTGGCTCTGGCCGCCCTTTGCACTCTGCCTTTCCTCATTGTTGGAGTTTTCCTCATTTCTATAATGGCAGAAAAGCACTGGAAGGCTAAGAGGCAGAAGTCGTCGAATCTGAACGCATTCATAAACGAAGACTTGTCTGGTATTAAAATTATCCAGAGCTTCCGCGCCGAAGAAGAAACAGACAAAACCTTCCGCGAACTTATCTGGGCAGACCGCAAGGAATTTATGAAAGCAATTTTCTGGTGCGACGGCTACTTCAGCTGGATTGACATTTGCTGGAGCGTCGGAACAATGATGCTTTACCTTGTCGGTATAAAGTTCCTTGGAATTGACAATGTTTCAATCGGAACTTATGTTGCCTTTGGTTCATACGTTGGTATGTTCTGGCAGCCTATTATGAACCTTAGTAACTTTTACAACCAGTTTGTAAATGCCGCAACAGGTGCCGAGCGCATTTTTGAAATTATAGATACCGAGCCTACAATTGTGGACAAGGTTGATGCCGCTCAGATGCCGCCAATCAACGGAGACGTGCAGTTCCGCGACGTAACCTTTGGCTACGAAGACGAGGTTGATGTTTTAAAGAACGTAAGTTTTGATGTAAAGGCAGGAGAAACCATTGCGCTTGTCGGGCCAACCGGAGCCGGAAAATCTACAATCGTTAATCTTGTAAGCCGTTTTTATGATGTAAAGGACGGTGCTCTTTTGATTGACGGTAAGGATATCCGCGATGTTACTTTGGAAAGCCTGCGCACTCAGATGGGCATAATGACTCAGGATAATTACATATTCAGCGGTACAATCCGCGAAAACATTATGTACGGAAAACTTGATGCAACCGAAGAAGAAATGCTTGCAGCAGCGCGCGCAGTCCACGCCGACGACTTTATACAAAAGCTGGAAAAAGGCTACGACACACCTTTGACCGCGCGCGGCGGCGAACTTTCCAACGGTCAACGCCAGCTTGTAGCCTTTGCAAGAACAATGCTCAGTGCCCCAAGAATCCTCATTCTGGACGAGGCAACCAGCAGCATCGACACCAAAACCGAGCTCATGGTCCAAGCTGGAATTGCAAGCCTGCTCAAGGGACGCACAAGCTTTGTAATAGCCCACCGCCTGTCCACAATCCAGAATGCCGACCGCATTTTCGTAATAGACCAGGGCGGCATAGTAGAAAGCGGCTCCCCAGCCGAACTCATGGCCAAGAAAGGAGCATATTACAATTTACGCCAGGCCCAGTTTGCATAAAACCAACTGTACCAATAGTGAAAAATGCGGAGGGCGTATAGCGCCCGGGAGCATTTTTCTATATGATTCGTTTCATTTTTTGCAAATTCCATGTTATAATTGTAATATGAACCGACGAATTGCTGTACTTAGTTCCGGATGGAGTTCTCATTTTCTGAAAGATTTTATAAGCGGCATGATGCGCGCTGTAGAAGGCAAAAATATAGATATTTATCTGTTCAATACCTACAACTACACCGAATATTCAGGCTTTCCAAACTATACCGGACTTTCAATTTTCAACCTCATCAATTACGACGATTTTGACGGTGTTGTAATTCTTTCCGACTTAATTGCAAATCAGCGTGTTCTGGAAAAAGAACGCCTGCGCATAATAAAGGCCCAAAAGCCTGCAATCACAATCAACAAAAAGCTTCAGGGAATCTGCTGCCTGCGTGTAGACAATTATTCCGGAGTTTACGAAGCCCTTAATCATCTTATAAAGATGCACAATGTAAACGACATTGCCTATATTTCGGGAAAGGAAACTTCAATAGATATTTCAGAACGCTACAAGGCCTATGTCGAAGTCCTTAAAGAAAACAACATCAAGTTTGAAATGGAAAAGGTTTATAACATAGAAACCTGCGACTACCACTGTGCCTATAACTATTTTAATGATTTTATAAAATCCGGAAAAAAGCTTCCTCAGGCCTTCTGCTGTGCCAACGACCTTATTGCTCTGGCTCTGCTAAAGGTTTGTTCAGAAAATAAAATTAAGATACCGGAACAGCTTAAAATTATAGGCTTTGATAACCTTGTAGAAACAGAATGTACAAGTCCTTCAATCACTACGGTTAAAAACAGTGCAGATGCTCTTGGTGCAGAATCTGTAATGCGTCTGTTGCGCGGAGTAAATCCTCATCAGATTCTTAATGTAAGAAGTACACCGGTTTTCCGTCAGTCCTGCGGCTGCGGCTTTTCTACAACCTCGGAGCAAAAATCCTTTCCACTCAACATTCTGGACGAAGCAAACCGAAAAGCAGAATTTGATTCTCACATGGAAACCCTGGAAGAGATTTTTACCGAAGCCGGCGATGTCTTTACTCTTCTTACAAACATAGAAAATTTCTTTGTAAAATCGCACAACTTTGAAGGTCCTGACTTTTGTATTTTCATGAAGTCCGACTGGACCTCTGTTCTTATCAACTCAGCCGAAAACCTGCCGCAGAATTTTAATTATGGCGCCCAGGTTCAGTCTATCTGTTCAGTTCAGAATAATCAGAAATATCTGCGCGAAATGATTCCAACCCGCGAGCTTATTCCAGCTAAGATGAAGACAGAAGACAAGAGCAACGTTTTCCTGTTCCTGCCAATTTTTCATCACTCTTATGTTCACGGATATTTTGTTGCCAAAAATAATCTTAAGATGATTGATAACCGCTATGGCTACCGCTGGTCACGCAACATGGGAAACGGCATTGAGCTTTTCCGCAAGCGTAATATGTTCAAGCAGATGAGCCAGCAGTACCTAAGGCTTTCTACCAAGGATGCACTTTCCGGGGCACTCAACCGCCAGGGCCTGGACAAGCTTGCCAAACCGTTTTATGCACAGAACAAAAAGAACGGGCTTACTACAGTACTCTTCTTTGTTGATATAAACAAGATGAAGCATATTAATGATCAGTTTGGTCATCTTCATGGAGACCTTGCCGTAAAAACAGTGGCGGCTGCCGCTATGGAAACCGTTCCTAAAAACTGGCTTTGCATCCGCTATGGTGGTGATGAATTCCTCATCGTTGGTAACAGCAAAAATTACAACGGCGAAGATTACTGCACAATGATAAAGGAACGCCTTGCAACCAAAACCGCCAACATGCATCTGCCGTATAATCTTTCTGCCAGTGTGGGAACCTATTCTGTACCGCCGCAGTCAGAGCTTACGCTGGAGCAGGCCGTAGAAACCGTAGACAATATCATGTACGAACAAAAGCAGGCCTTCCATAAAGAACATGATGAGGAACAGGAGACAAAAAATGAAAACACAGATTAAAATCACCGGCAAAGAAAAGGTAAAATTTAATAATAACGTAAACTATTGCGTAGGCACGGGACGAATGGGGCTGGCGCTTACCAAGGAATATCTGGACCAGCTGGCCGTTGTGCAAAAGGACATTGGCTTTAAGTTTATCCGCGGGCACGGACTTTTCTGCGATGACATGGCAATTTACCAGGAGTTTAAGGACAGAAGCGCGCTCAAAAAAGATTTTAAAGATTTTCCAAGCTACAAAGAATATGCCGAATACGTGGACAAAAATGCGCCGCGTATTATTGAATACAACTTTACATATCTGGACCGCGTAGTTGATGAATACCTGCGCCTCAATATCCGTCCGTTTCTGGAGCTGGGCTTTATGCCAAAAAAGCTTGCTTCGGGCGAGCAGACAATTTTTTACTGGAAGGGCAATACAACTCCGCCAAAGGATTACAAAAAATGGACCGACCTTGTAACTGCAACCCTGCGTCACCTTATGGACCGCTACGGTGCGCAGGAGGTTTTAACCTGGCCTATAGAAGTATGGAATGAACCAAATCTTCCGGGCTTTTGGAAAGATGCCGACATGGCCGAATATTTTAAGCTCTACGAAAAAACAGCCCGCGCCATCAAAAAGCTCAATAAAAAGTTTATGGTCGGAGGTCCTGCAATCTGCGGTGGTGCCGACAAAAAATGGATGGTAGGCTTTCTTGACTTTTTGACTGCTAAAAAGCCGCCGATTGATTTTATCTCGCGCCATCATTATACAACAGAGTTCCCGGATTACAGGGGCCACTACGGTTATGCCAAGCTCATGCCTCTGGACGAAACTTTGCAGACCCTGCGCGACTGCCGTAAGATTATAAACCGCTATCCTGATTACAAAAATCTGCCTTTTTATATTACAGAATTCAACACCTCGTACATTCCAAACTGTCCAATCCACGATACAAACCTGAACGCCGCCTATTTATGCGGAACCCTTTCTCAGATTGGCGACTACGCAACCGGCTATTCCTACTGGACCTTTGGCGATGTTTTTGAAGAAAACGGCGTGCCTTTTACCCCGTTCCATGGAGGCTTTGGCCTTTTAGCCAACGGCAGCATTCCAAAACCAACCTACTGGGCCTTTAAGTTTTTCAAGGATATAAAGGATGGAGCCGACCGCTGTGTCTGGCGCGATAAAAACAGTGTAATTGTCCGCACCACCGACGGCAGCTGGAAAGGCATTGTCTGGAACCTTACACTGGAAACCAAACAGAAAGAGCTGACCTTTGAAATGGAGCTGCCTTCTGCCGCCCCACGCATGTGCCTGCTTACCAAAACTGTTGATGAAGAATGCTGTAACCCGCTCAAAGTATGGCACGACCTTGGCGAACCTGCCAATCTGACTGACGACCAGATAGAGCTGCTCAAAGCAAGCGCAAAGCCGCTGGTTAAGACAAAGGTTATTGAGTCCAAATCAAAGACTGCCGCTCATATTACACTTACAGCCAGCCGCAACGCAGTAGTATATTTTGAACTTGCTCCGGCACCTTTAACAAGCGATAATGCTTATGATTACGGGTGGTATGATAAATAAAGGGTAACGCTCTTCCATTTGTGATTGGCGCCGCTTGTTTCACCTAAATCCGAAAATGTGTTATCTGACATTTGTTCGTACAGAGTGCCCTTGTCTGCAAATCCAAAAAGAATATCAAATTCAAGACCAAGCGAAAAGTGTTCTGAAAACTCATAGCAGCAGCCAGCATTTGCTTTAAATTTGGAAAAGAATCCTGTTTCAAGGTCTTTTGATGCCCGCGGATGTTTTATTCCGTGATGATAGTCGTAGCCGTATTGCAGGCAAAAAGGGGAAAGCAAAAAGCCCGCATCTACAAAAAAATGAGAGAAAGCTTCTAGTCGGGGTTTAAGTCCTGTAAATGTGAATAAAGAATGTTTTTTGTAATCTATTGGGTATGCTGAAACAGGTTTGTTGAATCTCGTCCCCTTGCCGTTATCTGAATTAAAATTTGAAAAATTATAAAGAATCTGGGCGCAGCCGCTGAGTGTAAAAATATCCTTTTGAGTGATGAGCCATTCAATTCCAAGCCCGGAATTTATAAGTTGCTGCTTTTTTATCGGATGTGTCGTAATACTGTAAAATTCACTATAATCCCAGTCGCGGTCACACATCTGGCCTTGGGCAAGTGGAAAAGAATAATCAAAAAAAATATCAAAGGAAAACTTTTCAAATTTAGTGATAAACAAAAGCCCTGTTGTTAAAAGATGCTTTTCTTCCCATTCAAGCAGGCTGCGATAAGAGCCGTCTTCTTCGAAAAGAATTTCGTCTGTTTTGCAGGAAGCATAACCGGTGTAAGGGCAGAAGTAAAACAAAGGAGCTTGTTCTCCAAAACAGGCCGCGCAAAGAAATATAAGAACTGATAAAACAATCTGCTTTTTCATAAAACAACAGGACCATAAAAAAACGAGCCGCCTTTATACAGCAGCTCGTTTATAAGTTTAGAAATTATTCTGAAAATTATTCAGCAATTTCTTCTGCTTCTTTAGAAGTCTTAGAGATCTTCCATGTACCGTTCATAGTCTGTTTAGGCTGAACGTTTGCATAGTATCCCATATCGGCTTCCATGTCTGTAAACTTGTCACCCTTAGCATATACGTTGTCTGCTAAAACAGTAACTGTTATTTTTGCTTCTGGAGCTCCTGTATTGTATTCAAGATCCCAAGGAGCCTGCTGTGGGCCTGACTTTCTTTTTGGATCTGCATTAAAGAATTTAACAGTATAAGTATCTTTTGTACCGGTTCTTCCTGGAGTTGTTCCATCGTTTGCAATTACTTCAATCCAAACCTTCATTACACCGTCTTTAACAAAGTCATCTTTTGAACCTAAGTCAAATCCAAATCCTGAGCTATCATTTGTACCATTTGCGTCTTTGTACTGAGGACTGTCTTTAGCTTTCTTACCACCAGTAAGCTGTTTCTCAAGGTCTGCTTTTGGAACATCTTTGAATGATTCTACATAAGCATTAACTTTCTTTGTTTTTTGATTATAGCGTACACCTGCAATTGAGAAAGAATACTTTATGTTGTCTTTGTCAGTATCATCTGTTACGATACCAAAGATGTAACCCATTACACCGTTTGTTATTTTGCTTGTATCTTCAAGTTCGTTAATTGTGTTTTCAATAGCACAAACACCGTCAAGATGTTTTGTAGCAAGACTTTCGAAACCGCGAGCCATTGTATCACCTGTATTTTCGTAATTGATTTCGGCATTTCCAGGTGAACCCTTTTTAATTAAACCTTCTGTTCCAGCATCTGGTTTGTCACAACCAGCAAAAGCAAAGAGAGCAGCTGCAACGAGAGCACCAGCTAATAATTTGTTTACCATTTTCATAGCAAATCTCCATTTGTTAAGACTTGAATCCTTTGATATTTATCAAGCCCATATAATAGTTTTTTTCCCATCCATACGGACAGGGATGTTTAATTTAAATGGTGGTTTTTTATGAAAATCTGGTGTAAGTACATTTTTCAATATAAATCTTGCAAATAATCGGAATTTGGCATAAAATAGAAAAGTATAGCAAAAAGTACTATTAGATAATTGTGAATTAAACGTTTAGTTTAAATGACCGTTTAAATTAAACAAAATGCTGCCCGTATGGGTGGAAAAGTAAACAAAAACTGTGCCGTTAGGAAACGGCAGCAAATTAAGGAGATTTTGCTATGAAAATGGTAAAAAAGGTTTTATTTGGATTAGTTGTATTGGGAACAATACTCGCTTTGACAAGTTGTGGTGGAAAACCAGGAAAAGATGACGAAGAAGGAGCTATCAAAAAAGGTCTTAATAACAACTGGACTGTAAATTATGAAAATGAGGATGCAGATAATCTTTATCGTGCTTACAGATCAACAGATACAAAGCATGCCGGTACTCTTGTAAGAGTTCAGTTTGACGCAGACAAAACAACTTCAGAAAAGAGTAAGATGGGTCTTATCTTCAATCATCATTATACAGATAATGATAAAACTAAACAGAACTTCTTTATTATCGGTATTGCTCCAAATGGTGAATATTATGTATCTGAATACCGCAATATTGCTACTTCAAATATTCAGGGTACCAACTTTGGTGTAGAGGATGCAAATGTAAAAACAAAAGCTGAAGACATTGATGATACTAAACCTGCTGAAATTGTTTATAAGAAGTTGCATGGTTCTGGAAACCAGGTTACATTGAATAATACTTATGAGACTGGTATGAACACAGCATGGATCTGGTTCCAGGCTGATAAAGATGGTAAATACAGCTGGTCTATTGAAACTGATTTGACAAAAGAGTTGGAAGAAAATTTCAAACCAAATGGTAAAGACACTGAAACAAAGGATCCTTCTCCTTCTTATGCTACTACACAACATAAAGGTGCCCTTACCGAATACAAATATGTAAGTGATGACAAAGTTCCACAGAACGGAGTATCTGTTTACGCTCAGGTTTACAACAGTTCAACTCTTAAGGGTGAATGGAAATTCATCGGCTTCTACAAAGAAGCAGAAGATGCTGAATAATCTGATCTAAAGATTTTTTAGAGAGGGCTGCTCTTTTTTGGGGCAGCCTTTTTTT
>JAFZOJ010000113.1 GCA_017550685.1 Treponema sp. | reverse complement strand
CCATGCTGGGTGTTCATAACGCAAGTGAGTTATGAACACCCGGTTTTTTATATATTCAACTTATCTGATTTTCGTATGTAGGTGAGCAGGCTCTGTGAGTCTGCTCGTTTTTTGTCAGGCGGTCACGGTATTGGGAAGATATTCGACCGCGACGCCGCGACGGGTGTCGAGCTTGTGGAACTTCTGCAACGGTGTTGCAGGAATTTCCAATGCTCCGATAAAACGATAATGGATCTTGATTCGCTGGGTTCGGTTTTTGCCGGTGCCTTCGATGTTGTGCACCTCGATCTTTTCGATCAGCTCCCGTAGAAGCACGGGCGTGAGCGTCTGCATTTTCATAAAGGTGCGGATCGCCGAGAGAAAATGATCCTTCTCGTGCCTGATGTCCTCTAAATTCAGAAGCCGCATCCGAAATTGCTTTATTTTGTCCTGCAATTCGCCGCGCTCGAGCTCATACTTTTGCGACATGTGCATATACCACTGTTCTGTGACCTTGCCGTTTACCATATTCTCATACAGTCCTTCATACAACCTGTCCACATCTTTACTGCGGACGAGGGCTTTTTGAAGCGCTTCCTGCGTGGCTTTCTGCTGTGCGGCAATATCGCTGTTCGTCTTGGATTCGAGCAGATCGGCGAAGGAATCTTCGTCATCTCTCAAAAAGTCGGTCAGACGTTTCAGTTCCATCAGCACGACGGTTTCAAGTGAATCGGCACGGATATAGTGCGTTCCCTCGCAGGTGCCTCTGTTACTCTTGTAATTGGAGCATTTGAAGTGAGTGATGCTTGTGTTCGGATGACAAACGTTAAACCACATCTTATGACCGCAATCGGCACAGTAAAGAATATCGCAGAACATATTCTTTTCAGCCAGTTTTTTGTTCGGCGCACGCCGTTTTGTTTTGGCGATATGCGCCTGCACCTGCTCAAAGGTGTCGCGGTTGATGATCGGCTCGTGAACGTCCTTGAAAATCTTCCATTTTGACGGATCGTTCGGGATTCGCTTTTTGTTCTTGAAAGATTTCGAGTAGGATTTGAAGTTGATCACATCACCGCAATACTCTTGTTGCGCAAGGATCTTGGCGACCGTCGATTTGCACCACTTGTACGGGTTTTCCTGCGTTTTCTTGCCTCCGCGCGGTAAACCCTTGCTCTGCCAGTATGCCATCGGCACAAGCACCTGCCGTTCCTGTAAAAGCCGGGCGATGGTCTCGTTGCCCTTGCCCTCGATGCACATACGGAAGATATCTCGCACGATTCCGGCTGCCTCCGGGTCAATTACCCACTTTTTCTTATTCAGCGGGTCTTTCATATACCCGTAAGGAGGCGGAGATAACGGCTCGCCCATATTGCCTCGAAGTCTATGGGACGTCTTGATCTTCTGCGAAATATCCCTCGCGTACATCTCGTTCATTACGTTCTTGAACGGCGCGATCTCGTTTTCTCCCTCTGCGCTGTCCACCATATCGTTTACGGCGATAAAGCGGACGCCGTGCTCGGGAAAGTAACTGTCGAGAAAGGTGCCGACCGCAACATAGTCACGACCGAGACGGGATAAGTCTTTTACCATTACCGTGCTTACATATCCCATGTCAATGTCATCAAGCATCGACTGAAAGCCCGGTCGGTTGATGTTTGTCCCCGTATAACCGTCGTCAAGGTAATACTTGGTATTGTTAAGCCCGTATTCTTTGGCTTTCTGCGCCAAATATTTCTTCTGATTGGCGATGGAATTACTTTCGCATTCGGCGCCGTCGTCACGGGAAAGACGGCAGTATAAAGCGGTTATTCCTGCGTTTGTTTTCTTTTTGTTCGACTGCATTAGTCCTCCTTTCCGGCAGTCGATACACATTCTGTGCTCATTATACCACCGTTTTCTTCATTTGTCCATTGTGCGAGATCATTTTGAATATATTTTCCGATGACCTCCGCGAGCGTATCTTTGAAATTCTTCAAATCAACTTTTTTGAACTCGGAGTTTACGATATACTTTACGCCGTTGACGGTGTATTCGTGTTCTCCCTGTCCGATACCTACAATAAATCTGTCCTTACTCATCTTTCGACTTCCTCCTTTTTCTTTCTTTTCGGTTTGATTTGTATTTCGGGCTCCTGTTCTTTTACCTTTTCCTTTGGTTTCAGCAGGTTTGTAAAGAAATCTTTGACCTTCTCGGGGAAACGCTTCATCGCTTCCAGATACGGTCGGCAGAAGTTTTCAAGTTTTTCAAGTTGGCTCTGCAGCCGCTCTATCTGACTTTCAAGACTCCATACACGGTTTCGCAACCGACCGTTCTCGTCTTTCAGATCCCGTATTTTGCCCCTGCTTGAAATGCCTTCCTTTGCAAGATTTGTCAGTGTGTCGTAATCCTCTTTTGCTACTGTGTACTTGCCGGTGATACCTTTCTTGCCCATACTGTCGATTTCCATAAAGGTCTTGTGTTCGGGGCTTACAACATCGTACTGAACGGTTTCCTCCTGAACCTTCTTTTGTATTTTGTTCAGCCGTTCGGTATCCTTCTTGATTTGGTAATCAAGAGAAGAAAGGTGTTCGGTGGTACTGCCTCTTTCACCCCGAATAAAATCTTTAAAGCCGGCACTGCTCATATGCTCAAAGAATCTGTCTTGCAAAAGACTGTACGACGGTATAAGCGCAGGTTTGCCGTTTGGTAATATGACAGGCGAACCCCGTTCATCTAACTGCGGCATTGACTTCCACTTTTTTGAGTGGCTTATTTGCTGTATGATTTCCTTAACCGTGCCAACAAGATTCTTGTCTTTGCACCGCTTTGACCATAGTATCTTTTTCTCAACTACGGGTATTGCCACGATGTGCATATGATAGTGATACACCGGATAACCGTAATGCTCGGTCATTGCCTTATTCAGTTCATCAGCGTGCATAACAGCAGAGATAATATTTTCTTCTCCGAATTCTTTTACGGCGAAACGGTATGCTTCGGCATAAAACTCTTTTGCAAATTCATAACCGCCGTGCTCCTCGAAATACTGCGTGTTTATATCCACCACCATTTCGTCAAATACCTTTGCATTTTCCTTAAGTCCTCGTGTTGACACCTTGCCGGTATCGAGCATTTCTTTCAGCGTTTCGTTGTAGGTCATATCGCCGGGATCCTTAAAATGCACGTTCATCGGCGTTCTGTTTAGGTCAACGTTCATGTTTTTATAACTGTCGTTTTTTCTTTCGTTGTGCCGCTCGATTTTACCGACACCTGCCGTGTTATACGGTTTAACACGAGCGACACTGTAGTTTGTTTTTGATATTTTTATCATCCTCTTTCTTTGTTTTTTCTTGCTTTTTCGGCTTCGCAGGTTACGCAACTTTAAAAAGTGCGTAACCCACTATGACACTTTCATCCTTACGGCTGTAAAGATGTCAGTGGGCTCTGCGAGGCGGAAGCCACTGCGAAAAACTAACGCTTTCCCCGGCGTTTGTTTTTCTTGTGGTCAGGGCTTCGCCCTACGCTCTGCGGAGCGTACCCAATAGAGACACAATGAATTTCGGAAGCGGTTTCCGAAATTATTAAACGTCCCAACTTTTTGCTTTTCTTACACGCCGTAGATATGCCGCAATTTCTTTTACCTTATTACCGTTGTGATAGAATCTTGCCGCAAGCGTTGCGGCGTAAATGATTGTGTCTTCGCCGTAACCGTCCTGCACGTGCATCCGCCCGAGCTGTTCAATGATTTCACATTTTTCAATACAGGCGTTTCCGTCGATTCGAAAGATTCCTTCAAGGTAAGGAATCTCATTGTGATCCTCTAAAATGCCGAACACAGCACTGCGGTAATAATGGGCGACAATTGTTCTTCGCGTTTTCTCCCTATACGCACCTGTAATAAGGCGGTCGAAATCTTCCATATGATCGCGCTCAAACACAGTCGGTCTGCCACGGCGCCGCTTATTTTCGGAAACCGCTTCCGAAATTGCATTGCCCGCCGAATTGTTTTCTTTTTCCATTTTTCTAACCCCCTTTCGTAGTAAAATATGTAAGATATTGTTTTTTGCCGTTTTCCCTGAATGCAGTTCCTGCCCGAGTCTTTCTCCGGCGTCGCTTCGCTTGCTCCCGAGGCAAGGAGGTCGTGGCAAAGTCGTATCCATTCAGACGGTCATTAAATTGTCAAGGTGCAAGTGTCTCCATATATAAGGCACTGAAAACGCCTAAAAATTAAGCTCCTTAAAAAAGTTTTTTGGTTTTTCGGATTTATCCCCCATATAACGTCCAAAAACAGCCTTTTTGTGCATATGTTTCTGAAAAAATTTACAAATTGTATACAAAAAAGCCGCTACACAGAAACACCAATAAGCGAGACAACTACCTCGCTTAAAAAAGTGTGTCTATGTAACGGCTCTTGTTAAGATCCCGGGAACACTGTCTTGCATCCCGCCCTTGTTCCAACGGCGATAGGGATGTGTGCGGCAATTTAATCAGCTTGCCGCAGCGTTAGCAGGCTAACGCCCGCAATATGTATATGTGACACCGATATTCAGTTTTCGTGACATTTCGCACAAGGCGAAATTATCACAAATATCATTATATAGAACATTTGTTCGCTTGTCAAGCAAAAGTTTTATGCAAAAGGGAGTTTTTTGGGACAGTTGATTGTGGTATAATGTGTTAAACGAAATTGGAGGAAATCAGTTATGGCTCAAAAAACAAAAAGCTTACCACAGATGGTACGCGAAATTAAAAAAGAATTAGCGGCGAAGAAAAAAGCAGACCCCGAAGCCTATAAAAAATGTCCGGGAAAACCAAAAGAAAAGAAATGAGTATTCTATATGAAGAGTGTTTTTGGAGATTTATTTGAATTTAATCACAACGGCAAACTCGAGCCGACAGAGCAGGCAATGGAATTTGCATTACTTCAAACAATTATCGACGAGGAAGAAAACGACGATACGTTTTCTGTTGATGAGCTGAACGACTTTGATATGATGGATGACGACTGATAAACAAGCATTTACAGCAAACGATTTTTATGTTAAAATACCTATTGGTTAATAGTTGAGTGAGGTAAAAAGATGTTAAGTAACGAATACATACATGACGAATTAAATGATATAATCGCAATTTTGAATGCGGAGGATTACCCGGAAACTTATGATTTCATTTCTATGCTTCTGGCAAATGACGAAAAAGAGTATCCGAGCAATTATGATATAGCCACCGCACTTGTTAAGTGTGATGCCCGCGTTCAGATGCACAAGGTGGTATTTGATTTCGTCGTTGAGCTTTATGAGGCCGAAATTGAGAATAAAAACGCAGACGCAATGAACGATCTCGGTGCGCTTTACTATGAAGGTCACGGATGTGTGCAGGATTTTGGCAAAGCGGTTTATTATTACAATATGGCGGCTGAACACGGCAACAAAGTAGCACAGGAAAACCTCGGTTACTGCTATCTTTACGGCAGAGATGTAGAAGTCGATTATGAAAAGGCGTTTCACTATTTCGCGCTTGGCGCGTTTGAGGGCTATCTAATTTCTCTTTATAAAATCGGTGATATGTATCAAAAGGGCTATTATGTAAAGAAAAATGAAGCCGAAGCGTTTCGCATATACGAAAGATGTATGGATATGATGACCGACGATGCAGCGAAACTTGTTGCCGGTCCCGTTTACCTGCGGCTCGGAAATGCTTTCCTTTACGGAACGGGAACCGAGCCAAATGCCAAGACCGCGCTTATTTGCTACCAGAACGCCGAACGGTTTTTGTTTGATATGGTAAACGGCGGCGACGTTATGTACAAAAAGAGCCTGCAAGCCGCTATTGACGGTCAGGCAAAAGCAAGAGCAAAGCTCACTGAAGCATTGCCGGAAAAACAATGGCTTGACGGTAAAAAAGATTAGTTGTTTCTACAATAAAGAAATAAAAGGGTGAAACGATGGCACAACATTTTTCTTTTAGGGTCCCCTGGCACGATAACGGTTGGAATGGAACTGTTTGCAAAGAGCCACAAGAAAACTATTCTTGTATGCGATTAAACGGTATCAGCCAAGAAAGAAATGAGACTTTGGAAGCAGAGTGCTCAAAATGTAAATTATGTGATTTGGAAAAAAGACAAGAAATCCCTTGCATCCGCGAAGGGTCTGCTTTTATGTCAAAAGATGATATCGAATTAACCATTACTCATCCTTTTTCTTCATGGAGTGAAAATCATAAGCATCTTCTCCCAACAAGGGAAGTAATTCCTGCCTACTCATATCCTGCCAGACCTTTCAAGTGGCTGATGCGAAATCGTAATATAGGTCTTGGAAAATACGAAAGCATTGAAAATTGGGCTCTTGAAAAAGGTGTAGACTATCACGCCGAGTATGAGCCTAAAATGGATAAACAGACTTGGGTGCAAGACGGAAGAAATCAAAAGGCAGTGTTTGATGCGTTTCTTTCGGATATTAAACCAAACGAATCTCTATGCGTCTTTTACGCAAAACAAGTGCCTTTCGTAGAAGATGCACGGAGGGTTGTTGTCGGAATCGGGCATATTAAGAGTGGTGACACTCCGGTAAAATTCGGTATGTCACGCGAAAATGAGATGACTTCATATGCTTGGGAAAATATGATTAAGCATTCGATTCGTACCGATATGAAAGATGGTTTTTTACTTCCGTATAAAGAATTGATGGAATACGCCAAAGAGCATGAGTCTTTTGATATTGAGCAAGCAACTGTCTTTGCCTCAAACGACTATTTTGAGGAGTTTTCGTATGCTGCGGAACATCTTAGCCACGATGCAATAATTGATGTTATTCTCCAATGCATTTCGTCATTAAAAATTGTAAAATCTTGTAAAATTCCGGGTGATTGGGATTGGTGCATTAAATGGCTGAACGATCAGTTAACTGCTGTGTGGAAAGACAGAGGTGCTTTTCCCGGATTTGGTGCTATGCTTACAACTATTGGAATTCCTTCCGGTCCGGTTGTTGCAAAAGAATTAAAGCAGAAATGCGATAAAACAGATGATATTTGGGCGACATTTGAAAAAACATTAAAGTGTCCAAACGATTATCTGTCTGCTACTTGTGCCGATCAAATAAACAATGTTGTAATTTCAACATGGCAGAATCTATCGAAAGAAAGAAAAACACTATTTCAACTCCTCTCTCGCTTATATATTAATTCTGTTCAAGCAAAAGCATTGTTTTTAAGCGAGCAACGCGAAAGCGAAGGAATATCCATTACTGATTCAGATATTATTAACAATCCCTACTTAATATATGAACAAACCCGTGACAAATCAGACGCTCTCCAAATCTCAATAAAAAAAGTTGACTTAGCACTTTATCCGCCTCAGTATATTGCGGATAGTTTTCCCGTTCCACCACCTTCCGCAATGAATTCAGTTTCCGATGAAAGACGTGTTCGCTCACTCGCGGTATCAATGCTTGAAAAGTCGGCGCTTATTGGCAATACCCTTATGCCTGTTAAAGATATGATTTATGCGATTGAGAGCATGAATATTGAGCCCAAGTGTCAAATCACAAGCGATATGATCGCTACTATGAATGACTTTTTTGGTGCTGAAATTGAAGTCAAAAAAGATGCGTTTGGCAAAGACTATTACAAACTTTGCAGATATAAAAAAATAGACAATCTTATTTCGGATAGAATTAAAAAACGAATTCAAAGTCCAAACAGACATGTTGTCGATGTTGACTGGCGTGCAAGGGTTGATGAGGTGTGCGAATCTTTTGATTCTAATCCGAGTAAAGACATTGAAGAAAAAGCAAGAAACGAAAAAGCCGCCGCATTAAAGACTTTAGCAGAGGCGCGCTTATCTGTATTGATCGGCGGTGCAGGCACCGGTAAAACAACTGTATTAGAGATATTGTGCAAGGAACCTGCCATACAAAACGGTGGTGTATTGTTGCTTGCTCCGACGGGTAAGGCAAGAGTCCGCATGAGTTTGGGGCTTAGAGGCAAAATTAATTTTAAAGCTCAAACAATAGCACAATTTTTATTATATAGCGGACGGTATAACGCGAATACCAGCTCATATAGAATACTAACCCCTAAAGAAAGACAAGAAACAAAAACTCCGGCTGTTCCGAAAACTGTAATTGTTGATGAATCTTCAATGATCACTGAAGATATGTTCGGTGCTTTAATTGATGCAATTTCAAATTCCGCTGAAAGAATTATTTTTATTGGCGATTATAATCAACTGCCGCCTATTGGCGCCGGCAGACCGTTTGTTGACTTGGTAAGATATATAAAAAGCATTGATACTATCAGCAGCTTTCCTATGGTGGGTAAAAACTTTGCAAAGCTTACAATTGCAAACAGGCAACTTCCTAACACAACTACAAACAAAATCAGAAATGATATTCGCCTTGCAAAATGGTTTACTGATGACGGTGAAAACCTTGATGAAGACATATTTTCTGAGATGCAATCCGGAAACAGTGACGGACATCTTGTATTTAAACAGTGGCACTGCAAAGAGGAATTGGATGATCTTCTTTGCGAGCAAATTGCTGATGCCGCAGGAATGAATGATGTAAATGATGTTGACGGATTTAATCGTAGTTTTGGTGGAGTAAGAAACAAAGGCGGAAAATATGATGGGTTAATATCTTTCAAAGCTTCTGCAAACGGGAAAGATGGATGTGCAAAATTTGCAGAAGCATGGCAAATAATTGCGCCTGTAAGAAACGATTCGCATGGAATCTTACATATCAACCATATGATACACGAAAGGTATCGTCACGATTCTATAGAAACTGCAGAAAAAGGCACATATGCGGAAATTGCCAAACGAATGGGCGCAAATGGTATCGTTTACGGTGATAAAGTAATAAATGTCGTTAACAAGAGCCGTGCAAAATATGCATCAGCCGATTCGGATGAATATGTTGCAAACGGCGAAATTGGTATAGTGTGTGGACCGGGCAATAGAAAAAAGAAGATATTTGGTGTTGAGTTTTCATCGCAATTAGGTACGGTGTTTGAATATAGTTCAGATAAAGATTTTTCTGAAGACGGAGACACCTTAGAACTGGCCTATGCCCTAACGGTACACAAGTCACAAGGCAGTCAATTTACAACCGTGATTTTAGTAATAAGTGATAAATGCTTTTTGCTGTCAAAAGAGATGCTATATACCGCTTTAACACGTCAAAAGGATAAGCTCATTATTCTTTATGATGCTGAGGCGTATAATTTGAAAAAGTTTTCTTCAATGGAGTATTCTGAAATTGCGAGAAGGTATACCGATTTGTTTGAACCTCCTAAGATTGTCGAAGTTAATCAGAAATACTATGAAGAAAACCTAATTCATAAAACCAAAAACGGCATTATGGTACGTTCAAAATCTGAAGTAATAATTGCAAATATGCTGTATGATAATGGATTTGAAGATTATTTATATGAAGAAAAATTGCCACTTGGCGATTCCTACAAGCTTCCTGATTTTACAATCAAAGATGCGGCAACCGGTCAGTTTGTGATTTGGGAACATCTTGGGATGCTCGGTAATGAGGAATACCGAAAAGCGTGGGAGGCAAAAAAGAGTATTTATGAAGCAAATGGCTTTTCGGAAGAAAATGGGAATTTGATCGTCACAGCAGACAATTTAGACGGTGGAATTGACAGTCAGGAAATACAGCGAAAAATTGATGAATATCTATGTTAGAAAGGAATCTAAAATGACCCAAGAGCAGAAAAGGCTTTTTGACAAACTAAGCAACGATAGAATGGAAAACGCAAGAGTAATAGAGAAAACTTCTATGCGTGGTACAAAAGATAGCGTTGTTGAAAAATATTCAGATCAAGCACACTTTATTTATGAATTAATACAAAATGCAGATGATGCTGAAGCGACAAAAGTATCATTTATACTATTGCACGATAGACTTGTTTTCATCCATAACGGGAAGAGACACTTTTCGGTAACAGATGTTGATCACGAGCAAGAGGATACCGATAATGGCACTCTGGGAGATTTAAACGCTATTACATCGATTGCAAATTCAAATAAAACCACGGCATCTATTGGCAAATTTGGGGTTGGGTTTAAATCGGTATTCCAGTATACAACCACACCGCATATTTATGATTCAAGCATAAGTTTTAAAATTGAACGATTCTTAGTTCCTGTTCTCATAGAAGCCGACTGTCAATTCAGAAGCGGCAACAACACTGTTTTTGTTTTTCCGTTCAACCATCCAAGCAGAAATAAAACAGAAGCGTTTCGCGACATTTCAAACAAACTTCAGAATTTAACCTTTCCAACACTGTTTCTTAAACACTTAACAAAAATAGAATACAAAATCGACAACATAAACGGCAGGTATTATAAAACAATTAAAGATTCCAGCGCGGTTGATAATACCAAAATCGAATATATTGAATTGTTGAGTCATGAGAAAGATAGATTATGGTTGTTTTCCCGCGAGACGGCGGATGAACTACAATATTCTGTTGGTTTTTTTGTTGATAAGAACGGGAAATTACTAAAAAAGGATTACTATGCCTTTTGCTTTTTTCCAACGAAAAAAGCTACAAACCTGTCTTTTATTATTCAGGCTCCGTTTTTATTAACAGACAGCCGTGAAGGTATTAAAGCAGCTGACAATCATAACATTCGCATGATTAACCTTTTAGCTCAACTTTCTGCCGATAGTCTTGTTTATTTAAAAGATATAGGAATAAAGCAAGGTAAGCAAATCATTGATGAAGATATAATATCCTATATACCTTATGATGAGGCTAAATATATTCCAAAAGATTCTAACTCTGATATTTCTTTTCTTCCTTTTTATGAAAAGATTCAGAATGTGCTGGAAACCGAGAAAATATTGCCGAGTTTTACAGATTATAGTTATGCAAAAAGCGCATACATGGCAAATGCACCAGTTATATCTGATGTTTTTTCTAATAAACAATTGTCCGAACTTGTTGAAGATGATAATGCACACTGGGTATTTCCTTCAATCGGATGGGAAGCAATTTATCGAACAAGAGATGGCAGAGCGGATTATTTGAGAGAGATAATTCCAAACTCATATTTGATTGATACAAAGATTGTAAGTTTAATAACCGCTGATTTTATTAAGCACCAGTCAATTGCATGGTTGGATGCTCTCTATTCGTTTATCTGTGAAACAGATAGGCGAATAGAGGCCAGTAAAGATATTCCTATATTTATAGACAATAATGGCGATCCGGCAGCAGCATATGATGAATACGGAAATGCAATATTGTTTTTGGATGATAATAATGATGGCTATTTGACAATCAGCTCCACGATTTTACAACTCGAAAGCGCACAAAAGCTTATCGAAAGATTGCATATTGGCAAGCCGGAATTGAAAGACAGAATTTACAATAAAATTCTTAAAAAAGAAACTTTTGACGGCAGTTCTGATTTTCCTGTCCTTTTGGATTATTACATTCAACTTAAAGAGCAAGGTGATAATAGCAGACGCTATATAAATGACATAAAAGATTTATCATTTGTAAATGCGGTTTCTCCGGAAGGATTAGAAAAAGCAACACTTTCTCCCTGCGAAATATATTTTGCCGATGATAATCTGAAGTATTATCTTAAAGGTTTGGATGATGCTTGGATTTTTGATGTTGATAGTTACAATACTGTTTTAACGCCAAAACAAAAACACTATTTGGATGATTTCCTTGATGATTTAGGTGTAAATCATGATATCATGCAAATTGAAGTAAAATTAGATAAAAATGAGGCGTTAAAGAAATATCCGGAAGAAACATTTGAAATAGGCACTCGTGATCGTATTTGGACAGAATACTATCCGCATGGTATTGATTACGTTTTAGATAGAATCGTTGACAATGAAGATCAAAGACTTTCATTTATGACGTGGAATTTGTTATGCCAATATTTTCAAACTTATGGAAATAATTGTTGGATACATCCTATTTGTGGCATTTATAATTGGTTTTACTATTCTGATCAGCACAAGTTTTTTACTATAAGAATTAGCAACCAGCTTAAATCAAAAAAATGGTTGATTGATACCAATGAAAAATGGAGTTCGACTTGCGATTTAAGTGTACAAGGTTTGTCAAAAGAATATGATGTTTCGAGTGAAGGCGCAAAAAGGCTAATCGACTTTCTTGGAATTAAAGATGAACACCCTGAATATGATCAACTCTCACCTGAATTGCGCGAAAAAATTGAACTGTTTGACAAACTAAAATCTCTTGGATTTGATAGGTATTCAGAAGAGGATCTCATTTCAATGACGGCATGGTTGTCACATCAAAAGAGAATTTCTCAAATTGAATCACCTATGGCCAAAGAAAAAAGCGCAAGAGAGAAGGTTATTGATGAACTGTCAACTCGTGTGCAAAAATCTAAGAGCCCTATAATAGACGATGATAATGATGGCGAATTCCCGACTGTTGATGAAGATGTCAACACCCCAGCTTCTGTAGATTATCAGAAAAAAATTGAAGAAGCTAAGAAAAAGTGCGAAGAGGAAATATCTAAAATAGCTTCTATGGAAGAGGCGCAGGCGAAAGTCCTAAATTGTAAAAAATATACTTATGGTTGGTTCACCGGTCTATTGGAGTTAGAAGCAATAAAAAGCGGTGAAGACAACACAAACAGTCGCGAAGTTTCAATATCGTTTTCTAAAATTGAACCCGATGAGACAAGAAGTCGTACGCTATATTTAAAACAGCCAAACAGAAGTATTCCACAAATAATGGAACAGCTTGTCAACATCCCTATGATCTTGACTTTGAAGAATAGCGACCCAAAAACGTTGATTATTGAAGCGGTAGCGGTTCAATCATATTCATTACAAGTAATTGTTAAGCAGGACGATTGGCTTGATAATGCCAACTGGGAAAGTGTTACTGAAATCAGTATTAATACAAAGAATCCATCTTTTCTTATTCGTGAATTGCAAAATGAGTTTTCATCTTTTCAATATGACGAAAACTTTAATATGCAAGAAAACCTTTGCGATAATATAAGTTTTGTTTTTGGACCTCCCGGAACAGGTAAAACAACTTATATTGCAAAAGAAACTCTTCTGCCATTAGTAGCCAACAATAAGACGAGTAACATTTTAGTGCTGACACCCACAAACAAGGCAGCAGATGTTATAACCGAAAGAATCATGGAAGTTATGGGAAATGATTCTTCTTATGAGGATTGGCTTATTCGCTATGGAATTACCAGCAATCAAAGCATTCAAGAAAGCTCGGTGTTTTATAGTAGAGATGTCGATTTTTCGTCACGGAAAAAGCGAGTGGTAATAACAACTATGGCACGCTTGCCATATGATTACTTTGTTGACACAGATGGTGGTTATCTCAGTTTACACGATATTGATTGGGATTATGTAATTGTTGATGAGGCTTCTATGGTGCCTCTATATCAAATGGTTTATATGTTTTATCGCACAAGACCGAAGAAATTCATTATTTCCGGCGATCCTTTTCAAATAGAACCCACCGTTTCTGTAAAGGAATGGAAGGATGAAAATATTTACACGATGGTAAATCTTATAGAGTTTTCCGAAGATGTTGAAACAAAACCGTGTAAATATGACATAAAACTCTTGACCACTCAATATCGTAGTATCGAAAGTGTCGGAGAGGTTTTTTCGCAGTTAACATATCATGGGGTGTTGAAACACGCACGAACAGATGATGAAATAAGACCTTTAAATATTGAAAGGTTTCTTGGAGAGTATCAAAGCCTTAATTTAATTCGCTTTCCGGTAAACCAATATGAAGGTATTTATCGCTCAAAGCAACTAAAACACAGTAATTATCAAATATATTCAGCTTTGTTTGCATTTGAGTTCTCCTCATATCTTGCGCAAGCACTGGCGAGGTGTAATAATGAGGATGAGCGTTTTTCTATCGGTATTATCTCTCCCTATGGCGCCCAAGCGGGATTGATAGATAAATTGTTATCCAACGCACCAATTCCAAAATCCATCAATATTACATGTGGAACGATACATGGATTTCAAGGCGACGAATGTGACATTATTATTGCATTGTTTAATACACCGCCCAGTATTTCAACAAACGAGCAAATGTTTTTAAATCGTAAAAACATCATAAATGTTGCAATAAGTCGAGCCAAGGATTATCTTTTTGTGCTTATGCCGGATGATGATACACAAAACATACGAAACCTCAATCTTATTGGCAATTTAAAGGGGATTATTCAAAGGAGCAATCATAAGGAATATACAACTAAAGAACTTGAAGAATTGCTGTTTGGGATAGATACATATTTGGAGGATAATTCGTTTGCTACAGGTCATCAATCCGTAAATGTATATGGTGAGCCTGAAAAACGGTATGAAATCCGTAGCGAAGACAGTGCTATTGATGTTCAAGTGCACGGAAAATCAGATTATTTGCCATTTATTGTTGAAGACGAGGCCAATCGAACTCCTACAGAAGATGAGATGAAGAACATGCTGATAGAACAAGAAGTTTTTCATACAAGTTTTAAGGAAGGTGTTATAGACAGAATTGAAGGCAATAACATTATTGTCGATTTTGCAGACGGCATGCATAAATTTATTTTCCCGGACGGTTTAAAAACACATCTCTTTTTAAAGGATGAAAATGTATTGAGTAAGTTCAAAAAATATATAGAAACAATATAATGAACTTTTACGTGCAAAAAGCGAAGCCAAACAAGACTTCGCTTTTTGTTTTGCTATTCAGTTGTTTCTGTTAAAAGCCCAAATGCAAGGTTAAATCCGTATTTAAAAGCGGCGGCTTCTGAAACAGAATTCATTTCGTTTACTGCGGTGTAGAATTTCTCGAACAGTTCGGCTTGTTCGGGAGATAGGGTCGCCTCAAACTTTTCGCGGTTATTTCCTACAAGGCGAAGCAAGTTCCTATATTCAGCATTGCCGTCAAGGTATTCTTCAACCGGGCGAATGTTGCCGTACCAAAGGTTTTCAAGAGCCGTCATGCGAACACCACCTCGCTTTTCACGATCTCTTCGGCACGGTTGCGGATGGAGTTCATACGCCGCACCCATTCCAACTGGTCGGTAGCTTTGAGTTGCTCGGTGATGTTTTCGGCAGTTTTCATCTTTTCAACAAACTGAGAAAACATCTCTTCGGCTTGACGGTCAATATCTTCGATATGCTCTTTGAGTTTCCCCGAAAGCATAAGCCCCGAATATGTAACTTTCTTATGGGTACGCAGATAGTCGTGATACATCATCCCGAATCTGCCGACCTTTGGTTCTTCCGGTGCCGCAAGGCAGGGATAATAGTAATCGCCCACCAGCTCATATTTCAGCCCGGTTTTATCGTCAATAATGTACTTTTCTAATTCTTTCATAATCTGAAACCTCCAAAATTTCTTTGTTTTT
>JAFZOJ010000112.1 GCA_017550685.1 Treponema sp. | reverse complement strand
TGGTGTAACTCTGCCATAATGAATTTTGAAATTTCCGAAGGCTTTGCAGTAATAACAATAAAGTATTTACAGGTATACATATTTTCAATAACACTATCCACGATAAATGCTTTTGCAAAAAGACCGAGCAACGAAAACAAACCTGTTTGAACATCAAAAACGATAAATGCACTTGACGCCACAATAAAATCCACACAAAGCAGTGCTTTCCCCACATCTAATTTAAAGTATTTTTTTAATATTAGAGCAATGATATCCGTACCGCCGGACGATGCTTCCGAATAAAAAATCATAGCAGAGCCAATCGATGTCAAAAGCATAGCGTAAGTCAGTTCCAAAAACGGCTGATTCGAAAGCGGGGCTGTCAATGGGATGAATTTTTCAAAAATGTAAATTAACGCAGAATACGCCATACTGCAATACACCGTTTTCGCGCCGGTTTTTTTACCCAAAACAATAAAGCCGACAATGAGTAAAAAAATGTTTAAAGCCCAAATCCAAATACCGGAGCTGACCGGTGTGATCTTCCCTAAAATTGTCCCGATTCCGGTCACGCCACCTGTTGAAAATCCGTTTGGTATTTTAAAAAAATATACTCCTATTGATAACAAAACAATTCCGATATGTAGAAACAATAAGGATTTTAATGTTTTCATATTCTTTTTTAACTTCACCCGGTTATCACTTCAATCCCTTTCGGAGAATCTATTTTCAAATCAATAGTTTCGTCCTTTTTCTTATATGCGGATATATCAATCACACCATACGGCGTCGGATAGGTGCCTTTCGCCCATTTCAAATTGCCCAAATTCGGTTTTACGGCTATCTTTCTGCATCCCGGCTCAAGAATTTTAACGCCTAAAACTTCTTCCGCCAAAAAAGCCGCCGGACCGCCGCTCCAACCGTGACACAAAGAATGACGAAATCCCCGATAACAGTATTTTCCGTTGTCACCGTGGATATCATATTTCGTTTTTCCGAGAAGATCGGTGATGCTAACTTCATTTTTTAACCAATCCAGATCGAAATCTTCCCAGAAGGTAGTTGCCCCCGCCTTAATCATACCGCCGTAATACTCTTTGAGCATAGACAAGGCGGCCGATACTCCCGCCGTTTTCGCCGTTGCGGACAGAATGTAATAACTCATAAAGGGAGACATTCCTCTGCCGTTTCCTTCTGTCAAAACCTTTGCGGAAAACATCTCGTCATCCATTCCCGCCAAAGCCCTGACCGCGGCAATTTGTTTTTTTGCGGTTTTTTCGTATCGTGTATTTTTCAAAATCCGGATTTTTTCCGAGCAAATATTGCCCAACGAGGTTTCTCCTGTAACAAAACATATTTTTTCTGCCGATTGTAACGCCAGAATAAATAAGCCGCATACGCCTGATTCTGCCTCTTTAGTTTCATAGGTGGGCCAATCAAGGAAAAAGCCCTTTTCAAATTCTGCTTCGTCAAAAGGATCGCTTTTATTATGAATCAATTTCAAAAGGCTGTTCAAAAGCGGTTTCCAATACTCCCGCAGTTCGCAAATAAATTCCACGCGGCCGTTATAACAATACCAATCCCAAAGAATCAAAAAATACCACATCCCGTAAGTTGTAAAATCATTGGGATAATGAGGGAAAGGAAACTCTTTTGAAACAAGCCGTAATGAATCATCCACTATTTTTTGATCGCCGAACACCGAGCGAACAGTCAGGATCTCAGGGTGCATATCTCCGACCCAGACCAATCTGTCACGCTTGATGCCGTCCCAGAGCATTTCCTGCATACATAAATGCACGGTATATGCGCTTATGTCATATATTTGATTGAAAACGGGCTGATCACAGGAAAATGACCCTAAATACGGAATATCACGATAAGTGAAAACACCTTCCACCCGGCTTAGATTCACCGTTGTTTCTTTTTCAGAAAGTTGGAGGTATAAAAATCTATATCCTGTTTTTCCGATTACGGTTCTGCTATATTGCGGCAATCTCATTTTGAAATTTCGCACAGAATGGTCATTACACGCGCCTTTTTGCCCGATATCCGCCATTGCTTCCGCAGCTGACTCCCCGAAACGGATAATAAACTCAACTTCTTTTTCTAAAGAAATGTGATTAACGGTAATCGCCGCTCCCCCGGCAAACTCCGAACCGAAATCAAGGAGAATGGCTGCTTTTTCACCGTTTTCCGTGGAAAACACCGTCATATTGTCAACGCCTGTATGGGGCTGACTGTTTTGGTTTTGTAAAAGAGCATCCGCATTACTGATCCCGTCCGTTTGAAACAGTATGGTTTTGGGAAGCAAAAAATCCATGCGCAGGCTATTCGTTCCGTTTATCCTCAAATCCGAAATCATTGCTTTCCCTCCTACCGTACATCCAATTTCAAAAGATTATAACGATCAGCGTAGTATTCGCTGTTTCCGTCATTCCAAGTCCCCGACAGATCAAATTTCGGAGGAGCTATTGCGTAATTCTCATCCGGTCCGCAATAATGGTGAGGTCCGAAACGGTTGCGGTTGCCGATGATAAAATCAATTTCAATAAGGTTTTCTCCCTCGACAGTACAGTCACTCAAATCTATCGTGTTTGAGTAAATCAATTTTCCGGCATTCTGCCCGTTACATTTGACATAAGCGATTTGCCAGGTTCCGTTAATGCGGAGTCGCACATTCGTTTGATCCAAATACATCTTCTGCCTGGCGGTAAGTTTCCCGGAGAAGAACGGAAACCCGTCCAAAACCGGCTCGGTTACCTGTTCGGGAATTTCACCGATATAGAAATCCGTTCCGTACACAAAACCATCATCTGCACCCGCAAGAAAATCCCGATCGGAAAAAACGCCGAATTTTCCGGTCAAATAAACCGGTTGCAATTCAGAATCGTATGTGATGCAATTCTTTAAACTTTCCGTAATGTTTTCTCCAAACAAAACTTCATATACTTTCGCGTTTTGAAACCATTTCTTTTTCAGAACAACAGTATTTTCTCCCGATTTTAGCCGGGCAGTGACATCCGCTTTCAAAAAATCATCAGAGTCAAAGGAAGTCCCAAAAAGAACGGAAACTCCGTTTATTGTATATTCCGTCGCCCCCAAATCTTCAACATTCAAAAAAACTTGTTCGGGCACTTTTTGTAAATCAAAAGTATATTTTAAGTAGAGATCGCCTTCATACCTATCGGTCAATAATTTGTCAAACAAACCGGGAACGAGATATGTCTTTGAAAAATGCACACCGTCAAATGAAAACCGCACCCGATCGATAATATAGGTGTTCTCTTCAAATGACACTTTCGCACGGTTTAACACAAAGATTTTTTCTGATAATGTCGGAGTGACAGAAGGCTCTTTGGTATCGGGAAAGCACAAGACGGATTCACCCGGTTGTAATGTCAGTTCCGGTGAAATGTTGCTTTCTTCCATACTTAACAAGTCCAACTTCCTGAACGATCGGATATTCTGACCGCATGAGATTTTTTGTTTTGCCACACGGGTCGTGGAAGCGTTTTGTACCATCAGGAATGAAATACCGTTTATTATGCGATAAGTATAATACAAATCATTATCCGGCTTTTCTACGCAAAAAGGCTGCGAATTTACTATATCAGTTAATGTACAGGTTGATTCTAAATATGAATAATCAAAAGGTTTGCCCTCTAAAAAGGAAGGACAATTACCCATGATAAGAATTTTGCCGTTGTTTTTTGCAAATTTATGTAACAGTTTTTCGGTGCTTTTATCCATAGTTAAGATATTTGGTAAGACTAAAAAATCATATACGCACTGACCGCATCTGATTTTTTCACCGCTTACCGAACCGTATTTTTTTAATAACACCTCATCTAAAAAATGATAACTCACTCCGGACGCGGAAAGTGTACGGCAATTCTTTTTGAAGCAATCATCCGGTTCTTTAATAGCGTAACCGTTTTCCTCTTCTTCACGTTTATAATCAAAATAGGCGCTTCGAATCGGGTGAAGAACGGCAACACGAACAATCTCTTTGCTTTCGCTCATTAACTTTCCAAGCCGGGTAAAGTATAAATTAAAATCGGAAAACTCATACGAAACCCACGGATTGATCCGGGAATAGTGCGCAGGATGGTCGTTCTTTCGTGTCCCGCGTTCAGAATAAGGTATCAAATGATGGCAGAGCATATTGACGCCGTTCAAAAACTGAAAATCCGCAATCCTCTTCAGTTCTTTCGGTGTAATTTCCCATCCGCATGCCGCAAAGGATTCTGTTAAGCACCGTTTTTTCCCCGTTTGCGCCGCAACGCTGGCTAATTGACGAACAGGTATTTCATTATCCGCGATTTCCGTCAGCCAATCAATTCCGGGCACGGTCATATATTCATAAAAAGGCATAACGCCCCCGCAACACATTAACTGTCCGCCAAGGCTCGTCTCCTCAATATAATGCCCCGTGAACCCGACACCGTTTTGGTCACACCACTCGTATACTGTTTTTGCATAAGAAAACAGCATCAGTTCCTGAAGAGCAGACCAATATTGATATCGTAATTCCCGATACCCTTCTTTTTCCAAAAACAGCAAACCAAGTTTATCTAAAACATCAACATTATATTTCTTCTTAAAATAGCCGGGCAATACATCTGTATACGGCGTATGACTTCGCTGATATTGCGGCTCATCGGTAAAGAATCCCTTGATTTTTTTGGAAAACCGATCGCCAAATTCATTCTTATATTCTTGATGTGTCAAGCGGATAAACTGTTCCGTTACTTTTTTATTGAGAATATCCGCATTGGAAGTAGAAGTTTTTATATAAATATTTAAGTATTGTCTGCCTGGCAAGACAGAATTTGTCCGCGTCAGTTTTTCTTCATCGGCAAAATAATGAACCGATGCGTTTTCGTCATATTCACCCACGGAGTAAAGAAAATATTTATCTCTATTTGCTTCGTTTTCCAACAGTTTTCCGCCCGCAAAACCGCTCGGCCAACCGTTTTCATCATAAGCCCATGCTTTTAGTCCGAGTTCGTCCGCATATTCCGCGCACGCGCGGATACACTTCATCCATTTTTTGGACATATACGGGGTTCTAAGCCCGGTTCTTGCGTGCATAAAAAAGCCACCTATGCCGCTTTGACTCATCCAATGAATTTGTGACAAAAGTTTTTCTTCTTCCAAATCATCGTTCCACGACCAAAACGGCAGCGGTTTGAATTCTTCTAAATCTTTTGCAAGAAACTCTTTTAACTCTGAAATTTCTTCAAGCATTTTTAACACCGCATCCTTTTTATAGGACTTAAACAATCCAATCTGTTATAAACAGAAGTGCAAGCGGAAAAAATCAGGCCTACTGTTGACAGTAAGCCCATTATTATATTCACAAAGAATCTTCACTGTAAACGCCAAAACCTTCTCCGTATACCTCTTTGGCATCGGATACAATGATAAAGGCGTTCTTGTCCACTTCGGTTACGGCGCTTTTGATCTTCGCCATGCTCGACGGTTTTACCGCACAAAGCAGGATGTTTTTATCCGTTCCCGTAAAAGCGCCCTTACCATTCAAAAAAGTTACACCGTGTTTCATGTCAATGATTCTGTCGGATATTTCCTTGCTTTTATCACTGATAATATAAGCAATCTTTGCATTCACCGAACCGTACACTACCATATCCATGGCAATACTGGATATATACATGGCAATAATCCCATACAGCGCGGCGTTGATTTGCCGGTACGCCATAGCATAAAGACAAACGACAGATACATCAATAATCAAGCAGATCTTTCCAATGGATATATTTCTGCACACATATTTTAAGAGCCTTGCCGCCAGTTCCGTTCCGCCCGTTGTGGCATTTTTTAACATCATAAGTCCAAGCGACGCTCCGCAAATAATGCCACCGAATATGCTTGCCAAAAGCGGTTGATCCATTTTCGGATAAGACCACCCTATGTAGGCCACAGCCGCATTCATACCATCAATCATAATTGCTGTTACAGTTATAGCAAAAACCGTTGCCGCCAAAGCTTTCCATCCCTGTTTTTTGATGCAGATGATCATAAGCGGAAGATTCAGACAAAAAACAACGATTCCCGGAGTTAAAAAGCTGAAAAAATGATGCGCTATTTGTCCTATACCGGAAAAACCGCCCATTGCCAACTGATTGGTTTCAAAAAAGAAATTAAAGGTAAAAGCGTATAAAAAGGCGCTGACAGCAATCACAACAGCGTCCTTTAACGTTGCAGAAATGACATTCCGTCTTTTCACAAAATCGCCTTCCTAAAACTGTGACACGATGGAATCGGGAGAAGTATACTCGTATCCGTTGACGTCACAGCATTCTTTGAGCGTCGCCTTGCCGTACCAGAAAGAAAGCCCGTCACGAAGATACTTATTATCTTTAAGAGCACCTTTTACACCCTTGTTTGCAATTTCCAACGCATATGGCAGTGTGGCATTGGAAAGCAGAATTGACGAGGTTTTTGCAAACAATGAAGGAATATTGGCAACTGCGTAATGCAGGATACCCTCTTCATAATATACGGGGTCGTCATGCGTGGTGGAACGGCAGGTTTCAATGGCGCCGTTATCGTCACATGCGACATCGATGATGACCGCGCCGCGTTTCATCTGCTTTAAATCTTCACGGTAAACCATATGATCCTTGCGGGTCTTCTGCCACAGTACGCAGTTGATAAGCACATCGGCGGTTTTCAGTTGTTCTGTAATATTATCCCGGTTGGCGAACAAAAATTCAACATTTGCGGGAAGTAGACCTTTCGCTCTGTCCATGGATTTTTTGCTGATATCCAGAATGGTGACCCGGTTGCCGAACGCCGCCGCGTATTCCGCCGCGCCAAGTCCCGTGCCGCCGCAGCCGAAAATCACAACATGGGGCGTGGGAGCGCCGCAAACACGGGAGAGCAGTAATCCGCACCCACCGTTAAGGGTTTCGAGATACTTGACCGCGGCAAGGAAACCGCCCTTGCCCGCCATTTCACTCATGGGAGCGAGTAAGGGAAGCCGACCTTCCGCGTCGGTTACATCTTCATAAGCTATCCCGATGATTTTGCGTTCCATTAACTCCACACTCTGTTCGGGGTGTGCCGCGGAATGTATGTATGTAAAGAGAATTTGTCCTTCATTATAGTATTTATACTCATGCGGAAGGACCTCTTTGACCTTGTAGATCATTTGGGCGGTGTAAACCGTATCGGTATCGACGATTTTCGCACCGACCTTTTCATAATCCTCGTCAAAAAAGCCAGCTCCCGCACCGGCGTCCTTTTCCACCAGTACGGTATGTCCCGCGCGCACCAGTTCCGATACGCCGTTGGGGATCGCCGCCACACGCTTTTCCCAGTTTTTTGTTTCCTTCGGTATTCCGATGATCATTTTTATGCCTCCAAAAAGTTTTCTTTATTTATTAGAGCACCGTTGTAATGTTTTTTCGTTTACGGATTGTTTTCGCCAAGTTCTAAAACCGCTTTTAGCGAAGCGGTAGAATCATGCCCGATAAAGAAATCAACAGTTCCTTGCGCTTCCACTGAATTCATTTGCATATCGTAATATTGAAATGCCGAACGATCCACGGTAATCGATACTCTTTTTTCCTCGCCCGCCTTCAAAAAGACTTTACAAAAGCCCTTCAGTTCACGAATCGGTCTTACTCTGCCTGCTTTTCTTACATGAGCATATAATTGAACGGTTTCTTCTCCGGCAACTTTTCCTGTATTCCTGACCGTAACTTCCGCACGCAGATTTTTCCCGTCCTGTTCGATACAAAAATCTTTATATGCATACTCTGTATAGCTCAATCCGTAACCAAAGGGAAAAAGCGGTGTTAAAGGCGCGTCCATATATTTGCAGGTGTGACGAATTTCCGAAATCGGACGACCGGTCGAAACGTGATTATAATAAATCGGGCATTCCCCGGAATGATTGGGGAATGTGGTCGTCAAACGACCGCTCGGATTATAATCTCCGAATAAGATGTCACAAATACTGTTGCCGGCTTGTGAACCCAGATGCCATGCCTCGATCAAAGCGTTGGAAAGTTCAACCGCTTTCGGAACAGCAAGAGGTCTTCCGTTAAACAAAACCGTTACAAACGGTTTACCCGACTCTTTTAATGCCGATAACATTTTTTCCTGCTCACCGTGTAGTCCGATATGACAAAGGGAGGATGCTTCGCCGCTCATATCCGCATATTCGCCTACCGCCGCTATCACCACATCGGCGTCTTTCACGGCCCTTTCTAAAGCGGAAGAGTCAAAAGTACCGTTCACGGTACAGCATTCTTCATAAGAAACAGAAATACTTCTTTCTTTTAAGCCGTCCAACAAGCTGACCGCTTCATCACCCTTGCCCATGGCTGCCCATGTACCGAGCATCTCTTTGCGGATCGCAGCCAATTCTCCGACAACCGCGATTTTCAGGTTGCTTTTGAGCGGTAGAATGCCGTCATTCTTCAAAAGAACAATGGATTTTCTGCCCGCTTCTCTTGCAAGTTGCGTGTGCTCTTTGCATAAGTACATTTTTTCACCTGATGATTCATCGGTATAAGGGTGATCAAAAAGACCCAGAGCAAATTTCAATCGCAAGACGCGACGCACTGCCTCATTCAATACGGTTTCCGGGATACGACCGCTCAAAACAGACTTCTTCAAATTTTCCGTATAGCACATACTGCTCATATCGACATCAATTCCGGCATTCAAGGCTTGCTCCGCCGCTTCCGCTTTATCCGTTACGGTTCCGTGTTCAATCAGTTCACCGATAGCGCCCGAATCACTGATTACCGCTCCGTTAAATCTCCACTGATTGCGCAGAATATCCTTTAAAAGATATTTGCTGGTAGTACACGGCTCCCCGTTCAAATCGTTAAACGATGTCATAAAAGTCGCCACGCCGGCATCTGTTGCCGCCTTAAATGGCGGAAGATATGTTTCCCATAAAGTTTGCAAACTCATATCGGCGCTGTTATAATCTCTGCCGCCAATGGCGGCGCCATAAGCCACAAAATGCTTGGCGCAAGCGGCAATTCTGTCGCTTTTGGCAATATCATCGCCTTGAAATCCACGCACTTTTGCCGCCGCAAAGCGGGAAGTCAAATAGGTGTCCTCGCCCGCACCTTCCGCAATCCGGCCCCAACGGGCATCCCGACAAACATCAATCATGGGGGCAAAAGTCAGTTTAATCCCTGTTGCCGCCGCCTCTTTTGCCGCAATCTTTGCCGTTTCTTCAAATAAAGCTTCGTCAAAAGAGCAGGATTCCGCCAACGGAATAGGAAAAATCGTGCGTAGACCATGCACTACGTCTAAGCCAAAAAACAGCGGGATACCCAATCTTGATTCTTCTATGGCAATGCGCTGCATATGATTGCATTTTTCCACACCGCGCATACCGAGAAATGACCCTATCTTCCCGTTTCTCACATCATATTCTCGTGTATCCCATTGAACGCCTTGCAGATCCCGTTCAAATTCTTCTTTCGTGATTTTTCCCTCTTTAAGCCTTAACTTTTTCTCTTTAAGAGAAATTTCAAATCCACCTACAGGCGACGGCCCCACTTGATTTAACTGTCCGATCTTTTCATCAACCGTCATTTGTTCAATCAGCGTTTCAATTCTTTTTTCGTCTTCTGCTGAAACAGGTAAACTTGACTTTTCCATATGTATAGTTCCTTTTTCAAGTTTTAATATATGATGGTTTTATCCCTTTATTCCCGTAATGGTTACATTCTCTACGAAGTTCTTTTGACCTGCCGCAAAAGTGATCAAGGGAACAAGTGACATGATAACGCAGGTTGCCATTTGAACATTTAACGCACCTGCACCGACACCGCCTGACGCATCGGTCGACGATACCATATTACGCACAGCAAGTGCTACTGTCCATTTCACCTTGCTGTTGATGTAAATCATAGGCTGGAAAAAATCTCCCCAAGCCGCGGTTATAGATGTTAGAAACAGCATGAAAATCATCGGTTTGATATTGGGCATTACTATATTCCAATAGCAGCGAAGATGACCTGCTCCGTCTAAAAACGCACTTTCCAGAAGCGTATTCGGAATCGTCTTCATAAACTGACGCAGCATAAAGATATTCATAGCGCCTCCGCCAAACCAAACCGGAATCCATAACGGGTTCAGGGTATCAAGCCACCCGAAGTTCTTATATAATGTAAACAGTGGAATCATGGTAACAGAACTTGGAATCATAATAGTCGCCAATATGCAGAAAAATATAATATTCTTCCCCGGAAAATCAATTTTTGCGAATCCGTATGCGCAAAGCGTACAGCTGAGAATTAAACCGGTCGTTTTCAGAACCATTACCAACAACGTATTTTTAAGAAAGGTATAAACGAACGGGGCTCCGCTTTCCGTATAACCGAAAGCTCCTAATATATTCTTATAATTCGAGAATTGCACAGAACTCGGAAACCATAGAGGCGGAAACTGTTTAATCTCCTGATAACTCATTAAAGAGAGCATAATCATATTAAAAAACGGATATATGAAGATAACAGTCAAAATGCTCAAAACAACATATACGACAACCTTGTATGTCTTTGATTTTTTCATTTACTGGTCCTCCCCGTAATATACCCATCCTCCGGTCCTGAAAACAATGGCAGTCAACGCGAAAATCATAATGAATAAGATCCAAGACTGTGCGCAGGCATAGCCCATATTCATTTCAGTCAAACCGGTATTGTATATGTTCAAAACCAAAAAATTAGTGGAATGAAGTGGTCCGCCTCCGGTCATCAGATATGATGCGCCGAAAGCCTGCAAAGCGCCGATAACGCTATTGACCAATTTATAAAAAATAATGGGTGAAATCATAGGGATCGTAATATGCCAGAGTCGGTGATGCCATCTTGCTCCTTCGATTGCGCCCACTTCATAGAGGGTAGTCGGAACACTTTTAAATCCGGCAAGCCAC
>JAFZOJ010000111.1 GCA_017550685.1 Treponema sp. | reverse complement strand
TGTGAAGTGAAAAGTTAACTTCCACTTCAGGGGGCGCGAAGTGGAAGTTTCTCTTACTGCCATTTCCATTTGTAAATTAGTTTTACAAATCCGTAATAATATCGGATAATAGGTCGCCGGCTCTCATTTCGAGGTGACAGCGATGAAAAAATCCAATGCAGGAAAACATCTTACCAGAGAAGAGCGCGTAATAATTGAAACCGGAATCAGAAACGGTTCCACTAAGTCTGCTATTGCAGATACTCTTGGAAAGGAGAAATCTACTATCGGGAAAGAAATCAAAGAACATCGTAAATTACGATTCAGAACTACGCTTTTGCGTCCTTGCGCAAACTACAGTCATTGCAAGTTTAAACGTTCGTGCACTGCAAACTGTTCCGGGTTTGTGGAGTTCCGCTGCAGCAGAAGGGATCGCAGTCCCGGTGCATGTAACGGGTGCAGAAATTACACTCACTGCCGGTTTGATAAGTATTACTACGACGCAAACGAAGCACAGCGGGAATACGAGGAATTAAGAACCGAGTCAAGATTGGGGATAAACCTTACCGAGGAAGAACTGAAATCAATCAGCGACACTGTCGTACCGCTGCTGAAAAAAGGGCAGTCCCCTTATCATGTGATTTCCAATCACCCGGAGCTGAAGATATGCGAAAAGACGTTGTACAATTACATTGACAATCATGTTTTTCCATTGCTCCCCGGACCGAATGTATTTCAGTTGAGAAGAAAACCCGGACGGAAACCCTCGCAAAAGAACAAAGGGAAAGATGCCGTGTTAAAGAAAAGGCAGGACAAGAAGTTCCTGCAAGGCCGCACCTACGATGATTATCTCGCGTTTGTCGAGGCAAATCCAAATGTCAATGTCGTTCAGATGGACACCGTATACAACGATGAAACAGACGGACCTTTTATCCAAACATTCAAGTTCATGAAGTTTAATCTGTTCTTTGCCTTGTTGCATGATGAGAAGACAGCTGCGGAAATGGTAAAAGGCGTGGATTGTCTGGAATCGATACTCGGAGCGGAGCTGTTCAGAAAATACGTAGCGGTAATTCTGACAGACAGAGGTGGAGAGTTTGCGTACGCGGATGAGATAGAGCGGCAAAAAGACGGAGTGGTGCGCACCCGTGTATTCTACTGCGATCCGATGTCTTCATGCCAAAAAGGAAGTCTTGAAAACAATCATGAACTACTCAGGTATGTATGCCCGAAGGAAACCGATCTGCGCGGGCTTGGTCTTACGTCGCAGGACAAACTGAATCTTGTTCTGAGTCATGTTAATTCACAAAAAACAGAAAAGCTGGAGGGAAAGTCCCCACTGACCTTCACAGCCTTTCTGTCTGAAGAACTCTTCCAAAAGCTTAACGCGTTTGGAATAAACCTGATCCGGGATGACGAGGTCGTACTAACACCTGAGCTCCTTAAAGATCAGAAGTAAAAATCAAATTCGAGAGCCGGCACATAGAACTGAATAATGCCTGATATCAAGTGGAAATCAGTCTTACCTCTTCAAAAAATACTGTTTTTCCACTTTGCATAACTATGCCCTGAAAAAGTTCCCGAACCCGGTACAAAACCCTAAACTGTCAAGGATTCTGTAAAGGTGATTTCTACTAACACAGTTATTATCTCAAAAAAGCAGCCAAATTGCAAGAATTATTTCCACACTCGCAGAGGCGAGTCTGAAAGTGGAAGTTAACTTTTCACTTCACG
>JAFZOJ010000110.1 GCA_017550685.1 Treponema sp. | reverse complement strand
TGTAAATAAGGAGGTACTATTATGAACGCACAGATTTTAATTAAGACAGCCAATGACTGGTTCGAATTCTCAAAGAGCAAAACAGGTCAGCTCGATTACGTTGGTAAGTGGGAAAACAACGCGCTCCCAAATGTCGAAGGCGCACAGGAATTTGTTTCAAGTACTTTTCATTCTCCATGCTGGTATGTGTACATCCAGAGCGAATTGAACTGCAACCCTACAGTTTATGTTGCCCCAGAAGTTGATGTTTCAGACAAAGATACTTTTGATTACCTTATTCACATTGGCCCGGTACTTGCCGCAGTTGAATCAAAGAACTCTCTTCTTGCAGGTGAACTGTTCCTCCGTCGCCGCGAGGTTTTCGAAAAGTTTGCACAGCTTACTCAGTACATTCTTGAGCCGCTTTGTGTAGAGATTTTGTTCTCACTCTGCTACGGAAAGATGAATAACATTGACCCGGACAATATCCCGTTGATTTTCGAGAGTGCAAAAAAGAAGCTTGATTTTGATTCTTCCCGCGAAAATCTTGATCAGGCCTTCATGCGCTGGTTCAAGAAAAATACTGCAACACTTACTTTGCCGCTTGTCGGAACCAATTTCTATCACTGGGATGAAAATATCGAGCCCGAAGCTCTTTCAAAGCTCACTGATAATTTGAGTCCGGAAGATTTGCCATCTGCTGCAGAAAAAATCCGCAAGGCTAAGCACAGCTTCTATGAATCGCTCAAACTTTCGGTTCAGGCCGAGCCATATAATCGTGTAGATAAGAATTCAATTCTCGTCTGCATCGAAAATGTGGAAGCCAAGCTCTTTGGAAACCCTGGTCTCGAAAAAGCCGGACACATCAGAGCTCTTGCAGCAAAAATCATCCGCGAAGCCAAGCCAAAAAAGATGTCTTACACATGTAAGCTCAGTGCTTTGACCTACCGCGAGATTGTTGTTCAGTTTACAGTATAAGAAGAGGAGGTTGCATATGAAAAAGATGTACGTTGAACCAGATGCATACTTTACAGAAAGCATGAAAAAAATTCTTGAAGAAGGAGAAACAGACTCAACAAAAAAATCAGTCAAGAAACCTGAAAAGAAACAATCACAACAAAAAAAGAAACAGAAAAAATGAACTTACCTAGATAAGTTGTACAATGCTATAATATATAAGTGGAGGTTCACATGAAACAAAAGATTTACAACACATTATACGGTGCCATAGTCGCCGATGCTTTAGGTGTTCCTGTTGAATTCAAAGACAGAGATTACCTTAAGGAAAATCCGGTTACCGCCATGACTGGCTATGGAACCTATAACCTCCCAAAAGGCAGCTGGTCTGATGATACAAGTATGACCTTGTGTCTTGCAGAAAGCCTTGGTCGTCTTGGAAAAATTGATTATGACGACATTATGCAAAACTTTTTAGACTGGTACAAAAAAGCCAGGTTCACTCCGGATCATCATGTCTTTGATATTGGTATGACATGCCAGACTGCTATTGAAAACTTCCGGCGGGGAACAGAAGCCTTAAACTGCGGATTGTCAGATGAACGCAACAACGGTAATGGTTCGCTTATGCGAATTGCACCTCTCCCATTTTATCTTTTTATAATGAATGGCGTTCAGGCCATGGATAAGGACGAATCATTTGAGCTCATTCATAATATTTCAAAGCTTACTCACGCACATCCAATCTCTCGTATTGGCTGCGACATCTATTGTACAATAATGCTCGAACTGATAAACGGCACAAAAAAGGAAGAACTCCTGCCAAAGGCTCTTCCAAAAATTGGCGCCTACGTAAGAAATCATCCAGAATATACGGAGGCCCTTTCCAGATACGACAGAATCACACATCAAAGCTTTGCAGCTCTCCCAGAAAAAGAAATCAAAAGCACAGGCTATGTTGTAGATTCCCTGGAGGCAGCTCTCTGGTGTTTCCTGACCACAGAAAACTATCGCGATTGTGTTTTGAAGGCTGTAAACCTTGGTTATGACACAGATACAGTTGCATGTATCGCCGGTAGTATTGCAGGCCTTTACTACGGAGAGATTCCGGAAGACTGGATTAAATCTATAAGAAATAAAAAACTGGTTGATAAGATCATTGAAGATTTCTTTATTTCGATAGAAGCATAGACCCTAAAACTAATATATATGCTATAATACCCCTATGAAACAATCGAATAACTTTCCGCAGCAGACTCACTTCATTGGTGTGCTTGCGTCAGAAGATATAACCGCAACTTTAGAGGATTGCCGCCGCTATATGAATGAAGCTTATGGCTGCCGTTCCGGGCATTCAACTCCAATTCATGTTACGCTGGTTCCGCCTTTCAGATTGCCAGAGGAGTATTCAACTGAGTATTTAGCTCTTGCTATAGAAAAAGAAGTCCTGCCAAAGGGGCTGGGATTTACAGCCAAGGTGAACAACTTTGATGCTTTTGACGACCGCACGATTTTTGCCAAGGTCGAGCAGGATAAAAGATGGATAATTCTACGAGACGCAGTTTTTTCCTCTGTAATTAAAGCAGCTCCCGGCTGTACTAAAAAAGATCAACGCCCGTTTACACCTCATCTTACTGTGAGCAACAGAGATATTCCTGCCGGTGTCACAAGCAATGCGCTTGAGGTTATGAATGAACTGAACCTTGTAGAAGATTTTCAGGTAAACAACATCACAATTTTTGAACGCAAGGGGAGCCGCTGGGAAGCCGCAGTTTCACTGGAGATTTAGAGATAAAAGTGTAGGGGGATAGAAAATGACATTCGACGGCTCTCAGAAAATCATTGGTAAAGGTGCACAGGCAGAAGTTCTGCTGTACCATGGATTTGCTTACAAGGTTTATAATCAGTCTTATCCTGCAGAATGGATTGCTTTTGAAAAACAGCAGCAACAGGCAGTGAACAAGGCTGGCCTCTGTCCTGTAAAATATTACGACACAGATGATTCTCATATCATCAAGATGGATTTAGTTGAAGGCGACCAGCTGGAAAAATCAGTTCCTAAAGCTCCCGAAGAGGGCTTTAAGCTTCTTGCAAAGGTTTTCCGTTTTGTTCATGAAGCAGATGCCAGCGATACTACAATTCCGCCTCTTAATGCAACGGCAGGTCTTATGCTTTCTGATGAAGAAAAATCGGAAGTGCTTCCAGTGATTAATCGCTTGTCTCAAAAATACAAAAGCTGCATCTGTCATCTGGATATGCATTTCCTGAATATCATGATTCCAAATGATACCGCCCTTGTTGCAGATAAAATCAATTACACCATCATCGACTGGATGAACACACGAGTTGCCCCTCCGTTTTTTGACTACGCCCGAACTTATGTGATTTTTAATGAGTTTGCAAAAGAAGCCCTGGAGTTCTATAAGGCTGCAGTCTGGCCGGATATTCAGGCACTAGGAATTTC
>JAFZOJ010000109.1 GCA_017550685.1 Treponema sp. | reverse complement strand
GAAGACTTTTTTCATAAAATAATAGCCTTCTTCATAACGGCGGTTCTGATCGTAGTGATCCTGCCCCATTGCAAAGTAGCAGTAAAAATCATCGCTGTTTGTCTGTGCAAGATAGAGTCCAAGATTTGTTCCGCTTGAATGTGCCATAAGATAAACTTTTTCTTTTTTGAAAGTTGTCTTAAGGTATTGCGCAACTTCGTGTGCATCCTGAGCAAGCCGTTCTACTGTGATTTCCTGTGGTTTGATTTTTGAATCGTAAGAAAGTCCTTCTCCAAGATAATCCCACCAGCAGACGGTAAAATATTTACTAAGCTCATTCGGATATTCTTTTGCATAAGCTTCGTTGAGCCAGAATTCTGGAACGCCAGGACCGCCTGAAATAAACAAAAGAACCGGATTGTTTTCATCTGTCATGCTTATAAACATTCCGTTCATTTTACCATTTATCATGCGGCGGATTTTTTGTGTGTTTTCAACGCCTTGAGCTTCCTGCATTCCTTCAACCATATTACTCTTACAAGATATCATACATAAGGCTCCCAGAACAATGATTAAAATTGACTTATGTTTCATCATAAACTCCTAAAACTTATACATTCCCTGAATCAAAAGATATAAACCATTTTTACTGTTTCCGCCAAAGGTATAACCTGCACGAGCCCCGATTGCAGTTGCATTAATTTCTGCATAAGCACAAAAATAATGATATTTTACAGAGTTGACCTGATTTATTCTGAACTTCTCAACATTATGAGAAAGTCCTGCGCTTATGTAAAAATAATCTTTAAGTGCTCCGTCCTTAATAGGATAACAGGCAAGAGCAGTATCAAAGTTTATATCAACAGGCAACTTAAAACCTGCAAAAGAAAGGTCAGCCTTTATGCGGAAGAGCTTTTCCGGGAAGAGTACAAACCTTGCGTTCGGAAGACCAATCCATTCAAACTCAGCAGTAAGAAGCTCGCTGATATAATTAAAATATAGCATAGGGAGTGGAACAAGGAAAATATCTACGCTGCCAAGTTTTATGCCTGTGTCTGTCGCTGCAAGGCCGCCACCAAAAACAAGTGAAGTTGATTTAGTGTCAATAAACTTGTAGCCGTACATTAAAAGGCCTTCAAAGTTTTTGTAGCTTTCAAAAGGATTTGCACCCTTTCCGTCGATTTTTAAGAGGAAGGAATTTTTACCTGTTACAACTTTTTCAAAAAGCCCCAGGTGGTGAAAGTTTGCCTGGTCATAACCTGGTATGCTTTTTGAGAATATATCCTGACCGTATGAAATTCTTGTTGAAATTAAATCGGGCATGTTCGAACTGTCATCTTTGTCTTTCTCCACCATAAATTGTAATGAACCAAAAGGGCTGTAAAGATAGTTATCGTCCTGAACCTGTCGCATGGTGAATTTTCCGTTCGGTACAACAGAAAATTTGATACCTTCTTTTTCAGGCTCCTGTGCATTAAGGGCGGTAAGAAATCCCGCTGCAAAAAACAGAACAAGACACCCTTTTTTCAAATTAAACTGTTTCATCTTACATCTCCTTTGTCCAATCACCGTTTTGGTTTTTATAACTTAACAGTGTTTAGTTTTACACAAGGCATAATATAACGCACAATCTTAACACTGTCAAGTTTAAATTTACAGTTCTGGTATTCTTATTGACTATCACTTTTTTCTGTGCAATAATTTGGCTACTTGTATGAAATGGAGCTTTGTATTTTTTATTAACAGTATCCTGCTGGGTGTAGGACTTGCAATGGATGCTTTTTCAGTTTCTCTGGCAAACGGTCTTGAAGAACCAAACATGAAAAAAAGACGCATGTGTTTTATGGCAGGCATTTACGCTTTTTTCCAGTTTGCCATGCCTATGATCGGCTGGCTTTGCGTTCATACAATCCTCGGATATTTTGGAAAGTTTGAATTATTTGTTCCGTGGATTGCGCTTATCCTTCTGCTTTACATCGGCGGCAAGATGATCTGGGAAGCCCTGCATGAATCAAAGGAAGCAACCGAAGACGCTGCCGAAGAACGCTTAGTCCTTACCTTTGCAACGCTCATTCTCCAGGGTATAGCAACTTCTATAGACGCCCTTTCCGTAGGTTTTACAATTGCCGACTACGGACTTTTGATGGCATTCATTGCCAGCGTAATTATTGCAGTGGTCACTTTTATAATCTGCATGATTGGTCTTTTAATTGGTAAAAAGGCCGGCCAGCATCTTAGCTCCAAAGCAACAATTTTTGGAGGAATTATCCTCATCCTCATCGGTATTGAAATCTTCGTAAAAGGAATTTTCTTTTAGTTAGCAAAAGGATTTAAAATCTTTGTACCATCAATTATTTGTCCATTATTCATATCTTCTGAATAAACAACGACACAACCTGTTTCATTTGCAGTAGAAATTATTAGAGAATCCCAAAAAGAAAGCTTGTGTTTTATACTTATGTCCACAGCGTTTAGAATAAGAGGGATAGAAATTTCCTTGACCGGAAATTGTTTGGAAAAAAGCTCAACATATTCTTTTACGGCCTGCTTTGTCAGCTTTAGTTTCTTAGTGGCAGCATTATAAAATTCCTGGAGGCTTTGTGTAGAAATAAGGCCTGTTTTTTCAATTGAAGCTTTTTCTAATAAACTCGCAGCTATCAGTTGTTTCTGAGGATTTTTTGCATCTGCAGAGTAAACAAGAATATTTGTATCAAAGAACACTTTTCTTTCTGTTGTTACAACTGATTTATTATCTCTCATACAACTCCTCCCTTGTCCATTTTTTTCCATCTGATTTTGGATGATATTTTTTGTTAAGCTCCATCAGATTTTCATAAAAGGAATTCTGTTTTTTAGTCTTCAATTTTTCTTCTGTTTCTTCTTGTACTAACCTCGAAACTTTTTCCAACACCTTAAGCCGTTCTTTATAAACAAGCTTAGGAAGCATTTCCAGAATTGTTTTGAGATAATAAGATGGTGTATTTTTTACCGGACCAAAAGTTGATCCAGAATCATGTAATTCCAAAACTGGTTTATCAGGAATATCATAAATCCCTGCTTTATGTTTTTCTTTCTGATTATTATTTAACTTGTCTTCAAGAATCACATCATAAGGAACACGATAAAAATTACAAAGATCTACGACAATTTTGACAGGAGGTACAGAATCACCGTTTTCATATTTAATATACATCTGTCTTGAAATATTAAGATAAGAAGCCACTGCAGCCTGAGAATAATTATTCTGTTCTCTTAATGCCCGTAAAGTTTCGTTCATACTTATAGTATAAGCACAATTATTTTAAAGTCAAATACTTTATACTTTTTTTGTATATTGTTTTGGACTTTAATTTTAGATAAAAGAACTGTCCCAATGTGCAATCTGGATGTCTATTAAATATTTTTAATATGAGCTGTTTTAGTTAGCATTGACTAATCTTTGAAGGTTCTTATGAGTAATTTACTTTGGGTAACGGCAAGTTCTCCTTTGAGTACAGTCATTAACATGTAGATTCCTTGTTCGGTGAAAGCGTAAGGTAGTTTTCTAGTTTTTATTGACGAATTAAAAAATTCAGATAAAAATATAATTACCGGAAGGGCAGATTACGGCAGTTGTAGGTGCGCTTAAGTATTATGAGTTTAAAGGTTCTCTTGATTATTTTTATGAAAACGGTGAATTGACCAGACTTATTCAGCGACCTGTAGAAAATTCGCATCTTATGCATTTGTTTTTTGATGAAAAAAATAACCCTGTTGCCTACAGTGTAGATAACAGGGATGCAGATACAATAGATTATATAGATCTTTAGTTCCTGAACGAATGAATAGGAGCCGGAATCCTTCCTCCGCGGTTGATAAAGTCTGCGCAACCAAAGCTGCTTACAGGCATTACAGGGCAGCCGCCTAATAGGCCTCCAAATTCAACCCAGTCGCCGGCTTTTTTGCCTGGGGCTGGAATGAGGCGGCAGGCAGTTGTTTTATTATTTACCATACCAATTGCGAATTCATCAGCTAAGATTCCGGAAATTGTTGTTGCCGGAGTGTCACCAGGAATGGCAATCATATCAAGACCTACAGAACATACAGTTGTCATGGCTTCAAGCTTTTCAAGACAGATTGAACCCTGCTTTACTGCATTAATCATACCTTCATCTTCGGAAACAGGAATGAATGCACCGCTCAAACCACCTACGTTTGTACTTGCCATTACGCCGCCTTTTTTAACCATGTCTGTGAGCATTGCAAGAGCTGCTGTTGTACCCGGAGCACCACAGCCTTCAAGACCAATTTCTTCAAGAATGCGGGCAACTGAGTCGCCTACGGCAGGGGTAGGGGCCAGAGACAAATCCAAAATACCAAAGTTTGTGTTCAAACGTTTAGCGGCCTCTGAACCAACCAGCTGACCCATACGGGTAATCTTGAATGCCATCTTTTTAATACCGTCTGCCAGTACGTTTATTGGCTGACCTTTATATTCGCGTGCTGCTGCAAGAATTACTCCAGGGCCCGAAACACCAACGTTGATTACGCTGTCTCCTTCTCCAGGTCCGTGGAAAGCTCCTGCCATAAACGGATTGTCTTCCGGTGCGTTGCAGAATACTACAAGCTTGGCACAACCGTTTACTTCGCAGTTTTTGGAAATTTCTGCAGTCTTACAGATTGTTTCTCCCATAAGCTTTACGGCATCCATGTTAATTCCGTTTTTGGTAGTTCCAACGTTTACAGAAGAACATACACAGTTTGTAACGCTCAGTGCTTCCGGAATGGAATCAATAAGAATGCGGTCTGCAGGAGTTATGCCCTTTTGAACCAGAGCGCTAAAGCCTCCAAGAAAGTTTACGCCAAGGTCGTTTGCGGCGCGGTCCAGGGTTTTACAGTAATCTACATAAGATTTTGCATTACTTGCACCTGCTACAAGTGCAATTGGAGTAACGGAAATGCGTTTGTTGATGATAGGTACACCAAATTCCTTTTCAATTTCCTGACCAACCTTTACAAGATTGCCGGCCTTGTTCATGATTTTATCATAGATTTTATCGCAGGCACGTTTGCTGTCAGAATCTGCACAATCCAAAAGCGAAATCCCCATAGTAATACAGCGGATATCCAGCTTCTGGCGCATAAACATATTTACGGTTTCTTGAATTTCAACAGGTGAAAAAAGCATATCATTACTCCAGATTAATTATTGTCTGCTTATTTTAATGCAAATACAGGGTTGGTGCAATGCAGTGTTGCAGGGCAGCCCATAAAAGGTTGGTTAAAACTGCAAAATGTAGTATAATATAAAAGTAATTCTTGTTTTGGAGAGTGTGATGGCCAAATTAATTCATAAACTTGCAGCCTGGAAAATTCGCAGAGAGTTTGGCAGCAATGATAAAAAACGCGACAAAGGACAGACAACTCCGGCAGATATAATCAGATTTGATAATATTGTTTACGGAGAAAATACTAAATTTAAAAAATGGCAGCTTCTTGATGTATATCGCCCTCTGAACAAGGAAGGTCAGCCGGGACAACCAAGACAAAAGCTCCCTGTTATCATAAGCGTACATGGCGGGGCCTGGGTATACGGCGACAAGGAAAGATATCAGTTTTACTGCATGAGGCTTGCCCAACACGGATTTGCCGTAATCAATTATTCTTACAGACTTGCCCCTGAGACATTATTTCCTGCTTCTGTTGTAGATACAGAAAAGGCTTTTCAGTGGGTTCAGGCAAATGCCCAGGAATACGGTTTTGATCTGGAAAATGTATTTGCCGTAGGTGACTCTGCCGGCGGACATCTTCTGGCACTTTATGCTTCGGCTATTACAAATCCTGAATATGCAGCCAGATTTCCGTTCATAAAAAAACACAATATCAGTTTGCGCGGAGTTGCCCTGAACTGCGGTAAATATGATATGAATCCGGCTCTGGAATCTAATCCTCTTATGCCAATGTTATTGGAAGCACTTTTCTCCGGCAAGGTAAGTCAGGAAAATCTTCTTCTGGTAAATGCTTCGGCACATATTACAAAGGATTTTCCTCCGGCATTTGTAATGACCTGTAAGGGAGACTTTTTGTTCAGCCAGGCCAAAATTATTACAGATGCACTGCAGGCAGCCGGCGTAAAATATGAATACCGCTGTTTTGGAACTGATGAACAGCCTTTGTGGCACGTATTCCACTGTGACCCAAGACTTGAACAGGCCGTAGACTGCAACAATCAGGAATGTGCGTTCTTTGAATCTCTTATGGAATAGATACAGCCGCAGTATTCCTGCCTGTATAATCCGTATTCTGCACTAAGCTCAAGACTCCTTTTAAATCCGTTTTTCTTCTTAAAGTCGGACGTTAACCACAGTGGTCTAAGGCCATCTGCATCCTGTGGTCCCTGAGGCTCCGCCGTCCTGAGGCTCTCGAAGGGTCGAAGGGCCCCTTTAAGCTGTCCTTCCAGCTGCTCCCCAATCTTATTAATCATATCTGCATCTTTAAACGGACTTATGGAAAGCGTCGTGCAAAAATAATCAAACCCGTGCTCTACCGCATATTCCTGCGTTTTGCGTAAGCGCAATTCATAACACCTGCGGCAGCGTTCACCACGTTCGGCTTCCTTTGCAAGCTCAGGATTTTCGCGTGTACCTGTTGCGGTATAAAATTCTTCAGGATTATAAGCAAGCTCCACCAGAGAAACTTTGCTGGCCGGTTCAAAGCGTGTATAAAAAGATTTAAGCTCGTTCAGGCGGCGTTCGTATTCTTCCTGCGGGTAAATGTTTGGATTATAGTAAAGTACGGTTATTTCAAAATGCTGATAAAGGTATTCAAGGACATAGGAGGAACAGGGGCCGCAGCAGGCATGCAGTAAAAGCCTAGGTTTTTGTCCTGCCGCCTCCAGCCCTTCAAGAGTTTTTTCAAGCTGTTTTTGATAATCAGTTCTGCACTCTGGCATTCTGTACCTCTTGAGCCTTTGCTGTAAGTTCTGCCTTGCGTTCTTCGGTAATTCCTTTGAAAAGTGCATCGTCTACACAGGAAATAAACACAATGCTTGCAAGCTCTTCGCCCTTTACGGCTGGTACAACAGAATTATTCTGTGCAATTATTTCGTCCAGAAGGGGATCTATTTTTTTACCGTAGGCACCTTCGTTTTCGATAATGTCTATTTTTGTTATTTTGTGATCCAAAACCGTTACATCCAGCTGTACATGAAGAAAGTTTGTATAAACCTTGCCGCGGTATTTTCCGTCTGCAACCTGGTCCGGCTGGATATTGTAAAAAGTAAGCTGTGCAGCCTGCTTAAAAAGCTTTCGGGTGTGTCTCTGCTTGTACATTAAGAGCGTGAGCAAAATACAAGCTGCAACGAGAATAACATAAAGGAGTTTCGAAAACTTAGCAGAATTAAAATTCATTATGCTTTTAATTAATCAAGGGGAGTGTAAACCGTATCATTGCTGTACAAAGTTTTGGTCTTTTTGCCTTCTTTTACGGTTGCTTCAAACTTTCCCTTGGCATAATAGTACTGCTGTTTAGAAAGAATATCGTTAAGCTCCTGTGCAGAAAGCTTGATTTCTTTTTCGGCAGCCATAAGGTCATAGCCCTTAACCAGCTTTTCGGCATCCTTGAGCAGGTCAAAAGAAAGGGTAAGAACCGGAGTTCCTTCGTTTTCGCCTTCTTTTGGCTTGCGGCCTGAATAAAGCTCCAGCTTGAGCGTAGCGGCCTTAATGTTTTTGATATCTACATCCGGCAGAATCTTATTGTCCGGCATTTCAAACTTGACAAGTCTTTGTTCTCCAGATGCAACAAGAATTATTCTGGAAGTAAAAGCTTCGTCACTCAGGGTCTGGGAACCACTTGTTTTGGAAGCACATCCGCAAATAATAAATGTGCTCAAAATTGCTGCAACTGCAAAAACATGTTTAATAAATTTTTTCATAATAACCTCTTATTACATCTATATTCTTCTATTTTATCACGCACTTTGGCATGTTTCAATTGTTTTTTTTTGCATATTTTTTATAAATTTTTTAATGTTTCTATTGACAGAAACATATTTCTACGTTACTATTCACAGTAACAAGCCACGACGCGAAAGCTTGTTCAAAAATTTTTATTCAAATAATGAGGAAATTATTATGGAAAAGCGAGAATTAAAACAGACAGAAAAGAAAGGCATAAATCTTCAGGATCTGCTTCTTACAGCCGTTCTTCTGGCAGCAGGTGCTGTACTCAAATTCTTTGTTGGAGCAATTGTTAATATTGCAGGTATGAAACCTAACTTTGTTATTGCAATGTACTGTATGGCAATTGCACTTATTCGTCCAAAGGTTTACTACAGTCTTATCATCGGTATTCTTGCCGGTGCTATCTGTCAGTTCTTCCCTGGAACACCTTACCTGAATTTTGCTTCAGAAGCAGCAGGTGCCCTTGCAATGGGATTGTTGATTTACATTCCTGCAAAGACAAAGGGTAAGAAGGTTTTCCTTACAGCTGTAATTACTTTTATAAGTACTGTAATTTCAGGCGGACTTTACACAGTTCTTTTGTTCGTGTTCATCAAGTCTGATCCTTCGGCAATGGTTGCTTATGTACCTATCGTACTTGGAACTGCAACTCTTAATGCAATTATCGTTGGAGCTTTGTATGTTCCACTCCTTAAGGCATTAAAAAAGCCTCTGCTTGACGACGAAACAACAACAGAAGAAAAGACTGCATAGGAACCCAAAATGATAGAAATACAGGAACTGACATTTAAGTATAATGGTGCAAGCCATAACGCTCTTGAAAATATTTCGCTTGAAATTGAAAAAGGCGGCTTTGTAGGAATCATAGGTGAATCGGGAGCAGGAAAAACAACACTTTGTAACTGCATAAACGGATTGATTCCACATCATTACACCGGAGATTTTTACGGCAGCGTTAAGGTAGACGGTAACGACACCTTTGATATTGATGCCGGAAAGCTTGCGCTTAAGGTCGGTTCTGTATTTCAGGATATTGAAAGTCAGCTTACAGGCTATTTTGTAGAAGACGAAATCCTGTTCGGGCTGGAAAACTTTGGGGTTGCCGCAGATCAGATTGAAAACAGAATTTCTTCTGCGCTCGAAACCCTTGGAATAAGCGAACTGCGTCACAGAGAAATTTCTACACTCAGTGGCGGACAAAAGCAGAAGGTTGTTTTTGCGGCAATTCTTGCACTGGAGCCTGAGGTTCTTGTTCTTGATGAACCGACCGGCGAACTGGACCCTGCTTCTTCGGTACAGATTTTTGCCTTACTCAAAAAACTGAACGAAGAAAAAGGAATTACAATTGTAATTGCCGAGCAGAAAATCATGCTGCTTTGTGAATATGTAAAAAAGCTCATTGTCCTGGAAAAAGGCACCTGTGTTCATTACGGCGAAATCCGCAGCACACTCACTCACCAGAAAGAAATGGAAGAGGCAGGAATTAACTGTCCGCGCGTTCTTACTTTGACCGGAAAGATGGAAAAAGAAAATCTTCTTCCTGCCGGCTGCAAAGGAGAAAAAAGAATTTGTCTTAATGCAGAAGAAGCAGCGCAGATTGTAAAGAAGGTTGTTGGTAACAAGACCCTTCATCGTGCGGTCCCTGAGGCTCTCGAAGGGCCTTCAAACAATGCCACCACCACCTCCACCCCTGTCCTTGAATTTCAGAACGTTGCCTTTTCCTATAACGAAACCGCAAATGTTCAGAATCTTAACGTCCAGATTCACAAAGGAGATTTTACTGCAATCATCGGTTCAAACGGTGCCGGAAAATCAACCTTTTCAAAGCTGTGTAACGGACTTTTAAAACCAAGCATGGGCGATGTTTTAGTTCTTGGCAAAAATACAAAAAAAGAAAAGGTAAGCAGCCTTGCAAAACATATTGGATTTTTATTCCAGAACCCGGACCGTCAGATCTGCTGTTCAACTGTAAGCGAAGAAATAGCCTTCAGTCTGCGCAACAACAAGGTCCCGGAAGCTGAAATAAAAACCCGCGTAGAAAATACAATCAAAGAGTTTGGCTTTAATCCGGATGTTGAGCCGTTTAATATGAGCCGTGGTCAGCGCCAGCGTTTGTGCCTTGCCTGTCTTATTGCACTCAACCCGGAGATTTTAATTCTTGATGAACCTACAACCGGCCTTGATTACCGCGAGTGTATGGAAGTAATGGAAAAAATCCGCCAGCTGAACCGGAACGGAACAACGGTAATTATGGTCTGCCACGACATGGAGGTTGTTCTTGATTTTGCAAAAAAAATAATTGTAATGAACCGTGGAGAAATTCTTGGAGAAGGGCAGGCCCGTGCTGTTCTTTCGGATAGTTCACTTTTACAAAGGGCAAGACTTCTTCCGCCGCAGATTGCACAGGTTGCTTCACTTTTGGGCAGCAGCTTTGACGGCATTTTCACCGATGACGAAATGATTGCAAGAATCAGGGAAATTAAGGAGGCATAAGATGAAAGGATTTTTAGACTACTTAACCGGCAATTCAGTTTTGCATAGAATGCATCCGCTTGTAAAAATACTTGTTTCAATTTTGATTTGTGCCGCAGCCTTCTGTTCTTCTGATTATTACTACCTGGCAGGAATTATTCTTTTTAATATTGTGCTTGGTATAATCGGTAACGGCAGGGAACACAACGGACTTCTTTCTCGTACCTTTGGAATCCTTAAAGGCCTTGTAAAAATGTCCATCTTCCTTTTTGTTCTGCAGCTGCTTGTTATAAGAAAAGGTGAACCAATCTTAATGCTCGGCTCCTTTGCCATTACAGACATTGCCGTTCAAAAGGCTCTGCTTCTTGTTCTGCGACTTATGGGTGCAACACTCCCGCTTTCAATTCTTATTTCGGTAACAAACCTTAATGATCTTTCAAACACGATGGTAAAGTATCTGCATATTCCATATAAATATGCATTTACCCTTACAAGTGCAATCCGTTTTATTCCGGTTTTTTCTATTGAAATGAACGGTATTATAGAATCCCAGCAGGCACGCGGTGTAGATTTTGAAATCAAAAATCCGTTTAAAAAGCTTGGAATGATTCTGCCGCTTTGCTTCCCGCTGCTCATATCAAGTGTGCGTAAGATTGAGTCAACTGCAACTGCTGCCGAGCTAAGAGGCTTTTACTTAAGGACAAGAAACTGCTGTACCAAGTCGTACCGCATTCATTTTTGCGATATTGTTTTTGTGTTGATTGGCGGTGCAATCCTTGCAGGCGGTATAATTATTTAGCCGCATCCTTATTAAGGAATTTATACAGTTCTTCCGTTGCAAGAGACATTTTTGTAACGGAAAAATCGGTGCCCTCCGGATAAACATAGAGGGTATCGGTAATAGTATTCAAATCTACACAGTCACCCTTCTTTCCAAGATAATCGTATTCAATATGAACCGAATACTGCGACTTAGCGTCAATCTTTACGGTATAAGGCTGCCCGTCTGTAGCGCAGGTGCCGGTAAGCGTAAAGCCTGTCATATCGTGGGTTAAGGTTGATTTTCCTATATCGATATAGCGTTTTGCATTAGGAAGTGCATCTGTCTGGGCGGTAAGTGTAATTCCGTAGGTACCGGCTTCTATTTCCTTGCGTACCTGTTCGCGTTCCCATTCATACCAGTCAGGAATATGTGAAAATTCCGTAGCCCCTGATTTTGCACAAAGCTCTCCAAACTCGGTCATCTCCCATTCCTTGCCGCAGGCTGTACAGCGCAGGGTAGTTCCACCGGAAGACATTTTATATTCGGTATGGCACATAGGACATTTGTATAAGATTTTATGAAGCCCCTTTGCCCTTTGAGGGTAGGTAATCTTAAGTCCCTTTTCCTTCTGCCATTTGTAGTCATCGTATTCAAATTCTTTTTCGATGGCCTTCATTACATCCTTGTAGTTGGCGGCTTCCAGCTGTTCGGCGGTATAAAGACATTTCATGGTTGCTTCGGTGCCCTTTACCTTGTGGTCCGGCAGGTTCCAGAACGGAGAATTTACATGGTGGCCGTGGCAGATAAGCGTAACAACAGGAACATGAAGAACCTTTGCCAGCTTACCCAGAGATTCGGGCAGTACGGCATTTGTACCGCACAAAGAATAGCGTGCTTCAGGATAAATTGCGGCAATATCACCGCGGTCAATTACACGCTTGAGCTGACGAACCAGAGAAATGTCATTTGTAAATTTGCGTTTGCAGATACAGCCTATAAAACGGAGCAGCCATTCTCTTTTCCAAAATCCGTCTATTGCAACTACATAGTTTGCCCGGTGCGGAAAAATTGCCTTGGTGGCAACCTTAAAATCCATAAAGGCATTGTGATTGCACAGCAAAAGATAAGGAGGTTTTATGCCTTCCATATTGATTTTTGTAAGCTTATTCTTGTGTGAAATTACATCAGGAAACGAAAGCAGCCATATGAGGGGTCTTAGATGCTGCTTCAACGGCGGTTTGCCAAGATCAAAGCGGGGAATGTTATCAAGCATCGGAATCTCCTTGCAGTTTTATTAATTTTACAGCATAATCCCCATAAAGTATAGAAAATTATATAGAAATTTCCCTCCGTTTATTGACATAATTTACAAATTTCTTTATATTTTTAAGACGCACGTTTTCTGTTTGTTGTGGAGAATACTGCAAATGCCCATGTAGCTCAGTTGGTAGAGCACCACATCGGTAATGTGGAGGTCTGCAGTTCGATTCTGCACATGGGCTTTTGAAAACAAGTTTTGTGATTTTATTTAGGAGTTATATATGGCTAGCAAGAAAAAGGGTTCGGTAGAAATCATTGCTTTGCAGTGTACAGAATGTAAGAGAAAGAATTATACTACCTATAAGAACCGCAAGAACATTACAGGTAAGCTTGAAAAGAACAAGTATTGCCCATGGTGTAAAAAGAGTGTTCTTCACAAAGAAACAAAAGCAAAATAATTTTGGTATTTACCGCCGGGTAATCTGACGGATTAAATATATAGGGCAGTAGTTCAGTTGGTAGAGCAGCGGTCTCCAAAACCGCCTGTCGTGGGTTCAAGTCCTGCCTGCCCTGATAAAAGGAATTAGTTATGGCAAAAGTATTTCAGTTTTTTAAAGAAAGTAGAGCAGAATTGAAGAAGGTTGTATGGCCTACAAGAGCAGACGTTCTTTCTTCTATCAAAGTTGTAATCATCTCTACATTTATCGTTGCTATTATTCTTGGATTGCTTGATTTGGGCTTTTCTGAGTTGTTCCGCTTGATCTTGAAATAGGACGGAAACAGATGTCTAGATGCTGGTATATTCTTCATACATATACAGGATACGAAGGAAAAATAGAACGTACTATCCGGTCTCTTATTGAAAAATATTCAGTTGATGAAAAAACAGGTATTAATCCTGCCGTTGTTCTTGATGTTCGTGTTCCAATGGAAGAAGTTGTAGAAATCAAAGACGGCAAGAAAAAGACCCGTAATAATAAATTCCTTCCTGGCTACATCATGCTTGAAATGGATCTTCCGGAAATCGGATGGAAGGAAACCTGTTCTAAGCTTTATAAAATTCAGGGCGTTACAGGCTTTGTAGGAAATGTAAGCCGCAATAATCGTCCTTTCCCTATTACTGCAGACGAAGCAAAAAATCTTCTTCAGAAATCTGGTGCCATTAAGGGTGAAAAGTCAGTTCATGTTCGCCAGTCTTACAATGTCGGCGATGCTGTAAAGATTACAGACGGACCTTTTGCATCATTTACTGGTACTATAAAAGATATAAATCTGGAAAAAGAAAAACTGAGCGTAGAAGTTCAGATTTTCGGACGCCCGACTCCGGTGGAAGTAAACTTCCTTCAGGTAGAAAAGGCATAAGTTCTTTGGCAAAATCAGGGGTTTGTATCCCAAATACAAACCATATATATCCTGTTTTTGGGAGAGGTGCAGGTCCGTTGGACATAGGCATCTCGTTAGTAAGTAAGTCTATATGACGCTTACACACCAATATTGGGAGAAAAAAATGGCTACAAAAAAGGTTTCAGCTATTATCAAGTTGCAGTGTCCTGCAGGAGCAGCTACACCAGCTCCTCCAATCGGTCCGGCACTTGGTCCTCATGGCGTTTCCGCACCAAAGTTTGTTCAGGAATTCAATGATAGAACAAAGTCAATGGAACGCGGACTCATCATTCCTGTTGTAATCACAGTTTACCAGGACAAAACTTACACATTTATTCTTAAGACTCCTCCGGCAGCTGTTCTTATTAAGAAGGCATGCAAAATCGAAAAGGGTTCTGGAAATCCTCTTCGCGACAAGGTTGCTACTTTGTCAAAGGCAGATCTTGAAGAAATCGCTAAAACAAAGATGCCAGATATCAACGCAAACGATATCGAAGCAGCAAAGAAAATCATTGCCGGTACTGCACGCAGTATGGGCGTAGAGGTGGAGCAGTAATATGAAACATGGAAAGAAATATAACGCAGCTGCTGCAAAGTATGATCTTTCAAAGAAATATGATGT
>JAFZOJ010000108.1 GCA_017550685.1 Treponema sp. | reverse complement strand
GGTCTTGGACGACTTGGTGCGGCGCTGCTTGACGAAAAGCTTACACAAGGAAGTTCCTTTGTAATCAAGGCGGGCTTTGATTCAAGTCTTAACCGAGTTGAGATTTTGCGATCATCTTTTCCGCTCTACCCTGCTAACCAGATGAACTGGATCATAAAGCAGGAAGGAATCACACTTGCTGTACTGACTGTAGAAGACAAGGAAGCGCAGACTATGACAGACAGGCTTGTTGCTGCAGGAGTTTTGGGTATTGTAAACATGACGCGTACGGTACTTAAAGTTCCGCCGTCTGTAAAAGTAGAAAATTTAGCCATTGTTAATGCGCTCAATTTAATAGTTTAAAAAGGTAAAGCTAAAAAATTGCTTTCGCAATTTTTTTTAACGCTTTGCTATTTATCACCGGCCGCCTACCGGGCGGCCTTACTCAGGAGTCGACAATGTCAAGAGTGTACAATTTTAGTGCAGGACCAAGCTGCCTGCCGGAAGAGGTTTTGAAAGAATGTGCTGCAGAAATGCTTGATTATCAGGGAAGCGGACAGTCTGTTATGGAAATGAGCCATCGTTCTAAGAACTATGAGCCAATCATTCAGGATGCCGAAGCTATGGTTCGCAAGCTTATGAATGTACCTGATAACTACAAGGTACTTTTTGTACAGGGCGGAGGTTCCACTCAGTTTGCCATGGTCGCAGAAAACCTTGGTATTAAAAATAAAAAAGCTGCTTACATCGAAACCGGTGTTTGGGCAAAGAAAGCTGCTGCCGAAGCTAAAAAGCTTGGTATTGAAGTTGATGTAATTGCTTCTTCTAAAGACAAGAACTATTCATATATTCCAAAGGTTGAAAAGATCACAGGCGATTATGATTACGCTTACATCTGTTTTAACAACACAATCATGGGAACTCACTATGAGTATATTCCTGATACTGGTAATATTCCTCTCGTTGCAGATATTTCTTCTTGTGTTTTGAGTGAACCACTTGATGTTACAAAGTTTGGTTTGTTGTTCGCTGGTGCTCAGAAGAACCTGGCTCCTGCTGGTGTTACTCTTGTAATCATCCGCGAAGACTTGATTCCTGAACCAGAAAACTGCTTACCAGGCACACCAACTATGCTTGCTTACAAGACACACGCAGACAACGGTTCTATGTACAACACACCACCTTGCTACACAATCTACGTTTTGGACAAGGTTCTTCACTGGATTGAAAAGAATGGCGGTGCAGAAGGAATGCTCAAGCGCAACAAGGAAAAGGCTGATTACCTTTACAACTATCTTGACAGCAACGAAGGTAACTTCTACCACGCAACTGCCCAGATTGGAAGCCGCTCTTTGATGAACGTTCCATTCCTTACAAAATACAGCGATCACGCAGCAGACGACGAAGCTGCCACAGCTAAAGAAAAGGAAATCAACGATGCATTCGTTAAAGCTGCAAGTGCTGCAGGCCTTGTAAACCTTAAGGGCCACAGACTTGTTGGTGGTATGAGAGCTTCTATTTATAATGCTATGACACTCGACGGTGTTAAGGCACTTGTAGAGTTTATGAAGAAGTTTGCTGCAGCTAACTAATAAAAAACGCGGTGGTTGAGCTTGTCGAAACCACCACAACTTGATTAAGTGCGGTGGTTGAGCTTGTCGAAACCACCACAAACATAAACTGGAGACAGTAAAACATTTGAAAGGTTATATGTATATTCTACAATGCAGTGATAACTCTTATTATGTAGGTAGTACGAACAATCTTACAAAGAGAATAGAAGAGCATAATCACGGTGAAGGTGCAGAATATACAAAGCATAGATTACCTGTAAAACTTGTTTATTACGAAGAATGCTTTAACATAAAGGAAGCTTTTCTTCGTGAAAAACAAGTTCAAGGATGGAGCCGTAAGAAAAGAGAGGCATTAATAAATGGTTGTCATGAAAAATTGCCTGAACTTTCTAAAAAACAGGTGGTTTCGACAGGCTCAACCACCACATCAAACAAATAGGAGAAATCATTATGTTCAAAATTCAAACATTAAACAAAATAGCCACAGTCGGACTCAACCAGCTCGACCGCGATAACTATGAAATTGCTACAGACATCAATAACCCGGATGCTATTCTTGTACGTTCTGCAGATATGCACGAAATGCAGCTTTCTGACAATGTAAAGGCTGTTGCACGTGCAGGTGCCGGTACAAACAATATCCCGATTCCTGAACTTACAGAAAAGGGTGTTGTAGTATTCAATACTCCAGGTGCAAATGCTAACGCTGTAAAAGAGCTTGTTATGCTTGCACTCCTCCTTTCTAGCCGTCCTGTTATTGAAGCTAACAAATGGGTAAAGGGTCTTGCCGGAAAAGGTGACGAGATTCCTGACCTTGCAGAAAAAGGAAAGAGCCAGTTTGTTGGTCCGGAATTGATGGGAAAAACACTTGGTGTAATCGGTCTTGGTGCTATTGGTGATATGGTTGCTAACCTTGCACTCCACTTTGGCATGAGCGTAATTGGTTATGACCCATTCCTTTCTGTAAACTCAGCACTCAAGCTCGACAAGAAAGTTCAGATTGCAGAAACTTTGGACAGCCTTTATGCAAAGTGTGATTACATTACAATCCACGTTCCACAGACAAACGATACAAAGGGCATGATCAACGCAGCTGCAATCAAGAACATGAAGGACGGAGTTCGCATTATCAACATCGCTCGCGGTGGTTTGGTAAACAACGCAGACATCATCGCAGCCCTCGACTCAGGAAAGGTTGCTGCTCTCATTACAGACTTTGCTGCAGAAGAATTACTCAATCATCCAAAGGTTGTTTGTATGCCTCACCTTGGAGCATCTACTCCGGAAGCAGAAGACAACTGTGCTGTTATGGCCGCTGCTCAGCTCAAGGACTTCCTCGAGTTTGGTAATATCGTAAACTCTGTAAACTTCCCTAAGACAGTTACAGACAACCCTATTCCAGCCGGTGGTACACGCCTTTGCATCAGCCACAAGAATATTCCTGACACAATTTCTAAGTTCACAACTATTCTTGGTGAAGCAAAGCTCAACATTGCATCATTTATCAACCAGGCCCGCGGCGACGTAGCTTACAACATCATCGACGTAGACGGTGTAGTAACAGACGACATCATCGAAAAGCTCAAGGCTTGCGATACAGTAAATAGAGTTAGACCAATCTTCAACTAATCAACTAGTTCGGACATCATAGAGGTTTAGGCAGAGTCAAATGGAAACATCTGGCTCTGCTTTTTTTTTATTTCATTTTCTTGCCAAGACAAATTATCATAGCAGGGACTGATTCATTTTTACGTACAAATTCATTTTTGTACCAGCCGTTCCACGCACCCTGATAAACCAAGCTCATAACAAATGCATCACCACACTGCTGATATTTTAGTATCTCAGGAACCAGGCCTTTCAGATGCTTTGGAGGCTCAACAGGATTAACAAGGAGCTCTTTAAGCTCATCATGAAACTGCTTTACAAAATCAAGAATACATTCGTGAGCAATATCTTTAAATAATTCATCAGAATCTTCTTCATTCAACACAGGCAGATTCAATACAACATTAAATTTTTCAGAATCAGATTGTTTTTCGAAGAAATTATATTTTTCATATTTTTCTATAACTTCTGGATTAAAGAAATCTGGTGCAATCAAAGGAATGCCATCTTCTTCTTTTGCATAAAGCGCGTACATAACCTTTAAGAACTGCAAATCATTTAACGGATACCACTGGCTCCATGTAAAACCTGCAACAAGGTCATAAGCATAAAATCTTACTTCTTCATAGTTTTTGTATAAACCTGTAGTAACTGTATGACATCCATTTAATTTACAAAGGCTATGACCTGTAACATAATCCCAGTCATCTTTATAATCAATTGGACCTTTAAAGCCATAAGCATAGCCGAACCAGTTGCCCTTATGTTTATTATTTAAAATTTCTTCATTTGTTTCAGAACACTTTTCACCCTTCACTTCTTTTACTGCTTCATGAATAATAAACACAGCCATAAATTGAAGAAGACTTGCCTGCTGACGTTCATTCATTTTTTTGAAATAATCTTTCTTCCTGATTTTATCCAGATATTTTTCCAGAGAAACCCACATCTTCTGTGCATATTTTTCGGCAACTTTTTTATCGTAATCGTAGGCTTTATCTTTTTCTTCCTGAGAATAAATAAGGAAGGTCGTATAAAACTTATCTCCCTTACGAGCCATAAAATCATAAGAAATCAATTCTTCAACAATAGGCTCAATATAGGCAGCAGAAATTCCAAGTCCTTTAGAAATCTCTGTTATTGTCAAAGGCTTTTGATAAGCAATAATAAGAATATTCTGTTGAATACGACGGGTCCAGTCACTTGTATAAAATGCATTACACTCTGGTTCAAATTCACCATACACCCAGATACTCAGTTTTTCTGGTTCATAACTTTGTTTTTCGTACTTTTCCATCTGCATAATCTCCATTTCAGATTTAACATTCATACGAGCGGTGTTCAATCGGGATTTTATTGTGTTGGCATTTACTTTTAATTCATCAGCAATTGACTGCACATTCTGGCCATGAATGTAATGACGAACTAAAACATCACGATAATTTTTTGAAAGCTGGGTTATTATTTGGCGAACCTCCTGGGCCTCCTCTTTTTTTATGAGAGTCTCCAATGCAGATTGTTCCCCGCTTGCAAAATTGTACCCGGGAATCACACCATAAGAAATAACGGGCTTTGAATATTTAGAACGAAGAAAATCATTCTGCTTATGATTCAAAATGCCCGAAAGATAAGCCTGCAGATTTTCAATTTCTTTTGCATCCCGCATTGCGACAATAGCACTTATTAATGTTTCAGAAACAAGATCTTCAGCCTGTTCAAAGTTATTTGTTTTTTTGAGCGCAAGCTTTAGAAGATATTCTGCATAATCAAATAAATGCTGATTGTCCTTCATTTCCTTTCCCGTATACTTATATAGTCGCAAAAAATCACAAATGGGTCGGTAATTTAAAAAAAATAATGATTTATGATTTTATAAAATTCAAAAATTCAGCAGGTGTCATAACTCTTACAGAAGAATTTCTAAAATCTGATTCATTTCTTGTGACGATACAATCGGCCTTTATTTGTTGTGCAACTTCATGCTGCACTGAATCTTCAAAATCATTCCATTCAGAATCTAAAGCTCTTCTTATGCACATTTCATCTACACCAGCAACATAAACAGTTTTTAAAAGATTATTCATAATTTGCTTTGCTACATCAGTATCATGAGTTGCACGTTTTACAATGTAATAAATGTCGGTACAAGAAGCAGCTGAAATATAAAAATCGTACCCCTTATCACAATATTCAAGAACAGCATTTGATTCTTCATAAAAATCAGAGTTTTCCAGCATTACGTCAAGGATAAGGTTTGTATCTATAAAAACAATCACAATCCGTATTTCTCCGACAATCTTTGTTCACGTATTTCAGATATTGTTATAGGTTTACAATCTTTTAATACACCCCGGATGGATTTTAATGCCTCAATTCGTTCATTTGCAACAGGCTGTGATTTTGGTTTGTCAACAATATGGATTAACAATTCGTTTCCTGTGAAATCATTTAAATTATCATCTATTGCAACAACAGTATTGCCTTCAATATAACCTTTCATTGATACCATAATAATCACCTCCTATTTTTAATATAATAATATTATAACACAAATCTTAAATAATTAAAGAGTACAATCACGCAAAAGCCTTTGATGTTCCTTTTGGTTTATATTATAGTAATCTTAATGACCAAAATAATCTGCACCACGCTTTTAGTTGAAAAATCACCTCAGGCGCTTCCGTTGGGGGCGGCTTGCGTGGCTTCGGCTATTAAACATTATGCGCCGCTCAAGGATGAATGCTCGGTTGAATTAATTTCTTTTAGCCGTGAAGATGAGGATATTCAAAAGCTTAAGAGTGACCAAGAAAAAGCGGGCTTGATTGCAGCCAGATTATTAAAGGATTCACCCAAGATTGTCTGCATGTCTGTTTTTGTGTGGAACAAAACAATTTTTGAACTGTGCGCTGCGATTCTCCACAAAAGCGGAGTCATCATAATTGCGGGCGGGCCTGAAATTACTGCACATCCTGAAGTTTTTACAGGAATTTTTGACCACGCAGTAACCGGCGAAGGTGAAATCAAAGTTCCGCGCCTGATTGAAAGCATTCTTTTTAATAAAGCCTATGCCCCGGAAAGCTTTCCCAAAACAATAGATTTGAAGGACCTTCCCAGCCCCTACCTGGACGGCACAATTGACCCCACAGAATTTGGCGGCGCCCTCTGGGAGCTTGCAAGAGGCTGTCCTTTTAAATGCTCTTACTGCTACGAATCAAAAGGTGAAAAAACTGTGCGGCTTTTTTCGGAAGAACGCATAGATAAAGAGCTGGAGTTTTTTGCAAAGAAAAAGGTTCCCCAGGTTTTTGTACTGGACCCGACTTATAATGCAAATAAACAGCGTGCCCTGGCCCTGCTCAAAAAAATTGCCCGCACCACTCCGGACACCTTTTACTATTTTGAAGCCCGTGCAGAATTTATAGACCACCAGCTGGCAAAGGCTTTTACAAAGATTCCCTGCGCCCTGCAGATAGGCCTGCAAAGTGCAGATGAAAACGTTCTGCGAAAAGTAAACCGCCCCTTCAACAAAAAGCTTTTTGTAAAAAATATAGGAATCTTAAATCAGGAAGGCGTTACCTTTGGCCTTGATTTAATTTACGGACTGCCAGGAGAAAGCTTCAATTCCTTTTGTCAGGGAATTAATTTTGCAGCCGGCCTCTATCCCAACAACCTGGAAATCTTCTGTCTTTCCGTATTGCCCGGGACCGACCTTTATGACCGTGCGCAGGAGCTTGGATTAACCTTCGAAGTCACCCCACCCTACAACATCATCAAGACAGATAAGTTCACGCCGCAAGACAAACAAAAGGCCTCTGAGCTTGCCCAGGCCTGCACATACTTTTACAACGACGGCCGTGCAGTTCCATGGTTCATGACAATCTGCCGCTCGCTCAAAATAAATCCTTCAGAATTTTTCAAAGCCTTTTATGATTACGCAAAAGCCCACAACCTTGAGCTTGGCTGCTGCGAACACAAAATAATAGAAGAAAATCAGATAAAATTTATAACAGAAGCCTTCCGCAAACGCAATCTGGACCGCTACACCAAAGCCGCCACAGACATCATCCTCTTTAACGGAGCTATTTCGCGCAAAACCGCCACGGGCAAATCAGAAAAAATCAAACTCATCTACCCGCCTGAATACATAGACTCCCAATACAGCCTTGATCTGGACTTTTTTGTAAAGAACGTGCGTCCCCGCCCGGGTCAGATAACAATATAAAGCTGTTTACAATTCAATGCTGCCTATAACGGTTTCTTCAGAATCATCATAGGAATTTTTACGGCCAAAACGAGAAGTCTTGCCTGTGCTTTTTACGGAAAACCTTGGGCTGTTGGCATCGTTAAATTCAGCCATGGCCGCTTCGTTCTTTTTAGCCTTGCGGGCTTTTGGAGAAGTAAGGAATGCAAAAAGGCTTCCGCACAAACCGCCTGCTGTAATAATTACAACACCGATAATTCCATTCAGATTTTTACGCATAACCTGCATGCAGACAAACAGCGCAATCACAGCCAGAGAAGAAGCACTAACCTTGCTGCGCGACAAATGCATCATGGTGCAAAGCAGAACCAGCATAAAAACGACAGGCTCGGCACCGCACGCAGGCACCTTGCAGAAGCAGGCATTCAAAACCCCGGAAAAAAGAGCCGCAACAAAAATCATAATTCCGATTATAACTGAACCGTAGCGTTCCTCCATGGCAGGACCAAGCAGAAGAACAAAAATCATATTACAAATCAAAAAAGGCGCATCGGTATAACCGAACACATGAAGAAAAAGTCTGGCAATAGAATGAAAATCAGAAAAAGCAAATGGAAGCACGCCTCCTTCTGCAGTAGGACTCAAAAGCCACTGCCCCGAAAGACTTCCTTTAAAAACATACTTATCCAGAACAAAAAGCAGCAGGATAACCAGCGCAAAACTGAGCGTTACAGGTGCGTCATAAACAAATTTTAATTTTAATTTTTTCTTTGCCATATTGTTTATTATACAACAAAAATGTGATATATTTAAGATATGAGTGAATTTATTAATCAGCCGCTGCACATTGGCAGTGGTGTTGCAGAAACTACATCTATAGAAGTTCCTCCGGAAAAAGACGTTGTTTTTTATAACGATGACTACACCACCATGGATTTTGTAGTTAACGTACTTGTTTCCATATTTAATAAATCACGCGAAAACGCTGAGCTTTTAATGAATACAGTTCACGAACAGGGAAGCGCAGTTGTAGGCACCTATACCTACGATATTGCAGTATCCAGAACCAACCTTACCCGAAGCATTGCCAAGCAAAACGGATTTCCTCTACGGGTAGAAGTAGAATAACGGAGTCTTTATTTGAGTAGCGAAAACGGACAGAAAAGCATTGTGCGGCAGATGAAGGTAAGCCCTATGCTTACAAAGATTCTTTCACAATCGCTTGCACAGGCAAAGGAAGCTCATCACGAATTTTTTACTCCCGAACATGTTCTGGCAACAGCACTTCAGAATGATTTTGTATGCCACATTCTTGCAGAAAGCGGAAGCGATTCCGAAGCCCTGCGTTCAAATATTTCAGATTTTCTTGCCAATAAAGTTCCTGTTGTTTCTTCGGAAGCCGACACAAAATTAATTTCTGCTCCTGTAGAATCTGCAGGCTTTCAGGCAGTAATGAACAGAGCGGTTTTTCACTGTGTTTCAAGCGAATCAGAAATGATTGATATTACCGATGTGCTTGTGAGCATGTATGATGAAAAACGCAACTACTGTTCCTACTATCTGCGCTCAAGCGGTCTGGACAGACTCAGGCTCATGGAGACCATAGGCAGAATCAAGGGAGTTCACGGAGCCCAGAAGGACCGCACCAATAATCAAAAGCAGAACCAGATTCCTCCGGAATTTATGTCCAACAACGAAGGCGGCCTGGATCGTTTTGCGGTAGACATGACCGAACAGGCTAAAAAAGGCATGTACGATGTTCTGGTTGGACGCGAAGATGAAATAGAACGAACTGTACAAATCCTATGCCGACGCAGCAAAAATAATCCGCTCCATGTTGGTGACGCAGGAGTTGGTAAAACAGCCATTACACAGGGTCTTGCCCAGAGAATCGTTAGCGGCGATGTTCCCGACCAGCTCAAGGGCTTTACCATTTATTCCCTGGACATAGGTCTTTTGCTTGCGGGTTCAAAATTCCGCGGAGACTTTGAAGAAAGACTTCACTCGGTAATTGATGAGCTTAAGGAAAAGAAAAAATCAATCTTATTTATAGATGAAATTCACATGATAATGGGTGCGGGAACAAACGGCAGCTCCCAGATGGATGCCGCAAACCTTTTAAAACCGGCCCTTGCAGACGGCAGCATCCGCGTAATAGGCTCTACAACCTTTGAAGAATATGCCTCTCATTTTGAAAAAGACCGTGCACTTTCACGACGCTTTCAGAAGGTTGATATAACAGAACCAAGCCGCGAAGAAACCGTAAAAATTCTTAAGGGACTTTTGCCAAAATACGAAGAATATCACGGTGTAAAATATGCGCCTAGTGCACTGGAAGCCGCTGTAGATTTATCGGTACAGTATATGCCGGACAGACGACTCCCGGACAAGGCAATTGATATTATTGACGAAGCTGGTGCCTGGCAGAAGATTCACAAAAACGCCCAGCAGATAACCACTGCTTCTATAAGACGCGTAACTGCAAAAATGGCAAAGCTTCCTCTGGATGCAGTAACCGGCGACGACAAGGACACCTTACGTTATCTTGAAACAAACTTAAGCTCACAGATTTTTGGTCAGGACAAGGCAGTTCAAACCCTTACCAAAGCAGTAAAACGCGCAAGGGCTGGATTCCGCAATCCGGACAAGCCTGAAGCCTGCTATCTTTTTGTAGGACCTACAGGCTGCGGAAAAACCGAGCTTGCACGATGCCTGGCCCAGACTCTGAACATGCCTCTTTTGCGCTACGACATGAGTGAATATCAGGAAAAGCACAGTGTAAGCCGTCTGGTTGGTTCACCTCCGGGCTACGTTGGCTTTGAAGAAGGCGGCCAGCTTACCAAGGATGTCCGCAAAAATCCTAATTCGGTAATTCTCTTTGACGAAATTGAAAAGGCCCACGAGGATATTTACAATATTTTACTGCAGGTAATGGACTACGGAGTTCTTACAGACAACCAGGGCCGCAAATCAGACTTCCGCAACTGTATGATAATTATGACCAGTAACGCCGGAGCCAGAGAAATGGAACGTGGTGGAATCGGCTTTGGTACTGCAGATGCAGCTTACGACGAAGCAACCTTAATGGAAGCCATAAACCGTCAGTTCCAGCCGGAATTCCGCAACAGGCTCGATGCCGTTATTCCGTTTGGTTATCTGGACAAAAAGATTGTGCGCATGGTTTGCCAGAAAGAAATTATCAAGCTTGCACAGCGCGTCAAAGCACGCAAAATCATTCTTACGGTTACTCCAAAGTGCATAGATCATCTTACCGAGCAGGGTTATTCAAAGGAATTTGGTGCCAGAAACCTTGCACGTACAATAGAAGAACAGATTGCAAATCCTCTTGTTGATGAAGTTTTGTTTGGAAAGCTTTCTAAAGGCGGTAATGTAACCGCAGACTATAAGGGCAAAAGCGGCATAACCTTTACCTATGGAAAAGAAAAAGATTAGACTCATCAAATGGGTCCTGCTCATTTTTAGTTTTATAGCCCTCCTCACCTTTATGATTCTCTTCTATAATTCACTTGTTTTTTCAAGGACAAAACTAAGGCAGGGCAACGAACCTAACCCCCTGGACACCTGCCTTTACCACATAATGGTTACCGGCTCCTACGAAAACCAGAGCTTTCTGTCGCAGCTTTATGCCGGTGCCTCCAAAAAAGCCAAATCCTATAATGCCGTGGTAGACCTGCACGTACCTCAAAGCCAGGCAGACACAACCACACTCCAGGAGCTTTTGGATTACTGCTCCTTTATGAATGCCGACGGTATTATTGCTTACATAGATTCCCCTGATGAAATCCCGGTTCTCCTTGACCGCCCGGACGAACCAGCCATTCCGCTCATTACAACGGGACAGTTTTCGGCAAATCTTCCGCAGGTTTCTTACGTGGGCATTAACAACTGGGAGCTTGGTAAAAAAATTGCAGACGAAGTTCACGCGCTTTTGCCCGACGGCGGAAACGTATACATCATAAGTGATTCAATCACGACAAACTCGGTAAACCTTATAAGCAGTCTTCAGCTTGCACTCCAGGAAGACACAGGCATTCAGCCGCAGGTTATGGAAAAGCTTGGAAACAGCCTGGTGCTCAAAGGCGTAAACAATATTTTTATCTGCCTTACCGAAGACGACACCATAAGGCTTGCCCAGGAGCTTTCGGAACAGTTCCTGCCAAATGAATACAAACTGCTCGGCTTTGGCGGAAACGAAGTATGCCAGCTGTATCTCCAGAAGGGCTTTATTACAGAGCTGTTCTCGCTTGACCCCGAAAAAATCGGTGAAACAGCAATCCGCGAACTTTTTGAATACAGAACAAAGGGCTCTGCCAACAGCTATATAACGGTTGATGTAAAGATTGCCAAAACGGAGGCCGCCAAATGAAAGCCTTCCATTTTAATCCGGTAAACTACATCAGAAACAAAAGCCTAAGGTGGCGCATAATGCTGTGCATCGGTATTGCAATTATCATGCTTGCGGCCAGCATCTTTATGACAATGCGCTTTTCCTACTATTCTATAAGCAACCTTGGCGACTCCTACAAATCAAACTCCGAGCTTACACAGTTTACTCAGGCAGTAACGGCAACCGAAAACGCCATGGAAAACTACGTAATGTACCGCACCTTTGAAAGTATTGACGCCTACTACACCGCCCGCACCAAGGTAGAAGATTTTTACCAGAAGCTGCAGGAGTTTCCGTCGCAGAATGAAGTTTATCACAAGGAATACATAGTTCATCAACTCACCGAATCTTTTCTATATTACAGTAACATGGCAGTTTCGGCTAAACGTGCAAATGATGATGAAGAAGTTATGATTCACTATAACTATGCAATGAACACCTACAACTATCTGGTAAACCAGGTTCTGGAGCTTAACAACATGCGACTCCAGCAGAATGCCGAACGCTACAACGAAAACCAGGATCGAATCGTACTTTCAAACACACTGGGAATTGTTTTCTTCCTTATATTTTCCCTGCTCATTTTCTTTGTACTATATTTTACGATTACTTCCATTATGGAACCGCTTGCCGATTTGTCAGAGGTTTCGCACAAGTTAAGTCAGGGTGATTTTGATATTCCGCTCTTTAACAGCAAGTCATCTGATGAAATTGGAAACCTTTGCCGCGCCTTTGACCGCATGATTATAAGTATCCGCGAATACATTGATACAATCTGGGAAAAGGCCCGCACCGAAGCCGAGCTCAAGGAAAAGGAAATTGAAATGCAGACCCTTTATACTGACGCACAGCTTCGCGCCCTGCAGAACCAGATAAACCCGCACTTTCTTTTTAACACGCTCAACACCGGAGCCCAGCTTGCAATGATGGAAAATGCCGACAAGACCTGCTACTTTATTGAACAGGTTGCCGATTTTTTCCGCTACAATATCCAGCAGCAGAGCCGTACGGTTTCGATTGACGAAGAACTTGGTTTGGTAGATAATTTTGTATATATAATGAAGGTTCGTTTTGGAAACCGCCTGGAATTTACCAAGGACATACCCGACGGAGAATTTCCACAGGCAATTCCTTCCATGACACTGCAGCCTCTTGTAGAAAACTGCATCAAGCACGGACTTAAAAATACAAAAGGCAAAGTTCACCTTGCACTTGAGATAGAAGAAAACTTTATTGTCATAAGCGTAAGTGATAATGGAGAAGGCATGCCGGAACAGACCAGGCAGGCAGTTTTCCAGGCAGTTGCTTCGGGAACTACACGACTGGCGCCAGAGGTTCTGGATGATAATTCTACCCATAACGGCACGGGACTTATAAGCGTATTCTTACGCCTGCAGCTGCAGTTTCACCGGGACGACCTTTTTGACATAACTGTTGGAGACAAGGAAACCGAAGCTGGTAGCGGACGCGGAACAAAATTTATAATCAGGATTCCAAGAAATGTTTAATATACTGGTAACAGATGACGAACAGATTGTAATAGATTCTCTTTCCTTTATCATAAACAAAAACTTTGCAGACGAAACAAGGGTATTCACAGCCCTGTCCGGCACCGAAGCCATAGAAATTGTGATGAAGGAAAAAATCGACCTCATCTTTATGGATATAAACATGCCGGGTTTAAGCGGCCTTGAAACCGTAAGCGTAATTACCAAGCTCAAGCCGAATATTGTTTTTGTAATTCTGAGTGCCTTTGACCGTTTTCAGTATGCACAGGAAGCAATAAATCTTGGCGCCTACAAATACATTACCAAACCTGTAAACCGTAACGTAGTAATAGAAACAATCCGCGGCGCCATGCAGCTGGTTCAGGAAAAACAGGGCAAGCTTAGTGCCGACCTGGAGCTCCACAAAAAGCTGGACCTTGTTTCCCCGATGATCGAAAACGACTTTATCTATGCCTGCATTTACAACAACGACAAATCCATAGACCTGTCGTCTTACCTGGAATATTTTAATCTTGTAGAAAACGCCTGGGTCTTCTGCTGCTATGAATTCCCAAACATAAATGCCGACAACCAGTACAGCACCTATCTTAAAATACACGAGCTTTTGAATACCGAGCACCGCTGTCTTGTAAGCAGCTTTATGATGAACAGAATTGCAGTCTACTTCCCTATCTTTTCCGAAAACCCCGATTATGCCGAGGTTCAGGAACAGATAAAAAAATATTACCAGCTGCTTTGCTACAATGTTACTGCAGGAATAAGAACCGGCGTAAGCACCATTTTTTCTGACAAAAGCTTACTGCAGGCCTCCTACACCGAAGCGCTTTCTGCCCTGAACAAAACAGACATTAACGGCGGACTCATTTTTTCAGGCGAAACCCACTCGCAGCCAAACGTTCAGAAAACCAATTCGCAGGAATTTAAAAATCAGATTTTGAACAAGCTTGCAGCGGGAGATTCCGGCGGCGTACGTTCCTTCCTTGAGCTGTTTACTTCGGAAATGCTTTCTTCAAACACAGCGCTCGATAAAATCAAAAACTCAATCTTTGACCTTATCGTTACGGCAAACAACGCAACCCGCGAAATAAACAAAAGCTTTACCAGCGACACCTTTGACAATGCCTTTGCAACCTTGAGCGCCCAGACCGACACCAAGCTTATAAAAGAATTTGCCCAGAAGTTTCTGCTGGAATGTACTGCGGCAGTTGCAGGCGTAAAAAAAGCAGAAGAAAATCCAATCATCAAAAAGGTTTGCGCCTACGTGGACCAGAATCTTTCTGCAGAAATATCGCTTGAAAGTGCTTCGGAATATGCGGGCGTAAGTTCATTCTATTTGAGCAAACTTTTTAAGGAAGAAAAAGGCGAAACCTTTGTAAACTATATTTCTGACAAACGACTCGAAAAATCCTGCCAGCTGCTTGCACAGACTGAGCTTTCCATAAAAGAAATTACTGCCAAAGTAGGCTACAACGACCAGAATTATTACAGCCGCATTTTTAAAAGTAAATATGGCATTTCGCCAAAGGAATACCGCAAGGCCAACGGAGGAGACAGATGAAAACCCGCATTACAACCTGTATGTTTTTATTCCTGATTATTTTTGCATCCTGCAGTAAAAAAGAAGGAACCGTAGCTGCAAGACAACCTTCTCCTGCCCCTGCCCCAACCCTTACCATTGGTTTTTCAATAGACACGCTTGCCATAGAACGCTGGCAGCGCGACATGAACGTATTCATTAACAAGGTAAAAGAGCTTGGTGCCGATGTAATAGTTCAGAACGCCGGTAACAGCATAGAAGAACAGAACCGCCAGCTAATGTACCTTATGGAACGCACAGATGCAATTGTCGTACTCCCAAAGGATGCTTCTTCCATTACAGAAAGCGTTCAGAAAATCAAGGCAAAGGGTATTCCCGTAATTTCCTACGACAGACTTACGCTTAATGCAGACATAGACTTGTACATGACCATAGACAGCGAAAAGGTTGGAGAAGAAATGGCCTCCCACATGCAGCGTCATTCAAACGGTACAAACTGGTACTGCATTCTTGGCCCTCAGGATGATTACAACATGACCCTTATCCTGGACGGCATTACAAGAATTGTCCGCAACAGCCCGGTTAAGATAAATCATATTTTCCACACTGAAAACTGGAACTACGATCTTTCGTACCAGGAAATGGTAAGGATTTTAAAGGATGATGTTTTCCCGGATGCAATAATCTGCGGAAACGATGCAGTTGCCGCCAGCGTAATACAGGCAATCAGCCGTTACTACCCTGATATTCACATTCCTGTATGCGGTCAGGATGCGGACATATCTGCCTGCCAGTACATTGTTCAGGGCAAGCAGGATTTTACTATATACAAGCCTATAATCCAGCTGGCAGAGCTTGCCGCAGAATGTGCAGTAAACCTTGCCAAGGGACTTCCGCTCCCGACAGCAACCTTAAGAACTAGTTTTATTAACAACGGCTATGCAAATATAGACACAATTTGGCTGGAACCGGTATATGTAGACAAATATAATATTGACAAAGTTATTATTGAGTCCGGATTTCACAGTGCAGCCAGCGTATATAAGAATTAATATCACAATTAGCACAAATTTTATGCCAAAAAAATGCTAATTTTCTCCAGAAATTCAACTGGAATTCCAATCAAAATAAGAAAATAACAAGAATTTGTAGAAAACCGCCGAATTTACTCCCCTTGTGTACTCTATAATGCTATGTAAACGGGGCATACGCTCTGTATATAAAAAATTAAAGGAGTGTTTTTCTTATGAAAAAAATCTTAGTAGTTCTGCTCGCAGCTGCAGCATTATTCGCAACTGCATGTAGCAAAGGTGCAGGATCAAGCACAAAAGTTGGTGTTTCTATGCCTACAAAGGATTTGCAGCGCTGGAATCAGGATGGTGCAAACATGAAGAGCATGCTCGAAAAAGCTGGTTATACAGTAGACCTTCAGTTCGCAGCAAACGACATCAACACACAGATTTCTCAGCTTGAGAACATGATTACAGGAGGATGTAAAGTTCTCGTAATCGCTTCTATCGATGGTTCTTCTCTTTCTAACGTTCTTGCAACAGCAAAGAAAAAGAACATTCAGACAATTGCTTATGACCGTCTTATCATGGACACAGATGCAGTTTCTTACTATGCAACATTCGATAACTACAAAGTAGGTACTCTCCAGGGTGACTACCTTGTTGACAAACTCGGACTCAAGAGCCGCTCAGCTTCTGATCCAGTTTACATGGAATTCTTTACTGGTGACCCAGGTGACAACAACATCAACTTCTTCTTCGGAGGAGCTATGGATGTTCTTAAGCCTTACCTCGACAAGGGTGTAATTGTATGTCCTTCTGGACAGACAGCTAAAGCACAGGCTGCTACTCTTGAATGGTCAACAGAAAGAGCTCAGTCAAGAATGGAAAACCTTATTACATCTAACGGCTATTCTCCAAAAGGAACAAAGCTTGATGCTGTATACTGCTCTAACGACTCTACAGCACAGGGTGTAACTCAGGCTCTTCTTTCTGCTGGATACGATGCTTCTAACTTCCCTGTAATTACAGGTCAGGACTGCGATATCACATCTGTAAAGAACATGATTAAGGGAACACAGTCAATGTCTGTATTCAAGGATACACGTACATTGGCTTCAAAGGTAGTTGAAATGGTTGACGCTATCATGAAGGGATCTAACCCACCAATCAATGATACAAAGACTTATGACAACAACGTAAAAGTTGTTCCGTCATTCCTTTGTGAACCAGTATTCGGTGATGTAAACAACTACAAGGCTCTCCTCGTAGACACAGGATACTATAAGGAATCAGAACTCAAATAGTTTGAGTTAATGCCATAATATAAGGGGTTGTTGAAGCGAATGTCATTGCCGTGCTTGACACGGCAATCTATAAAAAGATTTCCGGGTCAAGCCCGAAAATGACATTGCCTCCAACCCCTTTTTTACAATAATTAAACATTTATAAATATAATAGAGGGGTTCCAATGGCTAAGACATTATTGGAAATGAAAAATATCACCAAGGTATTTCCCGGTGTAAAGGCACTCGATAACGTAAACCTTACTGTAGAAGACGGTGAGATTCACGCAATCTGTGGTGAAAACGGTGCGGGAAAATCTACTTTGATGAATGTTCTGAGCGGTATTTATCCATACGGAACATACGATGGCGACATCGTTTATGACGGAGAAATCTGTAAATTCCAGACAATCCGTGACAGTGAAGCAAAGGGTATTGTAATTATTCACCAGGAACTAGCTCTTGTTCCACTTTTGACAATTGGTGAAAATATGTTCCTCGGAAACGAAAGAGGTTCCAAGGCTAAAATAAACTGGTCCGAAACCTTTGATAAAGCCGATGAGCTTTTGAGAACTGTTGGACTTAAAGATTCGTCAAAGACATTAATTAAGGATATTGGTGTTGGTAAACAGCAGCTTGTAGAAATTGCCAAAGCACTTGGTAAAAATGTACGTCTGCTTATTCTTGACGAACCTACAGCTTCTTTGAATGATACAGAAGCAAAGCATCTGCTTGATCTTATGCTTGAATTCAAAAAACAGGGAATGACTTGTATTATTATTTCCCATAAACTGAATGAAATTTCTTATGTTGCAGATAAGATTACAGTTATCCGCGACGGACAGACAATCACAACACTTGATAAAAAGAAAGATAATTTTACTGAAGATATGATTATTTCTGCCATGGTAGGTAGAAGTATTACCGACCGATTCCCTAAACGAGAATCACATGTTGGCGAAGTATGTTTTGAAGTTAAAGACTGGTGTGTAGACCATCCGGTATTTGACGGAATTAAGGTTTGCGACCACATTAACTTTAACCTGCGCAAAGGTGAAGTTCTGGGAATTGCAGGCCTTATGGGTGCCGGTCGAACAGAACTTAGTATGAGTATCTTTGGTCATTCCTATGGAGCAAATATCCATGGGCATATATATTTGAACGGAAAGGAAGTATTCTTCCCTAATGTAAAATCTGCAATTAAGGCAGGACTTGCATATGTTACCGAAGACCGCAAAGGAAACGGTTTGATTTTGAGTGAATCAATCTGTAAGAATACAACTGCTGCCAAGCCGGAAAAAATTTCCAAGCACTACATCCTTGACTTTGATAAGGAACGAAAATATTCCGAAGAAATGGCAAAGGAAATGCATACAAAGTGTGCATCTGTAATGGAAGATGTAGGAAACCTTTCTGGTGGAAATATGCAGAAGGTACTGGTTGGTAAGTGGCTTTTTGCCGAGCCTGATATTCTTATCCTTGATGAACCAACCCGCGGTATTGATGTTGGTGCAAAATACGAAATTTACTGTATCATCAACAAGATGGTTGCAGAAGGTAAATCTGTAATCATGATTAGTTCCGAAATGCCTGAGCTTTTGGGCATGGCCGACCGTATCTACGTCATGAACGAAGGAAAAATGATTGCGGAGATGGACGGCAAGGAAGCTACCCAGGAAAAGATCATGACCGAGATTATTAATTCTGGAAAAACTGTTGATTTAGGAGAATAAAAATGGAAGAAAAAAAGACTAGTAACGCTTTAAATACAGTCAAAGCAGTTTTAAAAAGCAACACAATGCTTTTTGTACTTGTTGGAGTAATGGTTCTGTTCGAGGTTCTTATCAGAGCTTCAGGACATGGTTCTTTGTTTGCTCCTGCTAACGTAACAAATATTATCCGTCAGAATGCTTACGTAGCAATTCTTGCAACAGGTATGCTGCTTTGTATTCTTACCGGTGGTAACATCGATTTGTCTGTTGGTTCTGTAGTTGCACTTATTGGTGCTCTTGCAGGTGTGTTCATTGTAAACTGGGGCTGGCCAATCTGGCTTGCAGTACTTGCTTGTCTTATTCTTGGTACTGCAATTGGTGCTTTCCACGGCTTCTTCATTGCTTATATTCACATTCCACCGTTTATTACAACTCTTGCAGGTATGCTTTTGTGGCGTGGTGTTGCAACAATCGTTCTTGACGGTCGTCCAATTGCTCCATTCCCGGAAAAGTATCTTAAACTTTTTGAAAGTTACTTGCCGGCTACCAGCGATAAAATGGGTGAATTTGAATTATTCGGCAGCTGGGTAGATAAATATACTCTTATTGTTACCCTTATTGTTACTGCAATTGCAATACTTGCTTATGTTGCTCTCGAAATAATCAGCCGACGCAACAAAATTAAAAAGAACTATACAGTTCAATCAACAACATCTTTCATTGCAAAGCTTGTAGTACTTTCTGTTGTAATCGTAATTATCGGACAGTTCCTTGCACGCGACCGTGGTCTTCCTGTTGTATTGATCCTCCTTGGAGTAATCATTGCAGCTTACTCTTACTTTACACAGAACACTGTACCAGGCCGCTACCTGTACGCAATTGGTGGTAACGAAAAGGCAGCCCGTCTTTCCGGTGTAAACACAAACAACGTAATGTTCTTTGCTTACACAAACATGGGCTTTATTGCCGCAGTTGCCGCACTTGTAACTATCGCTCGTATGAACTCTGCTCAGCCAACAGCCGGACAGAACTACGAAATGGATGCTATCGCTTCCTGCTTTATTGGAGGGGCATCTGCATACGGTGGAACAGGTACTGTAGGTGGTGCCGTAGTTGGTGCTATCTTTATGGGTGTATTGAACAACGGTATGTCTATCCTTGGTGTAGATATGAACTGGCAGCGTGCTGTTAAGGGTATGGTACTCCTTGCAGCCGTAATCTTTGACGTAATGTCAAAGCGAAAGAAGGCAGCAAAAAAATAGCAATTTTTTTCATAAACAAAAAGAACTTCTTTATTTAATTCTTTTTACTGGTCCGGGAAAACTCCCGGACCAGTTTTTTCTGCAATGACAGAATTTCTTTTTCATGATATAATTACATAATATGACAGCCAGTCAGTTATACACTCTTATTTATTCAAAATACGGCACCGTAACACGTGCCAGAAACTGTTTCCTCTACACCAAAAAAGGCACACGCCTTACCGACCTGTATCAGGAAAACGGACGTGCTATACTTGGCTGGGACGGCAAAAACGCTTCTACCTTCTTAAAAAATGCCATGAACAAGGGTCTTAGCGGCAATTTCTGTGTAGAAGACAAGCCGCGCATAAACAAGGCAGTTTCTGCTTTGATCGGTAAAGAATGCAAGGCAGCCTTTTATAATTCCAAACTAGACGCCGTAAACGCCGCAGTAAAAAACGGTGCAAAAAACATAATTTCGTACAGACCGTGGAACAAAGAACCCCAGGACACAAAAAACGCAGATGCAGTTATAATTATTCCGCCGTTTCCTTGGGGAGAAGAAATATATATTCTGGGTATTTCATCTGGAGGTGGTGCTTCGAGAGCCTCAGCAACCACTCTAGGCTCAGCAACCCCATCAGCCTCAGCAAACGGGGTCCCTGAGGCTCTCGAAGGGCCCCACAAGCTCCCCTACACCCTGCAGTCTGCCCTAACCCGCGCAATTTACAATTTAATTGCAGAGCTGGACCTGCGTACAGAAAAAGACTGGTTTATTTACGACCCTGTAATAACAAAATACTGGGAGCGCAAGGGACCTTATCTATTCCCTAAAATTTCCGAAAATAAATATGAAGAATTTGTAAAGCATTGTCTTGAATGCGGAATAATAATTAATCCGGACTATAACGAACCTTCTATAATTCCGTTTGGAGCAGACAAGGGCGTTTTTACAAAGCTCAAAAACAATCCGTTTGAAAAGTAAGGAGAGCATTCAAATGAACCCGCAGATAATCTTGTTTATAATTAAACTCATCCTGGGAGGCATTGCCGCCTTCCTGGCCATATTCGTAATGTCCAAGACCCGCGATGCCTCCTGGATGTTCCTCGTGGCCGGCTTCCTTTTTTCGTACGCGGCCTTAGTCGCAGACCTTATGGCAGAACTCGGCATCTTTAACACGGCCGCTGTCACAGTCCTTGGCCTCCCACTCATTCCGCTTTTATCTGCAGTAATCCCGGGCATAATGTTTATAGTTGCCTTTATCTTAAGGTTGTGCAAAAAGCAGTAATTCAATAAGGAAAACCATGACAGAATTAGACGAATACTGGAATAAATTCCTTACAGACCAGAACCTGCCGCCGGACACCAAATGCTCCGGAGACCTTTTTTTCGAAGCCAAAGGTTTTATAGGCGACGAACAGACTGCCCTTGTAATTTCGGGCCAGAAAACCGCCTTTTTTTCAAGCTACGCAACCTTTGCCATAGATCAGGAGCCACTTCCTGTTTCGGGCGAGCTTTATCTTGTTATAGACAGGGCCAAAAAACCGGTCTGCGTAATAAGGCTTGAGCAGGTAACAATAATTCCATTCAACGAAGTAACCTGGGAAATGGCCAAGCTGGAAGGAGAAGACCAGGACCTGGCATCCTGGCGCGAAAAGCATCAGGAATACCTGGAAGAAGAAGGCCATATCCTTGGTTTTGAATACACCCCCGACATAAAACTGGTTTATCAGACCTTTATGGTTGTATATAAATAGGAGGAAAATATGGGAAAAGCAAGTAACTTTTCACTTGGACGACTGCTTCTTCAGATAGCAGTAGGAGCCATGCTTACAGTAGCCGGAATCTGGGCTTTGCAGGGTGGCGGAGACGCTGGAATTGCCGCAATTCGCAGCATTATAGAAGCACGCAATATTGAATCAATTTTGTGCATCGTATTTGGAATTATCGAACTGATTGCAGGTGTATTCCTTATTCTTTCGGTTTTCATCGGCGACAAATTTGGTTCACTCGGCAAAATCCTTATGATTATCATCATGATTGTATGGATTGTTGCAATCGTACTCATCGATTTCCTTGGAAGCGGAAGTCTTCTTAAGCACGGCTCACACTGGAATTTCCTTTCCTGGCTGTACGGCTTTGCATATCACCTTATAGTACTTGGTGCAATTATCGTTCTCCAGGACTAAGGGCAAGGTATCACGAAACTCCAAGGGAGATTTTTATGAAAAAACTGATTCTTATTATTCTTGCATCGCTCTCAATTACAGCAGCAGCCTTTGCGGGTCAAGATTCATTTTTTACAAACGAAGTCTCCCTTGGAACCGGCATTCCCATTTATAACGAAACTTCTTCTGTATCCAGAAAAGACATTCTTGGCACGACTAACTACAAACGAATAGTTGCAGGCCTTACAGCAGATACAAACTTAAACATTTCTTCTTCAATCAAAATCCTGATAGGAGCAGAGCTTTTTACAGATTTTCTTTGGAACTCAGACCTTTTTTACAATTCCCTTGATTATGCATTTTTCTCAGGCATAAAGTTTTACCCCGGCGTAAAAGGCCTGAACATAAGCATAACCTACGTCCTTGGTAACCGCACCGACTTTATAAGCCAGAACCCGGCTGTAACCCAATCCTGGGGAAACGGATTCCGCCTGGCCATTCAGTACGATTTTATGACCGACCGCGTTACCAAAATCAAACCAATCCTTGGCGGCTACTACCGTTTTGTTCCCCGCGGCAACTACAGCACCGACCACATTCTTTCAATTTACAGCGGCATAAGATTTTAATTGCCCTTCGACAGGCTCAGCCCTTCGAGAGCCTCAGGGACCTGGAACAAAAAAAAGAGGACCGTCTGAATAACAAACAGTCCTCATCCTCCTAATTATAACAAGACTATCGAGCGTACTCGATAATTCGTGTTTCTCTGATCATTGTAAGACGTATGCGTCCAGGATAACGAAGATCGGTTTCTATCTGCTTTGCAATGTTTCTTGCAAGCTCCTTAACCTCTCCTTCCGGAATCTTTTCGTTATTAACAAGAACACGCAGCTCTCGTCCTGCCTGAATAGCATAAGCCTTTTCTACACCATTAAAGCCTTCGGCAATAGCCTCAAGGTTTTCAAGACGCTTAACGTAGTTATCAATTGTCTCACGGCGAGCACCCGGGCGGGAAGCAGAAACTGCATCTGCAATCTGAACTATTATTGCTTCTATGCTTGTAGGTTCAACGTCGTTATGGTGTGCGGCAATTGCATTAATAACAGCGGCATTTTCACCCATCTTGCGGGCCATTTCGGCACCAACTTCTGCGTGGTTCTGGTCGCTGTCGTTTTCGGCACCCTTACCAATATCATGAAGAATAGCAGCACGTTTAGCAAGCTCGCGGTCTGCACCAATTTCTGCGGCAATCATGCTGGCAGCCATGGCAACTTCCTTTGAGTGTGTAAGAACGTTCTGTCCATAGCTTGTGCGGAAGTAAAGTCTTCCCAAAGCACGGATTCCGTCATTGCTCATGTTGTGGATACCAAGGTCAAACAAGGCCTTTTCACCCTCTTCGTAAATCTTGTTCTGAACTTCGTGGGTAACCTTCTGAACAATTTCTTCGATGCGGGCCGGATGAATACGACCGTCAGAAATAAGGCGTTCCAGAGATTCCTTGGCAATTTCCTTGCGTACAGGGTCAAAACAAGAAATAACAACTGCTTCCGGAGTATCATCAATAATAATATCTACACCGGTAAGAGTTTCCAGAGTGCGGATATTGCGTCCTTCGCGGCCAATAATACGTCCCTTCATTTCGTCGCTAGGCAATGAAACTGTAGTTACGGTAATGTCGCTTGTTGTTTCAGGCGCAATACGCTGAATTGTGGTAATTAAAATGTCTTTTGCTTTCTTTTCGGCGGTAAGCTGGGCTTCCTGTTCAATCTTATTGATAAGAGCCTGAGCATCGTGACGTGCTTCGTTCTCAAGATTCTTGATAATAAGATCTTTTGCTTCCTGTGCAGACAGTCCGGAGATTTTTTCCAGCTCTGTTCTGTACATTTCTTCCTGCTTTGAAAGGAACTCTTCCCGTTTTACCATTGCAGATTTCTGTTCTGCAAGCTCTTTTTCACTTTTTTCGAATTGAGCAGCGCGTTCTTCAAGAAGTTCTTCCTTCTTGTTCAGACGGGCTTCGTAACGCTGTACTTCAGCCCTGCGCTCCCGGTTTTCTCTTTCCTGCTGATTTCTTTCCCGAATGAGCTCATCTTTTGCATTTAACAAAATTTCTTTTTTCTGTGCTTCAGCTTCTCTGATTGCGTCCTGTTTTACACGTTCTGCCTTTTGCTCTGAAGCAGATAATTGAAAT
>JAFZOJ010000107.1 GCA_017550685.1 Treponema sp. | reverse complement strand
GTAACAGTTCCGCTTGTGGATGAGCAGCTTTACATGCAGATTCCGCTGACCGACCCGCTTTCAAAAAAATCTTCTATAAAGTTCAAAGACCTTGCCGGCCGCTGCATCCGTGAATACACACAGACTGGCTTCTGGCACAAAATGCATCGAGCCTGTATTCCCGACGCAACCTACATTGAATACGACGACATCATGGTTTATACAAATGTCATAAACTCGCAGAACCCGCTCACTTTTGTCACCCAGCTTGCAAACACTCATTCCAAAAAACGAGAAGGCTGTGTGACAGTTCCGATTACAGACCCCGAGGCCACCGCGCATTATTCACTTGCATTCCTCAAGAAAAACGAACGTGCATTGCGCGATGTAATTGACTGGGCGGTGAATGCGGCGAAAGGGTGGTAGAAATAATTTCTTGTATTTACGACTCATATGAAAAATTCAATTATTTTATCTTTACGCAGCATTCAAAAACACAACGGTCGCTTTCTTTGATATGGATGTAAACCTTACCTGGAACTTCGATATCTTCCCTTTTGTAAACTTTAAGAATCTGACCTTCTTTGCTTTCGCCGGTGTAGTGAACTTCAAGGTCTGTGATTTCGTGCGACTGTAAAAAATCATCTGAGTAAACACAAAGTGCAAGCTTAATATATTCAATATTATTCATGTGATGCGACATATCAATCTGAGACGAACGAATCTGCTGCTCAAACACAAACTCGTCATCAGAAAAATCAGATGGAAAACGTTCAAACGGTTCGTTAAAAACTGCCTCTGGGAAATTCTCTTTTGGATATGGAAGATTTGTAATTTTGAGAGGACGATGATTTTCCAGACTCAGAACGCAGGCTTCCTGATTTGCAACAAGAAGAGTCTTTCCATTTTTATCAACGAACTGAGTATTAACGTGAGTGCGCATTCCAAGGTTGTCGATAGGGAAGGTACGGGCCGTAATAATTTCACGCCAGTCCGGACGACGTTCAAAATGAACCTTGGTTTTAGTAAACACCCAGAAAGCATTGAACTTTTCGCGGTAAATAATTCCGTCGCAGTCCATAGCATTAAAACATTCAGTAAGATTATCCTGCACAAGCAAAACCGATTGAGCCACACCCATCCTCACAGAGGAATCAATAAACGCAGAAGAAATCTCCCGCTCACTTTCAAAAATCAAATTTTCGTTCATATAAGTAATTATAATAATTTTGAGGGAAAGATTATATAGGGGAGATTATTCTTTTACTGAGAGTATTGTGGTAACGTTGCCTTTCCCCAGAATCTTTTTGAGTTCCGCTTGTGTCACGTCATCAATTTTACCAAGAAGGGTAAAGTTCCAGCTGTTGGTGTCGTAATAAAAGGTTATTTGATTTCCCAGATACAAAATAATGTCGCCGGGTTTTGTTGTAATTTGTTTGTCGTTTCGAGGAAGAGTGGCAGGAAGTGAACCGACTTTTTCAAAATTGCCGTAATCGTGCATATCAATTGTTACAGCGCCTTTTTGCAAAAGCTCCACCAGTGCACGGGAAGAGGAATTATCGTAAAGCGTTGCGGTAAGATTATGTTTGCTTGTACCGTTGTCAATCTGAATGTTGAGTTTCATCGGAAGAACTCCTTTTGTGTTATCGGTGGTTGAGCCTGTCGAAACCACTTTGTTACCGGCTGCACAGGCTGTTGCCGTAAGAATCATTGCAGCAATTAAAATTGAAATCAGTTTTTTCATTTTACTTCCTTATAAAATGTGTTGGCTGCCATTCTTCTTTTTGAGG
>JAFZOJ010000106.1 GCA_017550685.1 Treponema sp. | reverse complement strand
TCTCGGCATACCTTCATACAATCTGGACACATTTTTTACCGGTGAAAAGACAACGCGAAGCCTTTTTGCAAGAAATGCTTCGGGCTTTGATTTTGCTGTTTTCGAAGGAGTGATGGGACTATTCGACGGAGTCGGCGGAGTGAAAACTGAGGGCTCGTCATACAATCTCGCAGAAGTTACAAAGACTCCGATAATACTTGTAATTGATGCCAAAGGCATGGGAAGATCCGTAATTCCGGAAATCTCAGGCTTTAAATCCTATGATAAAAAAGACCTCATAAAAGGCGTAATTTTAAACAGGACTTCAGAATCCATGTTTAATATTTTAAAGCCGATGATTGAAGAAGAGTGCGGTATTTCCGCAGTCGGTTTTATTCCGGATATGAAGGACCGGGCTTTTTCTAGCAGACATTTAGGATTGGTTACGCCTGATGATACGGATAATTACGACGAAGTTTTGGAAGAGCTGACAGGATATTTTGAAAAGAAAGTTTCTTTTGATGAACTTGAAAAAATAGCTTCTCAGGCAGAAGAAGTTGAAGACTGCGCTTTTGAAAAAACAATCAATGACAATGCGGAATCACCCGTTATCGCAGTTGCAAAAGATGAGGCATTTTGTTTCTTTTATGAGGATAACTTAACAGAACTTAAAAATGCAGGTGCGAAATTAATTTTCTTCTCGCCCATTCATGATGAGAAGATTCCCGAAAACGCGGACGGCCTGTATCTTCCCGGTGGTTATCCCGAGCTTCATCTGGAAGAACTGAGTCAGAACACTTCAATGCTTGAATCTGTCAGAAGCGCATACAACAATAAAATGCCCATTTTCGCAGAGTGCGGCGGTTTTATGTATCTTCAGAAAAGCATAGAAGATAAGGATGGAAAGGTTTACATAACTTCGAATATCTTTGACGGAGATCTCAAATACAAAGGCAGACCCGTCAGATTCGGATATGTTTCGATGAAAGAAAAAAGCCCGAATTTCCTCAAAGAGGGTGAAGAGATTAGAGGCCACGAATTCCACTATTATGACTGTGACGATAACGGATGCGACGTAATCTGCACGAAACCTTTCACAGGCAAAGAATATGAGGCAGTTAAGACTAACGAAAACATCTGGGCGGGATTTCCTCATCTGTATTTCCCGTCGAACCCTTCGTTTGCCGTGAATTTTGTGAAAAAGTGCGCCGAATTCGCAAGAAAAAAAAAAGGTCTTTCAATTTGCCTTGATAATGATATAATTCTAAAGGTTAATTTTAGAAAGATTTAGGATAGATGAAAAAAGTATTTGAATTTTTGAAAAAAGAAATAATGCTGACGGTGGCTGTACTCGCTGCCGTCGTTTCTTTGTTTATTACGCCTCCCACAAAAGCGCTTCTTAAAGAGATTGACTGGCATACGCTCGGCACTCTTTTTATGATGTTATGCGTTCTCGAAGGCTTTAAACAGGAGAATATTTTTGAGCCGGTAATTAATTTCAGCAAAAAGTTTAAGACGATGGCAACACTTTCGCTCTTCTTGATTTTCGGCGTTTTCTTTACATCGATGTTTGTAACCAACGATGTGTCGCTTATTATCTTTGTGCCGCTTACAATTCTTTTATTCAGAAAGGGCGATAAGGAAAAGTACATCTTACCCGTCATTTCTATGGAAAACATCGCAGCCATCAGAGGCTCGCTTCTAATGCCTTTCGGAAGCCCGCAGAACTTATTTTTGTTCGGACAGTCAAACACAAGCGTATGGAACTTCATGCTTCATATGTCGCCTCTCTGCGTTGGCTCAGGCATTCTTTTAATCATTTTCGTGCTCGTCTTATACAGAAAAAACGTAAAAGAAGAATTCAAAACCGTAGAGATAGAAGAGGATAAAAAAGAGCCTGTCAGCACTAAGATTAAGATTAGAAAAATCGCCTACCTTGTGCTTTTTGCGATGATTATTCTTACAATCGTAACGAGAACAAAATACTGGCCGATAGCCGTTGCAATCGTTATAATTGTGATAGCGGCCGTAAACCTAAAGCTTTTTGTACAGGTTGACTATGTACTAATCTTTACGTTCCTCTGCTTCTTTGTTTTCTCATCATCAATCGCGGCAAACCCGAAGATATCGGAGGTTTTAAACAAAGCTGTTGCAGGCAACGAATACTGGTGGGCAATCGGCCTAAGCCAGATAATTTCAAATGTTCCCGCATCGATTGTGCTTTATCCTTTTACGAAGAATTTTGCGGGACTAATCTACGGTGCAGATACCGCGGGCCTTGTATCACTTATAGGGTCGCTCGCATCGGTTATTAATTACAGAATTTATGTCAGAGAATATCCCGACAAAGGCTTTAAATTCATCAAAGTATTTACACTTGTAAGCTGGGCCTTTTTTATCATAGTCGTGATTCCGGGATTTTTCCTAAGTAGATGGAAGTTTTTCTAAGAGGGGTTAAAAATGAAAGTCAGAAGAGCAGAAAACAAAGATATTGAAAAGATACTTGATTTGCTTATCCAGGTTGACATGGTGCATCATAACGGAAGACCTGATATATTCAAAGGTCCCGTGACAAAGTATAATGCAGAGCAGCTTGAAGACATCATAAAAGACGATAACAGACCTGTATTTGTATGCGTGGATGATGATGACAAGGTTCTCGGCCACGCATTCTGCATGCACCAGCAGATTCAGGATCATAAACTTTTAACCGACATAAAAACGCTTTACATCGACGATATCTGTGTGGATGAAGCTGCAAGAGGCAAGGGTGTCGGAAGAATGCTGTATGAGCACGTAAAAGAATACGCCAAAGAAAAATGCTTTTACAATATCACTTTAAATGTCTGGGAATGCAATCCCACGGCGATTAAATTTTATGAGAGCATGGGCTTAAAGCCCCAAAAGATAGGAATGGAAACCGTTCTTTAACTTCCGGAATTAAAAACTCCTGCAAGTAACTTGCAGGAGTTGGAAGGTAGAAAATGAAATGAAAAAATTTATGATTTGTTAAAAGGTTTCGT
>JAFZOJ010000105.1 GCA_017550685.1 Treponema sp. | reverse complement strand
GACAGAGGCTTCTGCTGGGAACCATTTGACCGCTACAACCGTGTAACAAGCCGCGGACGTATTGTAGTTCCAATGTATCCAAAGGACCTTAAGATTGCCGTTCTTACTGCAGTTGCCGATTTGCGCTGGCAGGTTGCAAAGGAAAAGGCTTCTTACTACTGGATGGAAGAAGGTCTTACCGGTCAATACTATCAGCACTTTGACCAGGCAAAGCTCAAGGGCGACGTAAAGGAATTCTTTATAGAAGATTACATTTTGTGGATGACAAAGGAAAGTACCGGTGTTCAGCGTCTCGAAAAAGATGTACGCGGTATCTTTTGGCGCAACATGCCGTTCCCTAAAGAGCTTAAGGAAGATTTGCGAAGACGTTCTCTTGTTTATGATGAACTTTGCAAGAAGGATGCAAACCGCGAAATGTCAGACGGATATTAATAAAAAAAGGGGCTGTCTTAGAAGTTAGCAAAACTTCATGAAAAGACAGCCTTTTTTTGTTTTAAATTGAATTTTTCAAAATTTTTCTTATGTGTTTTTTTCTTTAGGACTTAATTAATCTTGCAAGCTGCTTTAAATCGTATCCAATCATCAATAATCCCCATTCTGTTCCAACTTTTTCCATACCTCGTAAATTAAATCTTCGGAATTTGAGGTTTCCTTTTGTTTGACCGAAGACAGTTTCACACTCTGTTGAACGTCTCTTCATAAGTTCTTTGTATTCTTCTGTCGTAAGGAGTTCCTTTACTTTTGCTTTCTGGTCAAGCCAGTGTTCGTTACGATTAATAATCCGCCCGTATTCTGATTTTGTACAAAGCTCCCTGTAAGGACATCCTTCGCAATTATCGCACTGATAAATTTCAACTGTCTGTTCATAACCGGCTTTACTTTTTCTTTTCTCTGTCTTCTTGTAGGGAACAGGATTTCCACACGGGCAGGTATATTCTTTCTGCTGTGCATCATAAACCCAGTTTTCTGAATTGTAGATTTTTTTCTTGAAACTTTTCTTTATCTCTTTTTCATAACTTGTGTATTTTACGATTCCTGTAATTTTATTTTCTTCAAGATAATCATAGTTTTCTTCACTGCCATAACCTGCGTCTGCGATTGCATATTTAAACTTACATTCGAGTCTCTTCATAACATTATCAAGATGAGGTTTGAAAGTTTTTGTATCCGTAGGGCTTGAAAAAACATCATAACCTATTACAAAATTGTTCTCTGTTCCGACCTGAATATTGTAGCCGGGTTTGAGCTGACCGTTGAGCATGTGGTCTTCTTTCATCCTCATGAAAGTTGCATCTTCATCAGTTTTTGAGTAGCTGTTTCTGCCCTTGAAAGTCGCATTTGCCTTTTCGTACTTTGTTTTGCGTGGAAGATAATCAGTTTCTATCTGCCGCTTAGCTTTTTTCAGTTTTTTTTTATGTCTTTTGATTCAGTATCATCAAGGTCATTTATCTCGGCAAGTTTCTGGTTTATCTTTTCAGCGGCTTTCTTTATGTCTTCACTTGTTACAGGAACATCATCACCAAGCTCTGCAAAATCCTTATCCCCGTAAATCTGATTTTCTTTACGGGTAATCTCATCGACAGCATTCAGAAATATTCTGAGTTTTTCATCAAGCTTCTTTTCATTTTTTTCAACAGCTTTTTTCCAAACAAATGTGTATTTATTTGCTGCACTTTCGATTTTTGTACCGTCAACAAAATATTTTTCAAGACTGACATAGCCTTTCTGATTCAGAAGCTTTACGGTTGCTACAAAGATTTCTTCGATCGAGTCTTTTAATTTTTCACTTCGGAATTTGTTGATTGTCCTGAAGTCAGGTTTCTGGGAGCCTGTAAGCCACATTACGTTTATGTTTTCCCGGCACTGTTTTGCAATCTGTCTGGAAGAATATGTTCCCGTCATGTAGCAGTAAATCAGGATTTTTAAAAGCATTACAGGATTGTAGCGGCTTGCTCCTCCGCCTTTTGTGTATTTTGCAAATACATCTTGAATTCGGAGTTCGTCTATAGTTTTACTTACAATTCTTACAAAATGATTTTCCGGTACAAGTTCATCAAGGCTCGGCGGCAATAGCCACTGTTCACTCTGACTGTACGGTTTGAAAGTTATCTTATCACTTACGCCTCTGCTCATGCTTAAATTTTAGCACAGAAAATTTCTTTTGTCTTTAAAAATATTTAGGGCTGTCCATTCTTTTTGGACAGCCCCTT
>JAFZOJ010000001.1 GCA_017550685.1 Treponema sp. | reverse complement strand
TGAAATATTCCTTTGAATCTCACGAAGGTTTTTCAAGATCGTTCAAAAGTCTTTTTGGCTCTTCTCCAAAAAATATTAGAAACTATTTGCAGAAGTACGAAATTCCGGAGTTTGAACTTTTTGCAAATTGTGAAGCAAAATCTATGGAGGAACAAAAAATGAGTTTATGTGATGATATGCACAAAATGATTTATGCGATTCTTGGTAATTCGTTTGAAGAACTGGCTGCGGGCTTCTGTTCAAAAATTGAGCTTTGCCTGCTGCCTGATAATTGCCTTAAAATTTTTGATGACGGTCGCGGTATCAAGCTTGATGATGACGGTGTTGTTCACGAAGAAGTTCTGCAGAATATTTTTTCCGGAAAGCCGATTACTAAGGTTGAGTACGCTCAGATGGGAGACCTGCCTTTTGATGACCTTAAGCTTGTAAACTCCCTTTGCGAAAAGCTTACAATAACTGTCTGGCGAAACGGTAAAATTTACGAGCAGGATTACATCCGCGGAGTTCCACAGCATGCTATTACAAGTAAAACAAATGATTCAAATATCCCGCACGGAACTCAAATTGTCCTTAAGCCGGACACCTCGATTTTTGAAGACACTGCGTTCAGTAAGGAAAAGCTTCTCGTCTGGCTCAATGAAAATTATTCAGGCTTGAAGGACAAGGTGAAGATAAATTAACTTGTGGGCATTGTTGATAAACCCCCTTCATTAAAGTATCATTAAAACATGAATGCAAAGCTTTTCTTTTTAGCCTTGGCTAAGTTTTTTTGTGGCGTAATTTTGATGGGGGTCTTGCTTTTTGTTCCGGCAGGAAGCTTTAGGTTTATGGGTGCCTGGCTTTTGATGGGGATACTTTTTATTCCTATGTTTGCTGCCGGTATTGTAATGATGTTCAAAAATCCTGAGCTTTTGAAAAAACGTCTGAATGCAAAGGAAGAACAAAAGGAGCAGAAGACTGTAATTGCCCTTAGCGGAATAATGTTCCTGGCCGCTTTTATTGTTGCAGGTTTGAACTTCCGTTTTGAATGGATTGTTCTGCCGGACCTTGTTTCTTATATTGCCGCCGGCATTTTCTTACTTGCTTACATCTTGTATGCAGAAGTTCTCCGCGAAAACACATATCTTTCGCGTACAATAGAAGTTCAGGAAAATCAGAAGGTTATTGATACCGGCCTTTATGGAATTGTGCGTCACCCAATGTATATGAGCACTTTGTTTTTGTTCCTTGCAATGCCGCTTGTTCTTGGTTCAATTATTTCATTTGCAATTACCCTTTTATATTTCCCGATTATTGCAAAAAGAATTAAGAACGAAGAAAAGGTTCTGGAAGAAGGATTACCGGGTTACAAGGAATACAAACAGAAAGTCCGCTTTAGAGTTATTCCATTTATCTGGTAACTCAACAGCAAATTATTGAAAAATCTGCTTTTTTGGAATATCATTTAAATATGTCATCGTATTATTTCATTATAGTTTTTGTCCTCTGCATCTATCTTCCTATGATTCATAGCAGAAGACGAAGACACAGACAGCTTAGAAGAAGAACAAGAAAAGGAGAAAAATTTATGGCACCAAAAATGCTTTCGGAATGTATTGGAAAACAAGTAACTATCTATATCGAAGGTGGCTTAGGTGGTTATGTTGCTACAGTTCTTGCTGTAGAAGACAACTTTATCAAAATTGAAGACAAGAAAAATATCAGATATGTAAATGCTGATATGGTTACCGAAGTCAGAGTTGCCAAAGAATGATTATAAAAAAACTTGATTACGACACCTATAAGGGTCAAAAATATCAGGCGGAAATTCTTTCAGACAGATTTCTTTCAATTGAACCATCCGACGAAGGCTTTGAAGTAAAATGGGTTATGAGCGACGAGCCTTTGCGGATGACTATCTACGAAGATCTTTTGCAGGACTGGCTTGACCAACCTGTGGCTTACGGCGCTTTTGAAGACGACAAGCTTATTGGCATGGTAGAAGGTTTTCTTGAAAAATGGAATAACCGTTTTGTGATTGCAAATATCTGCGTGTTTGATGGAGCCAACCGAAGAAGCGGAATAGGCACAAAGCTCATGGACGCAATCTTGCAGGATGCAAAAAAATCCGGCGCAAGAATGGTTATTCTTGAAACTCAGACCTTTAACTTTAAGGCAATTTCTTTTTACAAAAAACACGGTTTTGAAATCATAGGCTTTGACAGATACTGTTACTCAAACAAGGGTCCACAAGAACACAACATGCGTGTTGAGATGGGAAAGATTCTTAATTAACCGCGCATCCTTCAACTTCATCTTTAGGAATTGAACAAAAAACATCAACAACTTCTTTATCAAGCTGACTTCCGGCTACGTCCTTTATAATTGCAATGGCTTCTTCGTAGCTGCGGCCTGGCTTATAGGAGCGGGCCATTGTAATTGCAGAATAAGTGTCGGCAACACTGATGATACGGGCGGCAATTGGAATCTGTTCCTTTGGAATTTTTAAATAGCCTTTTCCGTCCATGCGTTCGTGGTGATACAAAATCCAGTTGCGGATATAATCAAACGAAGAAAGAGGCTTTAGAATTTTTACAGAAATTTCGGGGTGATGGCGCATCTGCTCCCATTCTTCTCCATTAAGAGAACCAGGTTTATTCAAAATTGCTTCCGGGATACCAAGCTTGCCGACATCGTGAAAAAGAGCAGCATACTTAAGATTTTCGGCGCTTATTCCCTTGTGCATTCCTGCAGGCAAATATTTATAAATAAGCAGTGCCAGCTCCTGAACATGAAGGCTGTGTCCGTTCAGGTTAGGGTCACGCGCTTCTACAATTCCAATCAGGGTTTTAGAAATAGAAAAAGCTGAATCGCGGATTCCCTTTGTGAGAGTGTAAATCCAGAGCAAAACTGTTGTAACAAAACACGCACCCGCAAAAAGCAGAATGCCCACCCAGACAGATTGTATTTGCTTAAAAAAGATTATCAGGTATACAACACAAAAAAGACATACCATTCCAAGAATCAAAAAATCGAGGAAGTGGTTATGGGTTTTTCCTTCGGTAATGGAATTCTTTTTGTAAAGAATAAACCTTATATCAATGATGAGATTGCAAATCTGAAATATAAAGCCCAAAAGGATGAGCGTTTGTCCAATCCAGAACATATTACAAGTCTACTGCGTCTAAATTTAAAGTCAAGCAGAAAAAGCAGAATCCGACCCAATCATTTCTCCACTAATTGCCCCCACCTTGAAAATATGATAAAATCACCACACAAGGAGATTTTTAATGAAACACACCGGCGCACAGATTATTGTTAAGTTACTTGAGATGTACGGCATTGAGACTGTTGCAGGCATTCCTGGAGGAATGATTCTGCCTTTGTATGATGAATTGAACAAGTCTAAGATCCGTCACGTCCTTGTGCGCCAGGAGCAGGCTGCGGGTTTTATTGCTCAGGGTATTGCCCGTTCTACAGGCAATGTTGCTGTTTGTATGGCTACAAGCGGTCCAGGGGCACTCAATCTTTTAACTTCCATTGCAGATGCCAAGGCTGATTCTGTTCCAATCATTGCAATTACAGGTCAGGTTAATACAACCCAGATTGGTACCGACGCTTTTCAGGAAGCAGATACCTTTGGACTTTCGTTTCCTGTTACAAAGCATTCTATCCTAGTAAAGTCACCGGAAGAGCTTCTTGAAGCAATTCCCCGTGCTTTTGAAATTGCACTCAACGGCCGGCCTGGTCCTGTTCTTATTGATGTTCCTCGTGATGTTCAGCTTAAGGAATATGAGTTTAAGGAATGGCCTGATATTTCAAAAATCCGCGTTCACGATATTCGTTTTCATACACCTATTGATGAATATGCCCAGAAAATGGGTGAGATTGCATCATTGCTTGACGGTGCAAAAAGACCGGTGCTTTTCTGTGGAGGCGGTTGTAATTCTAATGAAGCTGCTACAGGCGTTCAGAATTTTACCAACAATTATCCGCTGCCGGTTGTAACAAGTCTTATGGGACTTGGCTGTATTCCGGAAGATTCTCCGCTTTTTATTGGCATGCTTGGTATGCACGGAAATTATGCCGCCAACGTTGCAATACACGATGCTGATGTTGTTATTGCCGCAGGCGTTCGTTTTGATGACAGGGCAACAGGTCTTGTAAGTAAGTTCTGTCCGGATGCAAAGATTGTCCACATTGATGTTGATGCGGCCGAAGTTGATAAGATTCTTGATTCTACAGTTTCTGTGGTTGCAGATGTTGAATCGGTTTTCCCTGTGATAGCACAGCTTGTTTCAGAAAAGAACATAAAATCGGATGCCGGCTGGCTCAAAAAAATCCAGAAGCTCAAGACAGAAAATTCTTCGGTAGAAGCAGGCCGTCCTCATGGAGAAAAGCTTGCTAACCCACGCGATATAATTTCTAAGATTCCGGAGCTTGCGGCTCACAGCGGTTTTGCTGCAGATGATCTTATAATAACCACTGATGTTGGTCAGCACCAGATGTGGGCTGCTCAGTATTATCCGGTTGGTCGTCCTCGTTCATTCCTTACTTCCGGCTCGCTTGGAACTATGGGCTTTGGACTTCCTGCCGCAATTGGTGCAGGACTTGCTTTTCCGACAAAGCGTATTGTCTGCATAAGCGGCGACGGTTCAATTATGATGAATATTCAGGAGCTTGCAACTCTTGCAGAATTAAATCTTCCTGTAACAGTAATTGTTTTTGAAAACGGAACGCTTGGTATGGTTTACCAGCAGCAGAAATATCTGTTTGATAAAAACTACAGTGCCTCTGTTTTTGAAAAGCAGCCTGACCTTGTTGCAATTGCCCGCGGTTTTGGAATACAAGCAGTAGATGCCTCCGAAGACCCTGAATGGTATAAAAAAGCTTTTGATTCTAGTCGTGCCGATAAGCCTTGTCTTGTACGGGTTCGCATAGATTCAGAAGAAAATGTTCTTCCGTTTGTACCTGGTGGTCGTGCAAATATTGACGCTATCAGGAATTAGCGGTCCCTGAGGTCCCTGAGCCTGTCGAAGGGGTCGAAGGGTTTTCAATAATAAAAAAGCTAATTTCACTCTTCCAGTCAAACAGTGTTTTGTCGCAGGCTGCCAGCAGAAGGTTTACGATTTTCTGTACATCCGCAGTTCCAACCGAGCTGCAAATTTTTGCGGCATAAGCAGAGTTTTCGGAATCAAACCATTTTTCAATTTCGGCAGGAGTAACCTTGCGTTTTTCCACAAGCTCCTGGGTTGCAATCTTTACGGTAAAGCCTTTTTTGCGGAAGGCATTTGCAATAAAAAGTCCGTCCCATGAGAAAAGCGGATTGTCGCGGTCGCCAAAGAATTCCTGTTCTGCTTCTTCCATTTTGTTGAGGATTGCCCCAAACGGATCCAGACTTTCCGGAGTTAAAATCTGTTTGCGGACCAGCTCGCTTATATGCTGACCCTTGCACGGAATCTTCTGCGAAATTATGACTTTAAAACCTTTTGCAAACGGGCATTCATAGGTAAACGCTTCTTCATCATCTTTAGAAGCTGTCTTTGATTCTGTTCCAAAATTTTCAGGTGCTTCAAGCTCTCCTTCTTCATATTTTTGAGGAGTGAGCACACCATTAAGGGACTCTGCCAGTGCAATTATGGAAGGCTCGCTCGCAAACGGGTCGGTAAAGAAAAGCCTGTCAAAAATTGCACCCTTGTATTGAAAATTAACGAGTACGTTATAAAAATCTTTTTGAGTAAGAAAATCTGTAGAAAATGAGGTACCACGCACCTGAAGAATAGGGCGGTCCAGGTCTCCAAGAGTACGGCCATACTGCTCCAGAACCTGCTTGCCTTTTTCTGTTTTACATACACCGCAGGTAACGCCTTCCGGAGTTTTACGGGCAATATCCCAAAGCAAAAGCCCTGAATCTGCATTCCAGATGAGCGAGCGGTGATGGCGTGTAAGCTGTGCCATGGTAATCATTGTGTCGCGTATCTTAAGAAGAATTTCTGCGCGGTTGGAGTCGAGTCTTTGGCGCCAGAATCGTTCTGCACGGTCAAATACCAGCTCGTTTGCCATATTCTTAGGACTAAAGGTAAGGTTTTCTTCCTGTTTGACTTCGCCGTTCTTAAAGTGTTCGTTTACCCACCATTCGCTTATAGGGTTTGCACCAAACTCTGATTTTTCCGGTCCGGCATCTGTACCGCCCGCAGGCTTTTTGTATATATTGATTGAACCGGTTATTTCCGGCGAAGTTGCAAGCTCGTCCGAAGTATATTCTTCTCCGACCTGTGTCTTTTCCAGAATCTGTGCTATCTGAACCTCGCGTCGAGACAGAACTTCTTCGCGGATTGTGGCTTCGTAGCCCTGAGTGCTTGGCGTGTAGAAAACCCTACCCATAAGGCTGTCAGGCAGATACTGCTGTGCAACCCAGTGGTTGCGGTAGGCATGAGGGTAGAGGTAACCGGCTCCGTGACCAAAACCTTCTGCGTCGCGGCTTCCATCCTTAAGATGGTTCGGCACTTCGGCATCTTCTTTTTCAACGCTGGCAAGAGCATCAAAAAACGCCATAGAGCTGTTTGATTTTGGCGCTGTAGAAAGATAAAGGGCTGCATGTGCTAAAAAGTAACGGCCTTCGGGCATGCCAACGCGGTCAAATGCCTGGGCACAGGAGTTCACAACGCTAATGGCATTAGGGTCGGCAAGTCCTGTATCCTCGCAGGCAGAAATAAGCATGCGTCGGAAAATAAAATGAGGATCTTCTCCTGCGGCAACCATGCGTGCAAGCCAGTAACAGGCAGCATCAGGGTCTCGTCCGCGTAAAGATTTTATAAAAGCACTGATAATATCATAGTGGTAGTCGCCGTCGCGGTCATAAAGTACAACTTTTTTCTGGATGGATTCTTCTGCGGCTTCCTTGCTGATGTAAATTTGTGAACCGTAAGCAGGAATTGGCGGCTGGTCGTGCGGCCTCCACTGTTCCGGAGTTGTTTCTACGGCAAGCTCCAGAGCGTTGAGCAGAGAGCGGGCATCTCCGTTTGCAGTTTCAATCAGGTGCTCCAGAGCGCCTTCTTCAAACTCAACCTTCCAGTGACCGTAACCGCGTTCAACATCCATAATTGCCATGGTTGCGGCTTTCATCAAATCATCATAGGTAAGCGGCTTAAGCTGGAATACACGTGAGCGCGAAACAAGAGCCTTGTTTACTTCAAAAAAAGGATTTTCGGTAGTGGCACCAATCAAAATAATCGTACCGTTTTCTACCCATGGCAAAAGTGCGTCCTGCTGGCTTTTATTCCAGCGGTGAACTTCATCAACAAAAAGAATTGTACGGCGGCCATGGAACTTATAAAATTCTTCGGCCTGTTCAATGGATTTACGGATATCTGCAACACCGGTAAGCACGGCATTGAGCGTAATAAAATTAGATTTTGTATGATTTGCAATAACGCGAGCAAGGGTAGTTTTTCCTGAGCCCGGAGGTCCATAAAAAATTACGGATGTAAGCTGGTCTGCCGCAATGGCTCGACGCAGCAGGCGTCCTTTACCGACAATGTGGTCCTGACCAATATATTCATCAAGGTTGCGGGGACGCATTCGCGCAGCAAGAGGCTCTGTTTCGTTTTTTACCTGTTCAAATAAGCTTTCCAACCAAGCCCCGCTGTTTGTGTTCTATTCTCTGTTCCAGTTTCCTCTGGCAGGATAATATGCCCAAAGTCCAACATCTTTTGTAGAAGCAGATGAAGAAGAATCTGAACCTCTATAAGTTACAGTGGCATAAAGGCAAGCTGCTTCTTCTTTTTTTGAAGGGTCTGCACAGATAAGTACCGGCAGAATGTAAGAAGAAGTAAACTGATATGTTGCGTTGTTTGTAAAGTCAGAAGTTTTGTCCTGAAGGTTTCCGTCTGTGATGCAGATGCGTTCAATTCCACCGTCGTTTGTGTAGGTAGAAGTGTATGAACCCTTACCGATAAGAAGTGAATCTGCAGTAAATGCAAGGGAAGCAACAGCAGAACCTGCAGTCATAAGTTTAGCAGGCTTTGCAGAACCTCCGGCAAAGGTATAAATATCTGCAGTTGAATCATATTCACCGTCATCACTTATAGTAATGCCTGCAAGACATGCTTTAGTTGCAGCTGCAGAAGCAGTTTCGTTTGTACATACAACATGAGCATCTGTAAAATATGTGATTGATCCGATTACGAATGCAGAATTGATTTTTGTGCTTGAATCGTTTGTCTTAACATAGTTAGAAGCTGTAGGATTTGAGAGCTTTGAAGGAGCACTGGTTCCGTTAAGCTGGTAGTAATCAATTGTGGCAGTTCCCGGAGTCTGTACCCTGAAGTATGCCTTTCTGTTTTGATTCTGCACAGAGTTTGTTGAAAAAATAGAGAAGTAGGTTTCGTATTCGCCTTCTTCGCTGTTGTAAACATTTTTGTAGAAGGTGTCTTCTTTTCCGGCAGTAATATTTGTCCAGCCTTTGTTTTCACCGGTTGTGCTTGTAAGGAAATTTGCAAGAGGCTTTACCCACATGCGGAAGGTTTCCGGAAGAACAATTCCATAGTCTGTGTCAGGCTTAAAGCTTGCAGTAAGAAGATAGATGTAATCCTTGTCTGCAATAACTCTGAAAACATATTCACCCTGATGTCCTTCGGTTTCTGTTTCTGTTGCAAAATAATTGTAGTGATGTGGTGAAAAAGGAATTGCTTCATAAGAGTTCCATTCACCGTGTTTTGAAGAATCAATGCCCTTGTAGTACAAGGTTCCGCCTGTAGAAAGGAACAGATATTCTTTGCCGGCAATATTACAGCGGGCAATTGAAGTAATGTTTCCGTTGATTGTGGCTGCTTCAGGGGCTACGTCATGCATAATTCCGTAGTAAACACCACCCTGGCAGGAAGTTATTCCAAGGAAAAAAACTATACTCAAAACTGTTAGAATTGCTTTACTTATATTCTTTTTCATATTATGTCCCTTTAATAAACTAGAAATGATACCTCAAGCCGATTGTAGCGGTTTCAAACAGTCCGTGGTAATTTTTGGAAGGGTCTTTGAAAACCCACTGAGGAATCCACATAAAATCTGTCATAAGGCCAACCGAAATGGCATCTGTAAATCTGTAATAAGCTCCTGCGCTGACTTTTGTTGCAAGGGCAGGGAAAAATTCAATGTTCTGCCAGGTCTGACTTGCTAAACCAACCTCTGCAAACAGAGGGAATTCAAAATTTCCAATAGTCGGCTGATACATAATTCCCAGAGTCAAAGGAATGGAAATAAGGATTTTTTCACCGATAGACTGATTGTAAGTAATTGAAAGCTCACCGCCAAAGGCAAAGTCTTTTGTAAAGAACTTGTAGAATCCGAGGGTTGCATCACCACCAATTTTCAGTTGTTTCTTAAAATTGAGCGGGAAAATTGCTCCCAGATTTATCTTTACAAAGCGGTCTCCGGCTCCATTTGAATCATAAATGTATACATCATCATCCTGCGGATATTCATCCGGTTCGTTAGCGTCCTGTGCAAAAAGATGAATTGAGAATGTCGATAAAATCAATAATAGGAAAAAAAGACGTTTCATATTGCTCCAACTTGAATTTTATAATATCCTTTTAAATATACAGTTTTTCGGGCTGTTTATCAATAAAAACGATTTGAAAAGGAAGAGGTTACATATGAACGCAGTTATAATAGATGGAAAACAGATTGCAGCAGACGTAAGGGCAGAGGTTGCTGCCAAGGTTAGTGAACTTAAGAAAAAGGGTGTGGAGCCTTGCCTTGCAGTTATTCTGGTTGGTGAAAATCCTGCAAGTGTGTCGTATGTAACAGGAAAACGTAAGGCTCTGGCCGAAGTTGGCATGGCAGACAGGTCTATTCAGCTGCCGGAAAGCACTTCTGAAGCCGAACTTTTGGAGTTGATTGCTTCGCTTAATGCAGATTCATCGGTTCATGGAATACTGGTGCAGCTTCCGTTGCCAAAGCATATTGATGAAGACAAGGTTATTATGGCTATTGATCCTGCTAAGGACGTAGACGGCTTTCATCCTGTAAGCGTAGGAAACCTTATGATCGGCCGCCCGGGCTTTTTGCCATGTACCCCGCACGGAATTATTGTTTTATTAAAGAAAATGGGCATTGAAACCAGTGGCAAGCACGCAGTTGTAATAGGCCGTTCAAATATTGTAGGCAAGCCTGTAAGCATCCTGCTGGCACGCAAGGATGTAAACTGTACCGTAACAATGTGCCACACCGGAACCAAGGATATGGGCGCAATTACCCGTCAGGCAGATATTATTGTTGTTGCTTCGGGACATCCTCATACTTTGACAGCCGACATGGTACGCGACGGTGCAGTTGTAATTGATGTTGGTGTAAACAGAATCCCGGATGCCAGCAAAAAAAGCGGCTTCCGTCTGATCGGCGACTGTGATTTTGATGATTTAGTTGAAAAGACTTCTTACATCACACCGGTTCCGGGCGGCGTCGGCCCAATGACAATTGCCATGCTGATGCAGAATACCCTGGAAGCAGCCGAGCGCTAATCTGTGGTCCCTGTCCTTCGACAGGCTCAGGAACCGCTAGTCGAAGGGCTCTCGGTATATGCATACGCATTATGAAAATGAATGCTTTCTTCATTCTCTGCTTCTACGCTGAACCACTTAAAGTTATGCTTTGATAAGGCAGTGTAAACCTCGCGAACTACGTCTTCTACAAACCGCGGATTATCGTAGGCATGTTCGGTAACATATTTTTCGTCCTCGCGCTTTAAGAGGGAGTAGAGCGGGGATGAAGCACATTTTTCTATAAGTTCAATAATATCTTCAATCCAGAAAAATTCAGAATAAAGAAGCTTTACCTTTACAGTTCCGCGCTGGTTGTGAGCTCCGTATTCACTTATTGCCTTGGAGCACGGACATAAAGTTGTAACAGGTACTTCTATAGTGATGTAAAACTTGCGTTCTGTCGGGCTTACGCTTGCTTCGTAAGAGCAGTTGTATTCCATAATTCCGGATGAATCAGAAACCGGAGCCTTTTTTTCTATAAAGTAAGGAAATCGTACCGTACCAAAGGCCTGCTCGGCATCAAGCTTTTTGCGCATTTCTTCCAGCATATCCAGAAAATGCTGCATCGTAATGTCTGTGTGATATTTATGGAACACTTCGATAAAGCGTGACATATGTGTTCCCTTAAAATTATGCGGCAGGTTTACAAAAAGGTCCACAGTTGCAGTTGTCTGCTGGCTCTTTCTGTTTTTATCCAGCACAGTAACCGGGTATCGAACATTCTTAACCCCAACTTTCTGCAACGGAATTTTTCGTGTATCTGTTTCGTTTTGTATGTCGCGCATAGGTTTAGTATATTATAAACAAGAAAAAAATAATAGGTAGTATATAAAAATCAAATTGTAAAAAATGGCGGAGGCACCAAGGCGCCGGGAGCCATTTTTTATACAAGAATTCGTTTCCTATAGACCCCCATTTTTTTTCCTAGTATAATCAATGCATGACTTACTTTTTCGAAACATACGGCTGCGAAATGAACATTGCAGAGTCTGCTTCCATGGAGCAGCTTTTGATAGCACGTGGCTGGACAAAATCAGAGTCGGCTCAGACTGCAGATTTGATAATTATAAATACCTGCTCAATCAGAAAAACAGCAGAAGACAGAATAGAAGGACGACTGGGCTGGATCAACGGGCTCAAGGCTGTCCGCGAAAAAAGAAGTAATGCCAAAACAAAGTTTTTAGAAGAAGCAGTTGAATATGTAAAGGACGGTGCCAAGCCTCTTACAGTTGTTGTTACCGGCTGTATGGCTGAGCGTCTGCTTCCAACCTTTAAGGAGCGCTGGCCGTTTGTTGATTTTGTTGTCGGAACTTATGCAAAGCATCATTTTGGAAAGATAATAGAAGCAGTGGAAGAAGGTCGCCCCGACGATGTTTCTTCTGTGCCTGATGATTCGGGGGCCTACCAGTTTGCCGCTGTTTCTGCAGAGCCGGGTGCCTTTTCTACCTTTGTTCCGATTATGCACGGCTGCAATAACTTCTGCACTTACTGTATTGTTCCGTATGTCCGTGGCCGCGAAATAAGCCGCCCTGTTGAACAGATTCTCCAGGAGCTTGATGTCCTTAAAAAGCTTAAGGTTTGCGAAGTCACACTTATTGGTCAGAATGTAAACAGCTACCAGGGACTGGGACCTGATGGTGCAACTGTAAACTTTGCGGGGCTTTTGAAAATCATTGCAGAACACCTTCGCAAAACTGAATCTACAATCCGCTGGGTACGCTTTATGTCTTCGCATCCAAAGGATTTTACAGATGATGTAATTGATGTAATTGCAAGTGAACCGGTTTTGTGCCGGCATATTCATCTTCCGGTGCAAAACGGCTCAACTACTGTGCTCAAGGCAATGAACCGCCGCTACACACGCGAGCAGTATCTGGATCTTGTTGCAAAAATCAAGGCAAAGATTCCTGAGGTTTCGCTTACAACAGATATCATGATGGGCTTCCCGGGCGAAACAGAAGAAGATGTTGAGCAGACACTCGACCTTATGAGGCAGGTAAAATACGAAAGCGCAATGATGTATTTTTATAACCCGCGCGAAGGAACTCCTGCCGCAAAAATGGAACAGATTCCCGAAGAGGTTCGTAAGGAACGCCTTCAGCGTGTAATTGATCTTCAGCTTGAGCACACTCAGGAAAGAATGCGCGAACGTGTAGGCAATACTGCACTTGTTCTGGCCGAAGGTGTAAGCCGCGACGATACAGCCGAACTATTGGGCCAGACCGAGCAGCACGAAAAAGTTGCCTTTAAAGCCGACCGCAAGTTGATAGGCTCGTTTGTAAATGTTAAAATAACACAACTAAACGGAAATACCTTCAAGGGAGAACTTATATGATCGCAGCGCTAATCATCATTTTACTCATCATCCTTTTCCTCTCTTTCTTCGTAGGAAAAAATCTTACAAACGTCTGCACCTTGTGGCTGTTTAAAACTTATACAGACCTGTCTGTTACTGTAATTGTATTTATTGCCTTTGCGGCAGGAATTGTTTTTTCACTTTTGTGCTATATGGTTGCAAAGCTTATACGTGCCTCTCACGAAAACGAAGTTGCCGATGCCAAAAACTATGCCCAGAAGCAGCAGAAAAAACAGGAAAAGATAGATAAAAAAATTCAAAAGCAGGAAGAAAAACTGAAAAAGAAGGAAGCAAAGACTTCTGAAAAATCCTCACAATCTTCTGTTGAGTCACAGCCAAAACAGGCCGATAAAGTGAACATAGAAGATAGAATTCATGAATAGAAAAAATTTAGCAATAGTATCAATATTTTTTACCGCCGCTTTTTTGTTTGCCGAACCAAAAGCAAAGGATATTGCATCCGAAGCTGCCAGAAAGGCAAATGTAGATGAGTCCATTTCTTATGTTCAGGGACAGATTGCCAAGCTCACAGTAGCTTCCGAAAAACGTGCAGCCTATGTTTTTCTAGCCTCTCTCCAGGAGCAGATGTCGCTTTATCCGGAGGCACAGAAAAATTATGCCGCTGCTGCCGGAATTGCCGCAGGTGATGCAGACGGTATGCCAAAGAAAACCAACGAACAGCTTGTGCTTGATGCCGTGCGCTGTGCCCTTTGCTGTGGTGAATATTCTATTGCAGACAGCTATCTTAATTCTGCCGTACGAAATTCAAGAAACCCGGAAATTCTTTCTTATGTAAAATTATATGCTCAGTGGAGTGCCCTTTGCCGTGCTCAGAATGTTGACGATTTGAATGAACCGCTTGAACTGCTCAAGGCTTATCTTAAGGTTGAATCAATGAAGTCTGTTCATCCTGTAATTCTGCTTACATTGTGGTACGTAACCGGAGACAAATCCTGGGCAAATCAGATTACCAAAAATTATCCTTCTTCTACAGAGGCCGCAATTGTTAAGGGAGACGTTCAGCTGCTTCCGACACCGTTCTGGTTCTTTGTTCCAAAGAGCGGAGTTGCAGAGCAGGGTACAGGTACCTTTAGTGATGTAAGTACTGTTACCAGCGAAAGCGTTGCTCCTGTTCAGGCTACTAAAAATACAAAATGGCAGCTTGGACTTTTCAAGACAGAATCAAATGCCAAGCTTTTGTGCGAAGAAGTTCAGAAAAAAGGTTTTGATGCCTACGTAACCAGCGAGGTTCGTGCAAGCGGTACCACCTATTACATTGTTCTTGTAAAGGATGATGGTACCAGTACTACTGCCGATAAACTCAGAAGCTCTGGTTACGATTGTTATCCAGTAGAGTAGTTACCCATTTTACACTTTCAATATACTCTTCATCAGTTACCAGATGCTCAATAATCATAGGCATATCATTGCGCACGTTACTTGCAAGACGGATATAGCGCAGAATGTCCAGTGACCCCTGTCCGCAGGCGCATTCCTGGAGCTGAAAGGTATATTCTTCCTTAAGACGGATATCCTTAAGGTGGCAGCTGCAGATCCGGTCGCCAAGCTTTTCAAAACATTCTTCAAGGAAGCAGTCGTTAAAAAAGTATCGGTCCGGTGAAGTAATCATGTTTACAACATCAAGATGTGCACCAAACTGAGGACGGTTTACATCCTTCATAAGCCGTACATATTCATCTGGCCCGCTTGGAATCATCCACGGCATGGACTCTATGCTGAATTTTGTGTTTACCGGTGAAGCGCGGTCAATAATTTCCTGGATCATTTTTACTGCCATGTCCCAGGCTTCCTGACTAAAGTTATCTCTGTAGCCTCCGTCCCAGCGGGGGCCGTAAGGAGTTCCGACAACATTTACGCAGCAGCGCGCTCCAATCCTGTCTGCCATCTTAAGCTGCTCAACGGCATAGTCAATCCATTTAGCACGTTCGGCGGGGTCGGCAGTAAGAGTGTTTCTCCATACACCAACCTCTGCAATTACAAGGCCTGCATCGTCTGCCGCTTTTTTGTAAGCCATAATTTTTTCTTCGCCGGCATTGCAGTCTACCGGAAAAACAACGCTTTTGAGTCCGAGAGATTTATGCTTGTTTGCCCAGTCTTGAGGGGTTGTGTGGTCGAGGGAAGAAGATATTCCTAAGTACATAGTGCCTCCTGAATGTGTGGTCCCTGAGGCTCTCGAAGGGCCCACTAGTTATCGTTTATGAATTACAGATGCGTCAAAGTGAGCAAGGTCCTTTACCCCGGTTCTTGCCATAACTCCGGCCAGTTCACCGGTCATTTCCTTCATGCGGTCGGCAGTTGCATCAGCACCTTTTTTGAGCAAAGGCATAAGGTGGCGGCCAACTCCAACGGCGGTGGCACCAAGGGCCAGACATTTATAGGCATCCATTCCGCTTTCTATTCCACAGTCCACAAAAACAGGAATCTGGTTTTTAACAACATCCATAATCTGTGGCAGAATCATAAGCGGCGGTACAGCGTAATTCATAATTCCGTGATGATGAGAAACTATGATTCCCTTGCAGCCGGCCTTAAGGCAGCGTTCTGCGTCCTGGGCGCTCAAAACACCTTTGGCAATAAATGGAACTCCTGCTGCCTGAACAAAGTCGTGCAGTTCTTCTGTGGTTTTGGCTTTCATAGGCAGGTCAAATACTTTGTCGTAGCCGCCGCTTGCATTAAAGGAGTGATCAATATCCATTCCAACTGCAAAACATCCTGCCTTTACCGCGTGTTCAATCTTTCGGAAAACTTCTTTGTTGTCCTCGTGCGGCTTAATGATTTTTATTGTAGCGGCGCCGGTTGCAACAATGTCTTCCAGCTCCTTGTCTTCTCCCATTCCAACCCAGTGGACAGCATTTGCCTTGGCTGCAGCCTGTGCATAAACTACCATTCCGTTTGGTGCGGTGTTGTGCAGGTGAGAAAGAGCTGTGGTCATAATTGGTGTGTCAAAGATTCGGCCGTAAAGCTTCAGCTTTGTAGACGGCAGCACAGAATCTACATAACGTGTTTCCAGCAAAAGAGAGTCAAAATAATCGCGGGTAATTTTATCTGAACTTGCAGTGTATTCCATATCCGGTTCCTCCAAAGTTTATTTTTCCCAAGGGTACTTCATGCCCCAGTCTGCGCGCAATCCGTCCATTACGCTGCAAAGCTCTTCTGATTTTTTGAAGGTGTGAACATCCGACTCGGTTTTGCCTTGGAGAATGCATTGGGTTGCATGAATAAGCTCGTACTCATAACCGTTTGTTTTGAACGGACATCGTATCTGGCGCACTAAGTCTGCCTCGTTACCCCAGATATTTTTATATACATAAACGTCTGCCTTTTGAGTCATAAAAAAGTTTTCTACAGTGATGTAGCCTTTTTCGCCAAAGATTACCGCATCGTGGGTTGGGCCGCCTGCACTTGGCAGGTCCATTGCATTCTGAAAGCTTGTAACAATTCCGTTTTCAAAAGCAAGATTTACGCTGTTCCAGGCATCAATTCCCTTGAGCATGCGTACAATTGAACTTGTAGACGCAACCGGAGAAAAGCCCGCAATCATCATTGCAAAATAAATATTGTAAATGCCAAGATCCAGCAGAGCACCGCCTGCCAGCTCGGGAGCATAGTTTCTGTCATTTTTGTCGTTTGGATCATAAGGGTTACGGTTGCAAAAGCGGGAATCAATATTCTTTACGTTCCCGATTACACCTTCAGAAATTGTCTTGCAAATCTGGGCAATTGTCGGATTAAAGGCAGTCCACATTGCTTCCATAAAAAACAGATTTTTCTGGCGTGCAAGAGAAGTCATTTTATCCAGCTGGTCGCGTGAACAGCCTGCAGGTTTTTCACAAAGTACATGCTTACCCGCATTCAAGGCAGCCAGTACAGTTTCCATATGAAAAGCATGAGGATTAGCAACATAAACTGCATCAACTTCACCGTCGGCCAGAAGCTCGTCGTAACTTCCATAAACCTTCTGAAAATTCCACTTACCGGCAAATTCCTTTGCGCGTTCTAAGTTCCTTGAGCCGACTGCATAAAGCCTGACTTTTCCTTCAGCAGCCTCTCCATTCATAGCCTCAGCCATTTTTACAGCAATCCTGCCAGGCGCAAGAATTGCCCAGTTAACGTAATCTTTCATGCTTTTTATTATAAGTGACATTTCTGCAAAAAGGTGAATATTTCTCTATTTTAGTAGTATGCATTGGCATTTGATACAAATGCATTTTTTTACTATAATACTACGCTATGAGTAACGAAAATAACAACGAAAAGAGAGATCCATTGCTCTGTCACTGGGCAGATCAGATGGCTAGTCAGATTATCCGCGAAAAGGGTGATCTTGATTCTTACACCTGTGCATCAGGAATTACACCTTCCGGAACTGTTCATCTTGGAAACTTCCGCGAAATTATTACTGTTGATTTAGTAGTACGTGCCCTTCGCGACCGTGGTAAAAAGGTTCGCTTTATTTATTCATGGGACGACTACGATGTATTCCGCAAGGTTCCTGCAAATATGCCGGACCCAGAGGTTTTGGAAAAATATCTTCGCTATCCTATTACAGAAGTACCAGATACAACCGGCCGCAACGAAAACTATGCACGTCATCACGAGGTTGATATTGAAACTCAGCTTCCACGTGTTGGTATTGCTCCGGAGTTCTTGTATCAGGCAAGCCGCTATCGTGCGAACCGCTATGCAGAAGGTATGCGCAAGGCAATGCAGAACCGCGACGTTATTAAGGAATGTTTGAACGAATACCGCGATGACGACCACAAAATGAAGCCGGAAGATGTTTACTGGCCTGTTTCAATTTTCTGCGGCAAGTGTAACAAAGATACAACAGAAATTACTGACTACGACGGTGAATACGGAATTACATACAAGTGTGAATGCGGCAACTGCGAAACTGCAGATATCCGCGAATTCAAGGGCGCAAAGCTTGGCTGGCGTGTTGACTGGCCTATGCGCTGGAATGAAGAAAAAGTAGTATTCGAGCCGGGTGGAAAAGACCACATCAGCCCTGGTGGTTCGTACGACACTGCAAAGCTTGTAAGCAAACGCATTTACGGTTGGGACGCTCCAGTTACTATGCGCTATGACTTTGTAAATCTCAAGGGTGTTCCTGGAAAGATGTCTTCTTCAAAAGGTAAGGTTATTGCTTTGCCAGACGCACTTGATGTTTATCAGGCAGAAGTACTCCGCTACCTTTTTGCAGGAACCCGTCCAAATACAGAATTTGCAATCAGCTTTGATATGGATGTTCTTAAGGTTTACGAAGACTACGATAAGACAGAACGCATTGTTTACGGAATTGATAAGGCAAAGAGCGACGACCACTTTAATAAAGAAAAGAGAATCTACATGCTCAGCCAGATTGACGGAAAGATCCCGGACGTAATGCCATACCAGGTAACAATCCGCCAGCTTACAACATTGCTCCAGATTTATTCCGGAGACATTGATGCTGTAATTAAGGCACTTGGTGATGTAAAGCCAGAACAGGAAGAAAGACTCCGCCGCAGAATTGAATGTGCATGGTTCTGGGTAAAGCATTCGGCTCCAGACTGCGCACCGGACTTCTGTTTTGAACTCCGCAAGGATGGCAGCAAGGCAGACCTTTCAGGCGACATTCTTAAGGCTGTTCAGCGCGTACGTGATGAAGTTGTTCCAAAGCTCGACACCTTCCAGATGGACAAGGAATGCCAGCAGGCAATGTACGACATTGCAACAGAAATGGGACTTGAATCAAAAGCCCTGTTTACAGCCCTTTACCAGGCACTCATTGCCAAAGAGCAGGGCCCACGTTTGGGAAGCTTCTTCCGCATCATTGGTAAAGAGACATTGAATAAGATTTTAAGCGTGTATTAATGCAAATGGTGGTTTCGACAGGCTCAACCACCACATGAAGATTTGTGGTGGTTGAGCCTGTCGAAACCACCTTAAGAGGACCTTATGGCAGATGTAAAAGAGACTTGCCGCACAATTATTGCAACGGCATTAAATGAATTTATAAAAGAAAAAGACTCGTCGGCAGCCGCCGTTGACCCGGCTACAATTGTCGTTCAAAACGCACCAAACCCAGAAATGGGAGACCTTGGAAGCCCTATGTTTGCATATGCAAAAGCTCTCCGTATGGCTCCTCCTCAGATTGCAGTCGGTGTTGTTGCAAAAATCACAGACAAGTCAATCGGCGAATTTATTGCAGTTGGTCCTTATGTAAATGTTAAACTTAATAAAAGCGGAGCCGCAGCTCCAATCCTCAAGGCAATCAAAGCTCAGGGAGATAACTACGGTTCCCTCAATTCAGACGGTAAAAAGCCACTTGAAGGCCGCCGTGTAATGATTGAATTTTCTTCTCCAAATACAAACAAACCTCTACACCTGGGGCACGTACGCAACGACGCACTTGGTGAATCTGTAAGCCGCATCTTAAAGGCAGCCGGTGCCGAAGTTTACAAGGTAGACCTTATCAATAACCGTGGTGTTCATATCTGTAAATCTATGCTGGCATATAAGCTCTTTCATGAGGCAAAGGGTGATACTCCGGAAAGCCTTGGTATGAAGGGCGACCACTTTGTAGGTCAGTGTTACGTAGAATTTGACAAGTATCTCAAAGGAGAAAAAGACAAGCCTGAAACAGCCCACCCCGAAGCTAATCAGATGGCAGAAGACATGCTTATCAAATGGGAAGCAGGAGATCCTGAAGTTCACGCCCTCTGGGAAAAAATGAACGGCTGGACCTTTGACGGAATGATGGCTACTTACAAACGTACAGGAATCAGCTTTGATAAATACTACTTCGAAAGCGAAACCTACCTCAAAGGTAAGGACGAAATTCTCAAAGGCCTGAACAAAGGCGTATTTTTCCGTGCCCCGGATGGTTCAGTCCGCATAGACGTAACAGACGTAGTAGGTAAGGGTAAAGACGGAAACAATCAGGAAAAAGTTCTTCTCCGCAAGGATGGAACTTCTGTTTATATTACTCAGGATATTGGAACTGCTATCAGCCGCCACGACGACTGGGCTTTCAATCAGCTTGTATATGTTGTTGCAAGTGAACAGAACTATCACTTTAAGGTGCTTTTCCACATACTTAAAAAGCTTGGCTTTGACTGGGCAGATAAGCTCTTCCACCTCAGCTATGGTATGGTAAACCTTCCAAGCGGACGTATGAAGAGCCGCGAAGGTACTGTAGTCGATGCTGATAATCTTGTAGATTCACTTCATGCAGATGCACTTGCTGCAATTAAAGAGCGTGGTCGCGATGAAGAAGTAGGAGATGCAGACGAGGTTGCAGAAAAGGTTGCTCTTGGTGCACTTCATTATTATATCCTTCAGGCTACACCAATTAAGGATATGCTTTTCAATCCTGCAGAATCTTTGAGCTTTAACGGAAACACAGGTCCATACCTTCAGTATATGGGCGCACGTATAAACTCAATCTTAGGCAAGGCTGCAGAAGCAGGCATCACACCTGACGAATCAGACGAAGCTGTAGCTCTGTTGACCTCTGAAGATGAATGGGCTCTTATCCGCCTGCTTGGAGACTACCCGACAGTTATCGCCAAGGCCGCAGAAGGACTTAATCCTAGCGAAGTTGCCGCCTATGTTTACGAGGTTGCAAAGGCATTCAGCAAGTTCTATCAGACCTGCTCAATTGTAAATGCCGACAGCAAGCAGCTTGCAGGAGCACGCCTCTATCTTGCTACCTGTACACTCCAGGTAATCAAGAATGCCATGAATCTTGTTCTGGTTCCATATCTGGAAAGGATGTAGCTCTTTACTAAAAGGCAGAAAAACCCGATAATAACGTTGAGGTGTTTGTCTTTTTATGCGCTTAAGAAACAAGTTTTTAATTATTACATTACTCTCTGTAATTCAGGTTGCAGTCCTTTCTACTCTTTCATTATTCGGTTTTAAACTAATTCAGCGTACCAAAGAATATCAGATTGTCCAGTCTGAAACTCAAAAGCAACTCAGTGAAATAATCAATTATCTGGACGGAATGGAACACTGGGGCTTTGAACCAAAAACTGCCTGGCTCGACTGGCGTGAACAAATCAAAAAGCTTAATGCCAACATGGAAATGTATTTTAATGATCCGGTCATAAAGTATTTTGACGGTGAGTATGCAGCAATTCTTTCCAGAACAAAAAAACTATTTGCAGACTTTTCAAATGGTTTTGGCAACCTTGAAACCAAGCTTATAGAAATGGAAGCCGTTACTCTGGATGACGATGCCTACGCACAGGTCAAAAATGCCGGAATCAGAGAAGCCTATAAAGCTCTTCCAGGTAATTCAGGTGTGGCACGCCTTATGGAGCTTGCCCAGCAGAGCAGCCCCGAAGTTTCAAAAATCCGAAACAATTATAACATGCTTACAATTGTAACAGATCAATCCTATAAAAAGATTGATGAACTTGTTGCAACCCAGGAGCATCTTATAATCCTTATAATTATTGCTTTTGCAATTCTTTCGTGCTTTGTAATTTCCTTCCAGATTCTGTCGGTAACATCACGCGTTGCAGACAAAATCACAAGGGTTAAGGATATGACCCAGACTCTTGCCGAAAAGGATTTTACCGTAAGCATTGAACCAAGAGGAAGTCTGGAAGTAAAATCACTCATGCAGAACATCAATCTTATGGTTGATCAGATAAACGACTTTTTTACAGTTGTTAAGGTTACTGCAACAAGAGCCATTTCTTCGGGCTATACAATCAACGATGCTGCCAACAGTACTGCCGCCGCAACCACAGAAATAGATTCCAACATCCTGAAAATTTCAAATCAGTTTGAAAACATGATAGACACTGTACGCAAGGCAATTTTTGCAATTACCGAAATGAACGTTAAGGTAGATACTCTGGTAGAAAATAACGAAACTCAATCCCGTGCAATTGAAGAAAGCTCCAGGGCTGTACTTGATGCCGCCCAGACTCTTGAATATATCAAGGCAATGGCTGTTGATCGTTCTGCCAAGGCACAGGAAATGCATCATCTTATTACAGATGGTGATGAAAAAATCAATAATACAAATGATCTGCTTGTGACAATTTCAAACCAGCTGGATGAAATAAAGGAAGTAGTTACAATCATCGATAACGTTGCCGAACAGACCAACCTGCTTTCTATGAATGCCGCAATTGAATCTGCACATGCGGGCGAAGCAGGAAAAGGTTTTGCCGTAGTTGCCGAAGAAATCAGAACCCTTGCAGAAAGTACTTCTGAAAATGCCGCTACAATTGCCAAGGTAATCAACGGAATCATTGAGTCGGTAACAAATGCCAACGAGTCCAGCAGCGAAGCTTCTTCTGCTTTCTCCAAGGTTAGCCTGCATGCAGATGACGTAATCAGTTCGCTTGGCGAAATTACAACCGGTATTGAACGCATTGATGAAAAGATGCAGCAGATTAAGGTTAAGAGTGAAGAAGAATTTGTTGCCGCAGATAAAATTAATGCTTATTGTAAAGCTCTGGCCGACCAGCAGCATAAGGTTTCAACGGACGTAGATGCAATGAATGATAAGTTCTTTGAAGCAACCCTTGCAATCAAGAAAATCAAACAGGGTACAACCGATATTGTCAGCCGAATGAAGGGTGTAAGCTCTGCAAGTAAAGAAAGCTACAAGAATATGACCGAGCTTGAAAATATTCTTGAAAAGTTTAAGACAAAGGAAGATGTTGCAAAGATTGTTCAGGAGGTTGCAGATGCAAGTGCAATTGAAACTGCAGTGTCTCCGGAGCTTATGGAACAGCAGGCTCAGGAATTCCTTGCCGCTGGTGATTTTGCAAGCCTGGAATCTGTAGATAATCCGGATGATGAAATTGAGTTTAATCTGGAAGAAGTCGAGGAGTTTGAATAAGCACCAGTATCATTGATACGATGTAAGGCAAAGCAAGCACCACTGACGACGGAACAGCCGGAATAAAGTTCTGGATAAGTACGGCAATATATTCAACCACACAAAAGATAATTACAAAAACCGCAATCTGCCAAAGCTTTTTCCTTCCCATAAAAACAGCCGCAAGTGCAAGCCATCCTTTACCGCTGGCAAGATTTGGAACAAAAGAAGAAATCCTCATTGTCATAATTGAACCCGCAAGCGCTCCGGCAAAAGCGGCAATTCCCCAGGAAGCAATTCTGTAAACCTGCGAGTTAACACCACGGACAAGAAGAACCTGAGGGTCAGAGCCTGTAATGCGGAAATATATTCCCATCTGAGTTTTTGTAAGGAATAGAATAGCCGCAGTAACTACAATCAAAGTTATGATTACACATATCAGGTTTGTTTGCTGGGTTTTGAACGTAAAGGCTTGAGAAACTAAAACGCCGCGTGTCTTAAAGATGACCGAAGATAAAAGCGAAACCAGAGCACCGTAAAGCAGGTTTATGGAAATGGCTGCAATAAAACGTTCGGCCCTTGTTTTTTCTACGATAAACGCAAATAGCAGGGATAGGGAAGTTGTGCAAAGCGTGCTTAAGAAAATGCCTGCAACAATGGAGCCTGTGAGCACTGTAAAGGTGTAGGTTAAAAAGCCTGATAAAGTTATGGCGCTGTCTAAGAACAATGCCAGGCAGCCGGTAAATTCGCTGAAGAGAGAGCCTGTGGCGGCTAAAAGCAGGGGGCAAGAAAACGCAAGAATTCCTATCATCTGGTCCTCCTGAAAAATGAGCCTGTAGAAACAACAAAAAGTATGACCGCCTGAATAAGCATGCCTATGTCAAAATCATAATTAGAATACAATGCAAATCTGCCCGAATAAGTCATTATTACGGAAACAAGAATTGAATAAGGAATGAGGAGCACTGGCTTGGTTCGTGCGAGCATTGCGGCCGAAAGTGCATTCCAGCCCATGCTTACGTAAAAGCTTGAATGGCAGGTAAAATAGGTGCCGCATACTGCAATTGCTCCCGCCATGGTGTGGAGCGCTCCCGAAAGTCCTGCAGTAGAAAAGGTTATGGCTGTATTCGGGAAGCCTGAGTATCTTGCAAAGGCAGGGCTGATGCCGTAAATGTTTACCTGTTCGCCTGACTTTGTTTTTTTTAAGAAAAAGTGTGTGGCAATGCAAAGTCCTATGGCAAGGAAAATTGCGGCGTTTAATGGAGAAGGCTTGAGAATGCTTTTGAAGCGGTAGGCCTGGATGATGTAAGGTGTAGCCAGAAGATTGCCTGTTTTTGTTCTGAAAGGTCCCGCAATCAATCCGTCTATAAGGGGAATAATTGCCGAGGATGTGATGAACGATGTAAGCAGAAAATCAGCCTTTTTGTATTTGCATAGGAATTCGCATAAAAGCATGAGGGCGGCTCCTGCTGCGGCTGCGGCAAGGAATGCGAGTGTTATAGCAAAGAACGCAGGAATGTGGACCCGGGCAAAAAGATCCAGAAGAATTGCGGCAATAAAACCTCCGGCGTAAATAAGGCCTTCGCCCGCAAGGTTTATCTGTCTGGTTTTGAGACTAAGTGTTGCACCCAGTCCTGCAATCATGTAAATGGCGGCAAGACTCAGCATTAATCCAAAATAATACATTAAGGCCTGCCTCCAAATATTTTTCCGTTCATAAGCTTGTAGTTTTTATCGCTGAATTCGCCTGGAAAAGCCCCGAACGAAAGGATAAGGACATAAGCCCCGTTATTTGCCGCTTGTTTTATACGGCTTATTGTTTTACTGCAGGTCTGGGTATCGAGTCCCTGCAGCGGATTACAAAGAATGAGCAGAGGAGGATTATTATAAAGCTCTCGTTCAAACAAAAGCTTTTGAAGCATGCCTCCCGAAAGGTTCATGCATTTTTCTTCCGGCATTATGTTTACACCGGCTTTTTCAATCATTTTGAGGGCGGCCTGGTTCTTCTGATTCTGCGGAATATTAAGTGCGCTTGTAAGCATCTGCTGTACCGTAAGGTTTGGATTAGAAGCAGTATTTTTTCTGTCTGTAGGAATAAACGCGCACTGGCTCCTGCCGAATGAATTAATCTGGCTGGCAAGGCATCTGTTCATTAATTCTTTTTCCAGGGTTGTAAGTCCGTCTTGTGCAAGCCCCTGTATAAGCGTTATCTTTCCTTTTTGAACAGAAAAATTAAGATTATAAAGAGGCGTGCTGTTTACAGGGGACGCGCAGATATTGCTAAAAACTATATCATCACTGTCTGTGTTTTGTGCGGCGGGGCTGCCTTGCATATTTGCATTCAAAACCGGGAGCGGCTTTTTTGGAGCGAGCCTGCCTTCTTCCAGAAAATCAACAGTATCGCAGTAGCGTTCGGCTTCGTCCATATTATGAGTTATAAGGATGATATTCATACCGTCATTTGCAAGGGAACGCAGGTTTTCAAAAAGAAAAGCACTCTGGTTGTCATTGAGCAGGGCAGTAGGCTCGTCTAAAATAAGCAGGCGCGGACATTTTATAAGTGCGCTGCATAGTGCAACAAAAAAACGCATGCCGCCGCTAAGGTCGTATACAAAGGTGTCGGGTGAAATATCTCCAATCCATTTTTGTGTAACGGCTTTGATATTTGCCCGGTATTCTTTTTTTATGCCAAGCAGAAGGTTTTCTTTTACGGAAATACTGTCTGCCAGCATCGGAGTCTGGTGAACATAACATATGCCGTTTTCAATTGCCTGTCTTGGAGTGGTAAAGCTTACAGACTGTCCGTCAATCAGAATCTGTCCGCTGTCCGGCTGCAATTCTCCGCAGATTATATTTGCGGTAGTGGATTTTCCGGCTCCGTTTTCTCCAAGCAGTGCATGAATCTGTCCGTCTTCAAAATAAAGACTCAGGTTGTCGAGAACAGTTTTTTTTGAATAACGCAGACATATGTCTTTAAGTTCCAGTGTCATTTTACTGAATCACAAGTTCACCTTTTTGAATTTTTGTAAGAAGAGCGGCCATCTGGTTACGAACATTCTTTGGTACAGTCTGTTCATAAAGCGGATCATCCTGAACAAAATCAACATAACCTTCTTTTACGCCAAGCATTTTTGCAGTGCCCCAGGCAGTTTTTCCATTCAGGAACTCTGTGGTAATTTCTTTTGCAAGCTCTTCCTGCTTCATAACTGTACTGGAAATGATTCTGCCAGGAGCCTTGTCAAAGCCGTTGTTATCAAACCAGGTGATGTAAAAACCGTTGTTTATTGCAGAATTAATTACTCCCTGAGAAGCTCCACCGCAAATAGGAAGAATTACATCAACACCGCTCTGGAAAAGTACGTCGGCGAGCATGGCGCCCTTGCTGGCATCATACCAGTTGCCTACAATGCGGAAGTCTACGGTTGCACCATTTTTTGCATCCTTGGCTCCCTTTTCAAAATAAGGATAGATTATGTTGTTCATTACAGGATATTCCTGGGCAGCAATAAGACCAAGCTTACCGGATTCACTCATAAGGCCTGCGATATAACCTGTAAGATATGACTGTTCATATTGATTGTAGCATACGGTACAGATGTTTTTGTTACCGCTGCATTCTGCATCAAGCAGGATAAATTTCTGCTCCGGGAACTGTTCAATAATAGGAGTAACAATTTCGGGCAGGGAAGGGTTGGAAGAAATAATAACATCATATTTCTGTTCTGCACAAAGCGCTGTGATTTTTGCAGGCCATTCAGACTGATTTGTTCCGGCTTCCATAACATAAAGAAGAGACTGCTTTTCCTGTGGCTTGTCCTTGTTAAAGCCGTCGATTGCGCTTATAACTCCATCACGAAGCATGGCGTAAGTAGGACTGTCTGCACAGATTCCGGGAATAAAAACAGCAACCGAAAGGTTTTTCTTAGAAACCTGTTTACAGCTGCTTACAACTAACAATAAAAGTATCGAGAGAATAAATATAATTTTTTTCATAGTAGGAACATAATAGTTTTATATAAAACTATTGTCAAGTGGAGACGCGTTACTCAAAATTACTTTCTATTCTGTTCAAGAATTCCGAAAACTGTTCAATTTCTTTGTCACTAAAACCCTTGTAAAATTTGGCAACCAGCTCCTTGGAAAGCTTTTTCATAAGTGCATTGTATTCGGTGCCTTTTTCGGTAAGGGTAAGGATTTTGTTGCGTTTGTCGCTGGTATCGGTTGTGGCGGTTACAAGGCCCTCCTGTTCAAGCTTGCGTACAAGAACAGTTGTTGTGGATTTGTCGCGGTTTATTTTAGCCGCAAGCTCCTTCATCGTAATGGCCTTATTTATACTAAGCTGAAAAAGAATATTACCGTGAGATGACGCAAAATCATCAAATCCATTCTGGGCAAGACGTTTTTTTAAGAAGTCTGCCGTCAGCGAATGGATATGAGAAACCTGCGAAATACTCGTGTTAGACATGCTTTATTATTCGTCCTTCCATGGGAACAGGAATGAACGCAGTTTTCTAGGACCAAGAGTTTCTCTGTCTTCAAAAATCAGTTCTTCCCAAGGAATCTTGCGGCGTTCACCAGGAGTTTTAAGCTCCGGATGTTCTTCCAGATAGTCGTATTTGTACATTCTTATACGGAATGCATTCTGCTTGGAAATGGCAACACCTGCAACCGACGGGAAAAATCCTATAGGCAGAATTGAAAGTGCAATAAGCAGAAGATTGTAAAAGGCCATGAACAAAGAAAAGCCTGTATTGTCCATAAAAATTAAAAAGCATTTTTTAATGCATTTGAAAAACTTATTGTGGAAGGTACAGCGGATCGGAACAAACCACTGCAGGGCAAGTACAACAAAAATATCAATCCAGAAAATAAGAGCCCCAACAAAAAGGCTGAAGATAGAATCCTGTTTTGCAATATAAAAGGTTATGCTGTAGAACGAAATAAAAGCTATAAACACAATCAGGACTGCAAAAAGGAATGCATCCAGAAGAACCTTTGGAATATTGATAAAGAAATCTACCACGCGTGCATTTTCAAAATTGGCAATCTTTACCGACATTTCGCCATAAGAAAGCGAAAAAATCATAAGAATGAATATGCCCAGAAGCAGGATACCGGCCTGAATAAGATAAAAGGTAAGATCAGAAAGAGAATCAGCGAAACGAGAAGTAATAAAGGCACTGAACATTACAATGCCTACCATGCTTATCAGAAATAAAACATTAACAATAACGACAGACAAAAGATTATCCCAGCCGTCGCAAAAATTCTTTTTAAGTAAAAATCCGTACATGATTTAAATATAACTAGAAAATAGGGAATAGTAAATAGGGAATAGGGTTAAAAAAAAACGTCATTGCGAGCTAAGCTCGCAATGACATTAGTATTGTTGGGTCAAACCCTACTTTGTGAAAAGCAATGTCTTTGCATCAAGGTTAGCTTTTCCGTCACCATTCTTGAGGATTGAGAGGGAAAGAGCGTTTCCGCTTGCTGCAAGGTGTCCAACTGTAGCAAAGTCTGCAAGCTTGTCAGAATCCAAAGTTCCCTTCAAGTCAGCAGCTTCGTTTGTATAGCTGAACCATGCTGTCATTTTCTGTGCCTTTACAAAGTCTGCAAAGCAGTCAAGGTCGGCTTTAGAAGTCTTTGCAAGATCAAGTCCGTCTACAACAACGCTTGCAATTGCAATTCCGCCTTCTTTAAGAGCCTTGAGTGTATTTACAACCTTTGGAAGTGTAAATGTTTCCTGGTTAAAGTTAAGGATTGTGCGGTTGCGTACAATTTCTTCGCTAACTTCGTCCAAGTTAAAGTTCTTTTTCTTAGCAATTTCTGCCATAACGCTTGAATACCAGGCAATTACGTTAGAAGACTGCTGGTCAAAAGAAACGTGAACCAAAGCTTTGTCGTTCAAGAGGGAATCAATTCCAAACTGAACGAGGATAGAAGTTTTTCCAAGACCTTTTTTTGCAGTTACAAGACCCATTTCTCCGTCTTTAAGACCTGCAGAAGTTGCATTGTCAAAATAACGTACAGGGCTGTGTGCAATTAAATCTTTCTTTTCCATAAGCCGTACTCCTTATTTCTTAGCAGCGGCAGCTTTTGCACGCTCTTCCTTGTATTTAGCCTGAAGTTCTTCAGAAACATTGTTTGGAACCTTACCATATTTTTCGAATTCCATTGTGAATTCACCCTTACCCTGAGTAGAAGAACGGAGGATAGTAGAGAATCCGAACATTTCTGAAAGTGGAACTTCTGCGTTTACAGTAGAAGTATTGTTTTCATCTGTTGAGTCAACGATTACACCACGGCGCTGGTTGATAAGACCGAACAAGTTACCCTGGAATTCTGTAGGTGCAGTCATCTGTACCTTCATGATTGGTTCAAGAATAACCGGCTTAGCCTTTGCATAACCTTCACGGAAAGCACCAATAGCAGCCTGCTGGAATGCGTTATCGTTAGAGTCTACTGGGTGTGACTGACCATCATTGATTGTAATCTTTACACCAACGATTGGAGCACCAATCAAAGAACCTTCTGTAATAGCCTTGCGGAAACCTTTATCACAAGAAGGGATGAATTCGTTAGGAATAGCACCACCCTTGATTGCGTCTACGAACTCGTAGTCTTTCTCTGTATCTGGTTCCATGAATCCGGCAACACGACCGTACTGACCAGAACCACCAGTCTGCTTTTTATGTGTGTAGTTAAAGTCACCCTGAGTTGTGATAGATTCACGGTATGCTACCTGAGGAGCACCTGTTACTACTTCACAGTTATATTCACGCTTCATACGTTCAACGTATACAGCAAGGTGAAGTTCACCCATACCCTTGATGATTGTTTCACCAGATTCTGGGTCTGTATATGTCTGGAATGTTGGGTCTTCCTTAGTAAAGCGGTTAAGAGCCTTACCCATCTGCATTTCTGCCTGCTTATCCTTTGGAGTGATAGAAAGAGAAATTACAGGTTCTGGAACATACATACTAGCCATTGAGTAGTTGATTCCGCCGTTTACGAAAGTATCACCGGAAGCACAGTCTACACCAAAGAGAGCTACGATATCACCTGCGCATCCTTCTGTAATATCTTCCATCTGAGCAGAGTTCATACGTACAAGACGTCCAACCTTGAATCTCTTCTTAGAACGAGTGTTGTAAAGTTCTTCACCCTTCTTGATTTTTCCCTGATATACACGAGTATATGTAAGCTGACCGTACTGTCCGTCATCAAGCTTGAATGCAAGAGCAACAGTTGGCTTTGTATCTACAGATTCAAGAGTGATTTCCTGTTCGTTGTTATCAAGATCATAAGCTGTGTTAACAACTTCTGTAGGATTTGGAAGATAGCGAACAACTGCGTCGAGCAAAGGCTGAATACCCTTGTTTACGTGAGCTGAACCACAGAATACACCTACAAACTGTTCTGCCAAAGTACCCTTACGGATAGCAGCAATTACTTTTTCTTCTGCAACACCGTCATAACCATTTTCCATGATTTCTTCCATCAAAGAATCATCGAACATAGAAGCGGCATCCAAAAGTTCTTCACGGTATTTGTCTGCATCAGCCTTGAGGGCAGCAGGAATTTCTGCAATGCGAACATCTTCACCGTTTGGTCCGTCAAAATAAATAGCCTTCATTCCAACCAGGTCAACAACACCTTCGAGTTTGTCTTCCAAACCAATTGGGAGCTCCATCATGTAAGCGTTAAGACCAAGTTTTTCGCGAAGCTGCATGCGAACGCGGATTGGATTAGCACCCTGACGGTCACACTTGTTAACAAATGCAACACGAGGTACATGGTAGCGTTTGAGCTGGCGGTCTACAGTGATTGACTGTGACTGAACACCGGCAACGGCACACAAAATCATGATAGCGCCGTCAAGTACGCGGAGAGAACGTTCTACTTCTACTGTGAAGTCTACGTGTCCCGGTGTGTCGATAAGGTTGATTGTGTAGTCTTTCCACTGAACCTGAGTAGCAGCAGACTGGATTGTAATACCTCTTTCACGTTCCAGTTCCATGTTATCCATTACAGCACCAACACCGTCCTTACCACGAACTTCGTGAATTGCGTGAATCTTGTTACAGTAGAACAAGATACGTTCTGAAGTTGTTGTTTTACCTGAGTCAATGTGGGCACTGATACCGATATTTCTTACTTTTGAAATATCCCAAGCCATATTAATACCTCTTTTTAAAAAAATTATTTCCAATATAAATTAGGGTCTTTCCATTTTAATGAAAAAAGACTTCTATGTAAATAGATAAACGCGGTCCCTGAGTACCACGTAATCCCTGAGCAACACGCGGTCCCTGAGCAACACGCGGTCCCTGAGCAACACGTGGTCCCTGAGCTTGTCGAAGGGAAAAAAAAGGACTGTCATAAAGACAGCCCTCTTGTCATTGTCGGGCTTGACCCGACAATCTCAAATCTTAGAACCAGAAGCGGAGACCAAGGTCGATTGGGAAGTAGTTGAAAACAGGAACAATTCCATTGTGAATTGCAATTCCTGGTTCCCATGCAGCCTGAAGATAAATTTCAATAAAGTTATCAAGAAGCTTTACGTTTGTACCAATAAGTGCACGGCCGCCTACAAAAATAGTTGCAACGTCAGAGCCGAGTGTAACTGCTCCTGCTCCACCAACACCATAGTAATAACCCCATGTGCCTTCAATCTTAGGATTCTTAATCCACCAGTCAGCAGTAAGACCAATTGTAATAGGATCCTGGAATGTTGCAGAAACAGCAAAATAGCAAGGAACATTGTCAAGCTTTAATGATAAAGCACCATTTCCACCTTTCAAAGCAGGATTCCATCCACCCTGTGGACCAACACCGATTGCGAATACATTAACTGTTCCAAGTACAAAAAGAACAGCCAAAACAGATAAAAGTTTTTTCATAAGAAAACCTCGTTAAAAAAATGTTTTTAATAAACTCTCGTAAAACATTTTACAATTATAAATATCATAGCAAATGGTTTTGTGTTTTTCAAGATATGTGATTTTTTTACCATTCATTCTCTTGACACAAAATTACAAAATCAATAAAATAGTAAAACATTCGCAGGAATGCGATGGGCTACTAGCTCAGTAGGTAGAGCAACGCCCTTTTAAGGCGTGGGTCACTGGTTCGAATCCAGTGTAGCTCAGGCTTTTATGCGGGGGTGGTGGAATTGGTAGACACGCAAGCTTGAGGTGCTTGTGACGAGAGTCGTGGCCGTTCAAGTCGGCTCCTCCGCAACTTAGGGAATTGCAGCAGTGCAGTTCCCTTTTTTTTTGAGGTAAAAAATGATAGCAGTATTTGTTAATTGCGGAACCGTAATTCTTGGTTCAATAATCGGACTTCTTTTTTCCAAAAAATTTACTGATGAACTTCTGGAAATGATTCAGACTGCCTGTGGTGTTATTACAATCGTAATAGGCCTTCAGATGGCATTTAAGTACGAAAGCATTGTTTATCTTGCACTGTCGCTTATTGTTGGCGGTGTTATTGGTTATGCAATAGATATAGATGGAGCAATCCTTAGACTGGGCGGCTGGCTTCAGAAAATTACAACTCCTAAGAAAAAGGCAGCTGTAGAAGGCGATCCTCTTGCTTCTGACATTTCTCTTGAAGAAGAGAAAAAGCACAATTTTGCCTATGCTTTTTTGAACGCTTCGGTTTTGTTCTGTGTTGGTGCAATGACAATTATCGGTTCATTCAAGGCCGGCGTGGAACATGACTATACAATCATCTTTACAAAGTCTATTCTTGACGGTTTTATGGCTATTTCTTTTGCAGCCGCAATGGGTGTAGGAACTGCATTTTCTGTTATTTTGATTCTCATTTATCAGGGCGGACTTACACTTCTTTCGGGAGTGCTTCAGCCTTATGTAACAGACACTATGCTTAATGAAGTTTCGGCCTGTGGTGGTGCAATTATTATAATGATTGGTCTGAATCTGCTTGCCCTCAAAAAAATCAAAACCGCAAACTTTTTGCCGGCTCTTGTGATTGAAGTGCTTTTTGTTATTTGTGTGCCGCTGGTTAAGGGTTTATTTATGTAAAAGTACAATTCGTCATCCCGAACTTGTTTCGGGATCTCAATACAAACAAATATGAGATGCTGAAACAAGTTCAGCATGACGGATGTATTTCAAAATGCATGTGTTCCCCAGAGATCGGATGTTTAAACTCTAATTCAAATGCATGCAGCATCAGCCTTTCTCCCGGCTCACAATGCCCGTACAACGTATCTCCCACAATAGGAATGCCAAAGCCGTGAGGGTCGCTTGCTGCAAGACGCAGCTGATGTGTACGGCCGGTTTTTGGGGTAAAGATAATTTTTGTGGTGCGTCGTTTGCTTCCATCGGGTGCTGTATACAACACAGTGCCTTCTTTTTCCCATTGAGTAATTCCAAGCTTGCCGTTTTCTTCGTCGTAAATCTGATGCGGGCGGTTGTCTACGTCCAGACGGAACTTTAACTGCAGCTCGCCCTTATATTCATTGTGGTCAAAAACTCCATCAATCAGTGCAACATATTTTTTATGAACTGTGCCTTCTTCAAACTGTCGGCTAAGATTACGGTGTGCTTCTTGGGTAAATGCAAGAACTAAAAGTCCCGAAGTTTCCATATCAAGTCTGTGTACCGAAGGCTGTGTAATACAATTGGGAAAAAGCTTTTTTACACGATTAACAACGCAGTCCTGTTTATCCGCTGTACGACCCGGCACCGAAAGAAGTCCGCTTTGTTTATTGATAACTATAATGCTTGAGTCGCGGTACAAAATCTCCAGCCCTAAAATTGAAGGCAGAATGTATCCGCAGCGTTCGTCGCAGGGAGGGTAGGAAACGCCGTTTTTTTTGTTAGGAGTGTCTCGCCCGTAAAAAACTTCGTCCATGGATATAGGAGTAAGACCGTGCTCAAATGCATAAGACAATAGCTTTGGTGCACAGCAGTCGCCGGTCCCTGTCGGCGGAAGCTTGCCTCCGTGTTCTTTGATTATTTCATTCAAAGTTATTTTCTTTCCGTCAAAGCGGGTAAAGGTGTAAAGGTTGAATACGTTGAGGAGAGATTCTGTGGTTAGTTGTGTGCGTTCTGCTTCCAGCTGTTTTTTTGAGGGCCCTTCGACAGGCTCAGGGACCACGTTTTGCTCAGTGGTCACGCATTTTTCTATGGCGTAAGTCAACTCATGTATTTTCTTGTCATTTTTTTCAAGCGCTTTTTCAATTTCTTCGGGTGGGACGAGGGGAGGGACGATTATTTTTTCAAGTTTGCACTGTGGTCCCTGAGGCACTCGAAGGGCCATAACGGAAATCCCGCTTACTGCTTGCAGCACAACCCTTTGACCAGCTGCATCAACGCACACCAGTGCCCCGACCATAACGCCATGGCCTTTGCGTTCTTCGCTTTCTTTGGAGATCTGTTTTAAAATAATTGACCCGTCCTCAATGCCGGAAATAAATTCCATGCAATAGTGACGGGCCAGCTCCTGATCAAACGGTGGAAACATTAATGCCAGTTCCTGATTTCTACCTTGTCGTCGTTTGTTGCAACAAAAACAATCGGTTTGTTCTTAGAGAAAAGTCCGTTTTCTACAACGCCGACAATTCCATTAATTTTATCTTCCATCTCGGCTACATCAATAGGTTTTTCCCAGGTGCAGTCAAGAATCTGGTTTCCGTTGTCGGTAATTACAGGACCTGCCTTGCGTACTCCTTCGCGGAGAACACATTTTGCACCAAGCTTTTCCAGAGCCTTTGTAACTGCAACGCGTGCGCTTTCAATAATTTCAACAGGTACGGCAAACTTGGTTCCTATTGTTTCTACTGCTTTTGTAGAATCTGCAACTACAACAAAAATATCAGAATTATATTCAACTAATTTTTCGCGGACATGAGCGGCACCGCCACCTTTAATACAAAAGCAGTCCGGAGTAACTTCATCAGCCCCGTCAATTGATAAATCAAGATGTCCGTCAATAATTCTGTCATTGAGCGAATAAACCGGAATGCCAAGGTCCTGACATGCATTTTGTGTCTGAAAGCTTGTAACTACAGCCTTTATATCCTTAAGTTCACCGCTTTTAATATGTTCTGCAAGACGGTAAACGGCAGGCATAGCGGTAGATCCGGTTCCCAGCCCAATCTTCATTCCGCTAAAGATTTTTCCTTTTTCAATCAATGTATCAATTGCAGTATCTGCAACAAGTTTTTTCTGTTCGCTCTGTGTCATAAGTTTATCCTCTTGTAATATATGTCATCTTCGGGCTCGACCCGGAGATCTTTTATCAGATTATCTGGTCAAGCCAGATAATGACAGGTCTTCAGAACCTTCTTCAAAATCCTGTCCGGTAAACAGCTTGAACTGGGCATAGGCCTGGTACTCAAGCATTTTGTAACCGTTGCTTACCCTGCAGCCCGCAAGAGAGGCGCGTTTCATAACAGGTGTAATTGCAGGTCGGTACAGAATATCAAAAAGAATTTCATTACCGCGGAAGTTATAGAAAGAAATAGGATCATTAGGCTCGGTCTGCTGACTTCCCTGTTTGATTTCTTTGCTTGTACCTACCGAGGTTGTCTGAACAATAAGGTTTGAATATTCATCAAGAATTGGTGCGCAGTCCGGTTCAAGGCTGCAGTATTCAAAGCCGTAGCGTTCTGCAATCTGCTTGGCGTGACTTATGGTTCGGTTAAAGATGCATACTCTGGCTCCCATCTGCTTAAGAACAAAAGCAATAGCCTTGGCAGTTCCTCCTGCCCCGATTATGGCAACCTTTTTTCTTTTGATTCTAACCGGCCCAAGAAATTCTTCCAGGGCGCGGCGGAATCCGTATGCATTTGTATTATAGCCTATCCATTTTTTATTGCGGTAAATTGCAGTGTTGCAGGCTCCAATTTGAACTACCTCAGGGCTCTGTTCGTTAAGATAATACATTACAGATTCCTTATGAGGGTTTGTTATGGACAAGCCTTCTATACCAACCTGTTCTGCAAAGGTAAGTGCCTCGGAAACAAGCTGCGACCTTATTGGCATGTATACCGCATTTATTCCTGCTTTCTTAAAGCCTGAATTATGAATCTCAGGACCCGAAACCTTGTACAAAGGCCAGCCCGTAATACCAAACAGTCTTGTATTCTTATTTATTGATCTGAAGTTGTAAAGCGAAGTAAGAGTTACAGGATCTATATGACCAATTTCCTGTGTGTTAGAAATAAGCTCTTCCGGTGTAACATAGGTAAGGAACGAATTTGTATGCGATGCAAGAATTCTAGAAGGCAGTCCTTCCGGCCCCATGGCGCACAGAATATGCTCGTAGTCTGTCATCTGTTCACCTTCGCGGAACAGGTTTGCTACATCACTAAGCTTTTTTGGTCTGAACGCAATCTTTGGAATTTCATAACCGGTTTTACGCATTTCATCACAGCGTTCCCGGATATTGTAAATAGGCTCCTCCATATTATGAAGGCTTCTGATTATTTTTACACCGAATGCCATTGCCGCATCCTGAAGACTTGGAATATGAAAATCATCTTCAAAATCTACATAGGCAAAATTCTTAGCCTTGTCCTGATCTGCAAAGGCCAGAGCCCGGCTAAAAAGACAGGTGCGTGAAAATTCACTTCCGTTAAAAAGTCCGCCGTCAATATCACGTCTAATTGTAAGTATACATGGAAGATGAATCATGGACGGAAAACGTCTTGCAAAAAGCTGATCATCCTCTGTCAGGTAATCTACCCTTAACTCTACAAGATCCAGTGTTTTATAATATTTGTTTACCAGCTGGCGGTTTTCTTCGAGAGTTTTGCCTGTTAATGTCATGCATACAAGAGGCGGATTCATTATTCGGCGAGCTTCCTTGCTTCAACCTTGTCCGCAACGCTCAGAACCAGTGTTGTTCCGCGTGGTACTTCGTAAGGAATTGTTAAGTTTCCTCCCGGATGGTTAAAGCTGATAATGGTATAAGATGTTCCTTCTGCAGGATATGCATCAAGCTTCATAGGAACCGGATATGGATAGTCGGACAGTTTTGTCTGGAAGATTCCATAAACATTGTCTGAATTGCCCGAATCCGGCATTGCCATTTCTACAGTAACTCTGGTGTAATTTGGAATGTATTCATCTGCAATCTGCTCCTGGCTTACAACTGTGCCCGGTTTTTCCTGATCTGTTGCAGTATGGGAATTTATATCAAATACAATTTTTGTACGTGCAATTGTCTGCAAAAGGTCGTTTATGCTCTGTCCAATTACATAAGGGCGGCGTGTGTTTTCGTAATTAGGTCCGCGGCTTACAACAAGCTTAACGGTAATTGGTTCAGAAATTTTTGAACCCTCAGGAGGATCCTGTTCAAGAATTGTTCCTGCGTCAGAAGCATCCGGAATATAACTTGGTGTATCAAGAGTGATGAGAGGTTTTGTCTGTCCTGCAAAAAGAGTCTGCAAAGACATTTCTACTTCGGAAATATTTTTTCCAATATAAGAACCAACGGCATCAATAACAACACCACGGCTTATTACCAGGTTTACGCGGCTGTAGCCTTTAACGATTGTGTCCGGCTGAGGGTCCTGCTCCAGAACCATGCCTTCGTCTCCCGGTGTGTTTGAATAGCGCAGGTTGATTTTAGGATAAAGCTCCTTTACCTGCATTTCGATTAAGGCTTCGTCCCATTTTTTTCCGGTAACATTAGGAACAAGAACTTTTTCTGCACCCTTAACGTTGGTAAAAAATACTGCAACGCATACAAGAGCCATAAGAATGAAGGCTGCAACACAGGTAATGATTAATACAGGAATACTAGACTGAAGCTTGTCAAAGCCTCCTTCAAAGCTGAATCGCAGATTTTTTAAGTTGATACGCTTGCGAGTTTTTTCTGTCTGTTCGTTTGTCTTATCTTCTTCGTTCATTCTTTTGTCCTTAAAGGTTTATTTCAATATGGTGCCTATAAAATTTTTAGCACCATTCATAAAGTCTTTATAATTCATCATGGTTTTTCCCTGACGCTGGAGCTTTGTTACGCAAAGAATTCCATCGCCGGTTTTGATGAAAATACCACCTGTGTTCTTATTATATGCCAAAACCTTGCCGTAAGGAAAGCCTTGGAACACCTTGTCTTCTAAAAGCGGGGCATAAACCGGGTCAGATTCAACCAGAAGCTGGGCGTCAGAAAGTGTGATTTCCTTTGCCTGTGCAAGCTTGAGTGTGGAGTCATTTTCTTCCAGGCACCAGCAGCACGGGTCAGGGTAGTAGGCACGGATTTTGCGGCAGATAGTCTGGGCACTTTCGCTCCAGTTGATTTTTGCCATATCCTTTGTGATTGTATATGTGTAGGAAATATCTTCCTTGCTCTGAGGCTTGCCTTTTATAAGTGAGCCTGCTGCAGCACTTTCTTCTATTATTTTACATATAAGCTTTGCGCCGGTTAAGGCACTGTAGTTCAAAAGGGATTCGGTTGTGTCCTGTTCCTTGATATTTACAAAATCCTGTTTTAGAATGTCGCCCGCATCCATTTTGAGTGAGAGGGTTTGAATTGAAATACCGAGCAGCTCGTCGCCCTCTAAAATTGCCTGCTGAACCGGAGTACAGCCTCTGTATTTTGGCAGGAATGACGGATGAAGATTGATGCCGCCCATAGGAAACAAATCCAGAAATTTAGGGCCAAAAATGTGTCCGTAGGCAAAGCATACAAGCAGGTCGGCACCAAGAGGCGCAATCTGTTCGCGTGCGGCGCTATCCAGATGCTCCGGTGTAAAAACAGGAAGTCCCTTTGAAAGGGCATATTCTGCTACAGGGGTTGGGGTAGGAGTTTTGTGCCTTCCCTTGGCTGTAGGCGGATTAGAAAGTACACCTGCAATTTCAAAACCGGACTGCTTCTGGTTTTCTACGAGAAATTCCAAAGTGATTTTTGCTGCCTCAGGGCTTCCTGCAAATAAGATTTTCATTTTGTTTTTTTAGCTTCCTTTGCGGCAATTTTTGCTGCAATCTTAGCGGCTTTGGCTGCTTTTTCCTTTGCCTTTTGAGCGGCGCGTTCTGCACGTTTTTTGAACTGAGCTTCTGTTTTTTCTGCAAAAGCCTTGTCGCCGCGGTCTATATACAAAATGCCATCCAGATGGTCATATTCATGCTGGATTATGCGTGCTAAAAGTCCATCTGCATCAAGAGTAAAAGGTTTGCCTTTTTCATTAAGTGCCTGAACAGTTACGCGTACAGGGCGCACAATGGTTTCGTAAACCTGAGGAATACTAAGGCAGCCTTCGTCATATTCGCTTGTTTCGCTTGAGGTTTGAATAATCTGCGGATTGATAAAAACCCTGCGTACATCATCATCTGCAATAAGAACAAACATTCTCAGACTTTTTCCAATCTGAGGGGCAGCAAGTCCGACACCTTCTGCTTCGATCATGGTTTCGAACATATCTTCTGCCAGCTGTCTTATTTCATCATTTACTTCGGGTACCGGCTGAGCCTTCTGGCGCAGAACATCTTCTCCAAGCTTAACAACATCTAAAATCATTTACCAATCCTTAAGCGGGCTGCACGTGCGTGTCCGGCAAGTCCTTCTGCATCTCCAAGATAACCTGCGGCGGCTCCACTCTTAACAGTTCCAACCTTTCCTTCTTTTACGCGCAGTGTAGTAACTGTTTTAAGGAACATTCTTACACTTAAGCCGCCTGTAAAGCGTGCGCTTCCGGAGGTAGGGAGTGTGTGGTTAAGACCTGCTGCATAGTCTCCGTAAACTTCGGCTGCATAGTGACCAATAAACAAAGATCCAAAGTTGAATACTGCTTTTTCAATTTTAGCACGCAGCTTTGTATCTTCCATGGCAAGCTCCAGGTGTTCCGGGGCCTTGCGGTTTGCAACCTCAATTGCATCTTCGAGTTTTTCTACAATTATAATCATTCCGCAGTCATCAATACTCTTGCGGGCTGTTGCCTTTGTTGTAAGGGTATCAAGCTGGGCTTCAATTTCGGCACTAACCTTGTGTGCAAAATCTTCGTTGTCTGTTACTAAGATTGGCTGGGCAACAACATCGTGTTCTGCCTGAGCAAGCAGGTCTGCCGCAACCCATGCAGGATTTGCAGTTTCGTCAGCAATAATCATTACTTCTGTAGGGCCTGCAATAAAGTCTATGCCTGCTGTACCAAATACTTCGCGTTTTGCAGTTGCAACAAATTTGTTTCCCGGTCCTACGATTACATCTGCCATAGGAATAGATTCTGTTCCGTAAGCCATGGCACCAATTGCCTGAGAACCGCCTACAGCATACAGGTGATTTACGCCACAGATATAGGCAGCGGCCATAATTCCTTCGTCTGCATAAGGTTTGCCGCCTGCAAAAGCCTTGCCAGGTACTCCGGCTCCGGTTTTTCCTGCAGCAATCTTGTCATCCGGGTGAACGCGTGGTGGTGTACACATAATTACGTTTTTTACACCTGCAGCAACAGCCGGGGTAACAGTCATAATTACAGTTGAAACAAGAGGGAATCGTCCTGCCGGAACATAACAGCCTGCAGTTTCTACAGGAATTGTTCTCTGTCCGGTTATAATGCCTGGTTCAAGCTCTTCTTCAAAATCCTTGAATGATTTGCGCTGGAGCTTTGCAAATTTTAATGCCAGGTCGTGTGAATAAACGATTGCATCATAAATATCGCGTTTTTCCATGCGGAGCTTTTCGGCAGCAGCCTTGAGCTCTTCCTGTGGTACTTCAAACTGTGCTGGAACTGCAACATCAAATTTATTTCCGTAAAGGCGCAGTGCGGCGTCTCCACGCTTCTGAACTTCTTCCAGAACCGACTTTACAACCTTGTCGTCACCGTCAAACGGGCGGCCCTTGAAAAAGTCTTCTTCTACTTCGTTATATTTCTGAATCTTTATCATTTCTCTTTATGTCTCCTATCTAACTCGTCGTAAACATCTTTCCAGGTTACGCCTTCTTTATACATAAGCACGTTTACAAAATAAAGCAGATCGGCTGCTTCCCAGATAACCTCGTCTTTGTCTTCGGCTTCGCAAAGTTCTTCTGCTTCTTCTTCTACCTTTTCGCGTACACGCTTGGCATCAAGTGTTGCGGTGTAGCTTCCGGGCTTTGGATTTGCAAAACGGTCTGCGATGATATTGTACAGACGTCCCATTGATGATTTTTCGCCGGGATCTGTTCCGTAACAGGTCCATGAGCCGGTATGACAGGCAGGTCCGGTAGGAATTACAGTTGCAAGAATGCTGTCGCGGTCGCAGTCTGCACGGAGCTTTACTACATCAAGGAAGTTTCCGCTTGTGTCACCCTTGGTCCAAAGCTCGTTGCGTGAGCGGCTCCAGAAGGTAAGACGTCCGCAGTCAAAGGTCTTGCGTACAGCTTCCTGGTTTGCAAAGCCCTGCATCAAAACTTCTCCGTTCATGCTCTGTGCAATTACAGGAATGAGCGGTGTTTTTTCAAAGTCAAGGCAGGCAACAAAGGCGTCTGTAAGGTTTACCTTGTTTGTATAAAGTGCCATTCCAAGCTGAACATCGCAATGTAAACGCTCGAGCGCAGCAATTTCTTCTACACTCGAAACGCCTCCTGCAACAACAACACGGCATTTTACAGCTTCACGAAGCTCGCGGGCATAGTCCATGTTGGTTCCCTGCATGCAGCCTTCCTTTTCTACACAGGTAAAAAGCAGTTCGGAGCAGAATTTTTCTGCCTGCTTGGCACCTTCAATCAAAGGAATGTCTACAGTCTGGGTCCAGCCTTTTACGGCAATTTTTCCATTAATAGCATCTACTGATATGATAATTCTGTCTTTGCCGATTGCATCAGCAAGTTCATTCAAAAAGTCTTCGTTAAGCACAGATTCACCGGCTGCAGGCGCAGATTTCCACGCAGCAGAACCGATAATTACCTTTTCGGCTCCAAGAGAAATGAGTTCACGTGCTCTTTTAACAGTGCGGATTCCACCGCCGGTTCGGACATTTCCACGATGGAGAAGAGATTTGAGCAGGGGAGTGTTTACAGTGTTTCCCTTTGCATCTACGTTTCCAAGTGCGGCATCCAAATCAATAACCGCAACTTCTCCATACATATCAAACTGGCGAATCAAAGCATCAGCATCATCTCGCTGCAGCACCAGTTCCTTGCCGTTCTTAAGCTGAACAACGTGTCCGTTCTTTAAATCTATAGAAGATATTACCATATCCGCAGATTATACCAAATTTACGAGGTTATTACAAATGAAAGATTCCAGAAGAATACATCATTCAGAACATATTGGCTTCCGGTCGTGAGGGCAGAGTCAAAATCGCGCATTAATGCGCTAGACGCTGTTTGTGGCAAAGGAACTATTGTCCTGCCGCAAAATGCGGCAGCCACAAACAGAGTCTTTTTGCCTCTGCCCTCACTCCCTCGCGCCAATATGTTCTAAATTTATTTATTTTTGTAACCTTTCATTCATAATACGGTTTAATAGGTAGATTCGATGCGATAATACAATGTTTTTTTCAGCGATAATAAAGACTGCCGATTTCCTCCTTTTGCGGCAGTCTTTTTTTTGTCCCTGTTGATGCCGCGAGAGCGGCATTTAATAGTTCCACTACAACAGACAGCGTCAAGCCGGCTAGCCGGCGCTTTTGACCTTCGTTTTGTGACTGGGAGCCACCATAAAGACTTTATATTTATAATGCGCAAGCCTTGTCCTGCAGTTTTAAAAAGGTTGCGGTAACTCCAAATTTATAATATACTTGATAATTGGGTAGGGATTTTTATCCCTGGGGGAAAAAATGGCTGATACAAAAACGACTAAATCTTCTCTTGCTGCAAGAGCAGAGGCTCTTATGGCAAAATCTGCACAAAAATCAACTTCAAAAACATCTGCTAAACCGGCTGCAAAAACCACAGCAGCTGCTAAAAAGCCTGCTGCAAAGGCTCCTGTTAAGGCTGCGGCACCGGCAAAAGCTCCTTCTAAACCTGTTGCAGCAAAACCCGCTGCTAAACCGGCTGCTAAAACAGCATCAAAATCTCCAGCCGTATACGACGAAAACTCAATCCAGCACCTGGAAGGCCTTGAACACATCCGTCTGCGTCCCGGTATGTATATCGGTTCCCTTGGCGACGGTTCAAACGAAAATGACGGTATTTATATCTTGTTAAAGGAAGGTATTGATAACGCTGTAGATGAATTTTCACAGGGCTTTGGTAAACGCATAGACATAGCAATAGAAAATGGCCGTGTAAAAATCCGCGACTACGGACGAGGAATTCCTCTTGGCAAGCTTGAAGACTGTGTTTCTAACGTAAACACCGGTGCCAAGTACAATAACTCTGTTTTCAAGCAGGCAATCGGTATGAACGGCGTTGGTATTAAAGCCACAAACGCACTTTCTTCATACTTCCGCGCTGCCTCAATCCGCGAAGGCAAAATGGCCGTAGTTGAATACAAAAAAGGTGATAAAACAGGCGGAAAAACAGGCAAAGCAAAGGAAGGAACTCCAAACGGAACTTACCTTGAGTTTGAGCCGGATGCCGAGATTTTTGGAAAGTACGCCTTTAACATGGAGTATGTAGAAAAACGTCTCTGGAACTATGCCTACTTGAACCCGGGCCTGCTCCTCAAATGCAACGGCAAAGATTATCTTAGTAAAAACGGAATTGAAGATCTTCTGGTAAACGAAATGGGCAAGAGCACAAAGCCTCTTTATCCAATGTTCAACTATCAGGGTGAAAATCTACAGTTTGTTTTGACACATACACCTTCGCTCGACAAGTTTGTTTATTCATTTGTAAACGGTCAGAGTACAGAAGATGGCGGTACACACGTTACTTCATTCCTGGACGGCTTTACAAAGGGTGTAAACAGCTTCTTTAAGAAGGAATATGACGAAAAGGATGTAACAGCAGGTCTTTTGTGTGCCCTCAAGATTGGCCTTGATAACCCTATGTTTACATCTCAGACAAAAAATAAGCTTGGTAACGTAGAAATTCGTGCTCCAATCATTAAGGAAGTTCAGACTGCAGTAGATGACTGGCTGCGTCACAATCCTGATATTGCGGGTGCGCTTGAAGATAAAATCATTAAAAACCAGAAGGCCCGTGCCGAAATCAACAGCGTAACAGACAAACAGGTTCGAGAAGCCGCTAAATCTGTAATGCTCAAGATTCCAAAGCTCAAGGACTGTAAGTATCATCTTCAGGACGGTCCAAAGGGTGCAAACAGCATGATTTTCATTACCGAGGGTGATTCTGCGACAGGTTCTATGGTAGGCAGCCGCAACGTTGAATATCAGGCAATCTTCAGTCTGCGCGGTAAGCCGGAAAATATGTATGGAATGAAAAAATCTGCACTCTTTGAAAACGAGGAATTGAAAAACCTTACATTCAGCCTTGGAGTTCAAAAAGATATAGAAGATCTTCGTTTTGATAAAATTATCATTGCAACCGATGCCGATAATGATGGTTTCCATATCCGCAATCTTTTGATGACCTATTTCCTGCTTTTCTTTGAAGAACTTGTTTTGACCGGCCATGTATTTATTCTGGAAACACCGCTTTTCCGTGTACGTACAAAGAACAAAACAATTTACTGTTATTCCGAAGAAAGCCGCGACAAGGAACTTGCAAAGCTTGGTTCCAGCGCCGAAGTAACACGATTCAAGGGACTTGGAGAAATTAACCCGAGCGAATTCGGCCAGTTCATCTTCCCTCGCAAAGAAGGCGAAAGTGAAGATAAAGGCATGCATCTGACTCCGGTAACAATTCAGGCATTAAAAAACGTCCCTGAAGTGCTCAAGTTCTATATGGGCAAGAACACTCCGGAACGTCATGACTTTATTGTGCATCACCTGGCTAAAGAGATTGATGCCTAATATAGCAAACGCTAAATGACAGTCCATCGGGACTGTCATTTAGCGTTTACGAGAAAATGGCTCGCGAGATTTATCGAGCGGCAGTGTCTTACTTTAGTTCCCATTTGTATTAAAATTTAAAATCTGTTATAATTCACTTTTCACAACAATTATTTCGAGGCACAATATGGATTTAAAAGGACGCAATTTTTTAACTCTCAAAGATTTTACTCCGGACGAAATTCTGGGGCTGCTTGATCTTGCTGCCGACTTAAAGGCAAAAAAGAAGCGCGGTATTCCTGTTGATATTCACCGCGGAAAAAACATTGCCCTTATTTTTGAAAAAACAAGTACCCGCACACGCTGTGCCTTTGAAGTTGCCGCACACGACCTTGGAATCTGTACAACTTACCTTGCAGAAGGAAGTCAGATTGGTAAAAAAGAAAGCATTGCCGATACCGCACGTGTTCTTGGGCGCATGTTCGAAGGAATTGAATACCGCGGTTATGAACAGACAATCGTAGAAGACCTTGCTAAATATTCAGGCGTTGTTGTTTGGAACGGTCTTACAAATGAATACCACCCGACACAGATGCTTGCAGATATGCTTACAATCCGCGAGCACTATGGAAAGCTTAAGGGACTCAAACTCGTATATTTTGGAGATGCCCGCTATAACATTGGAAATTCTCTTTGCATCGTATGTTCAAAGCTTGGACTTAACTTGACACTTTGTGCTCCGGAAAAATATTTCCCGGCCAAGGCTCTGGTAGAGGAGTGCAGTGCATGGTGCAAGGAAAGCGGTGGTTCAATCACACTCGAAAGCAATGTAGACAAGGCTGCTGCCGATGCAGATATTATTTACACTGATGTATGGGTAAGCATGGGCGAGCCTGATGAAATCTGGGCAGAACGCATTGCAGACCTTAAAGCATATCAGGTAAATAAGGATGTTATGGCAAAGGCAAAACCGACAGCAATTTTTATGCACGATCTTCCGTCTTTCCATGACTGCAAAACAAAAATCGGCGAAGAGATTCACAAAAAGTTCGGCCTTACAGCAATGGAAGTAACCGACGATGTTTTTGAATCGCCGCAGTCTGTAGTTTTTGACGAAGCCGAAAACAGAATGCATACAATCAAGGCTGTTATCGCAGCAACATTAGGAAATAATTTTTAATACCACTGTCATTATCGGGCTTGACCCGATAATCTGAGTAATAGATTGCCGTGTCAAGCACGGCAATGACAGTTTTGGAAAGGAGGAATAAATATGAACGCAATAATCACCGTTGTAGGATCAGATAAAGTAGGTATCATCGCAAAGGTTTCGGCATTTTTGTCAGAACATTCAATCAACATTGCCGATATCACACAGACAATTCTTTCGGGCAACTTTGTAATGATGATGATGGTAGACATGGCCAAAGCAGACATTGATATCGACAGCCTGCGCCAGTCACTCACCAAAATCTCCGAAGAAATGGGCGTAGAAATCAACATTATGGCTGAAAAAGTTTTCAGCGCTATGCACAGAGTGTAACGGGGTCCCTGAGCCTGTCGAAGGGCCCTAAAAAGAAATAATCTCCCCGTAAACTTCAATCGCAAACTGATCAGTCATTCCGGAAATATACTCAATCACACACTTTGTATAAGACTCATTATCATAAACATCAAAAACCTGTGGTGTGTTGTAGCGCAGGACTGCCTTGCGGTCTACAAAGCTGTGTTTTTCCATGGCAAAAGGCCTGTAGTTGGCATGCTTGATGAGCCAGTCTTCGTAGGTTGCACAAAGCTTAGGGCAGTAACGGAGAGCCTGAGCAGCACGACCATTTTCTACATAAGGCTTTATGCGCTGCAAGGTTGTGTAAATTGTCTTAATGATATTTTCTGAATAAGTTGCAAACTCGCCGAGACGCCAGTGATTATAAATATTTGCAAAGTTGAATTTCTTAAGCTCAAGAATAAAGCGGAAATATTCATCAGAAAAGCACAGTCCTTTTTCGGGGCTGCTTTGTTCACACAAATCTACAATTAAATCATTAATCAAAACCGTTGTGTTTACTGCCTTACCGCTGCGGAATGCATGAGCACCTTTTCCTTCAAAACCAAGGGTTGAACCTACAATTTCACGCAGCTGGCGGTAACCTGCCATGTCAATTATGTGGTAGGCGCGGGCGTCTTCAATGTCGCGGCCAAGGTAGGCAATTTTATCTGCAATTTTTACAACGCAGCCTTCCCATGTATACGGCTGAATAAAACCGGGACGCTTCATGGAATACAAGTCAATTGCTTCTTCGCGCGGTTTAATTCCCTGCTGGTCAATTTCACCACAATGACAGATGAGCCCGTCGCGCACAGCATAGGTTAGATTAAGCGGCTGCTGAACTCCGTTTGGATCCTGAAGTGTTTCTATATAATCTGCAAAAAAGAGGCTGTTTCGTTCATGCCAGAATTTTTTAGGAGCGTTGTGTCCTTCTTTTTGTTCCAAAAGTCCGTTTAAGCAGTCTTCTCCATGGTGACCAAAGGGAGCGTGACCAATATCATGGCCCATTGCAATTGCACCGGCCAGCTGTTCATTAAGCCCCAGGTACTTGGAAATAGTTGTTGCAACAGACGCAACGTGCATGACGTGCTCCATTCTGGTACATATATGGTCATTGTGAGGCGCATAAAAAACCTGCGTCTTATGCTTAAGGCGGCGGAATGCCTCGCTGTGAAGGATTCGAGTATAGTCGCGCTCAAACTCAGTTCTAATTTCATTGTTGCGCCCATAAATCGGAATCTCGCGTTTTATAGCCTGTTCCCATTTTGGGTTGTTTTCGTCACATCTTTGGTCTTTGAATGAATTTTGCATGATTATAGAATAAACTGTTTTGTGGTAAAAATAAAGGGTTGTTTGTAGAAATTGATGTAGTAAAATTTGACGTATAAGTAATTCTATGCTATAGTTAAATAAAGGAAATGCCCGATTCGTTGGGTAGCCTCCACACTTATTTGACAAAGCCGCCAAAGTGTAAAGGGACTATGGCGGCTTTATTTATTCACTCATTTCTTATTTCTAAAATATGAGAGAACTGCTATAACTGTGCATATTACAGTAGCGACACAAGTCACCAAAGCAATAACTATTTCACAAGTCATACGCAAGCCTCCTCAAAAACTTATTTCGGTGTTAACCGATTGAGCTTGGTGGAGGCATACCGCCAGAATCAGGCATTTACAATTATGTATAGTATAAAGGCTGTCTTTAATGTTGTAAATAGCTATTACGGTTGATTAAAATAGCTATCTCAGTTACAATAACGTATTCATTTTCCAGGAGGCGTTACTATGAACACAACCGCAATTCCAATGTTTGAAGCCAAAAACAAACTTCCATTTTTTATGCATCAGGCAGAAACTGAAGGACCCGTTTTTATTTCGCGCAGAAACAAGACTGTGGGGGTTATTCTTTCCATTGATGAGTACAACAAGCTTTTGCTGGCCAAGCCAAAACGAACCATCTTAGAAGCTGCTGCCGAATTCCGCAAAAAGGTTGATGACTCTCTTACTGACGAAGAAATTGACAGGATTTTTAATAATAGAGATGAATCAACCTCGGGTACAAGTTGGGAAGAAGATATTTATAAAGGAGTGTTTGACGATTGATGGAAAATAATTTTAATATTGAAGAGCCACATTATCTGCTCGATTCGAATATGGTTTCTGAAATAATTAAACCTTTGCCTGATTTTAATGTAATAAAAAAACTGGCCGAGCATTCCTCCGATTGTGCAATAGCCTCAAGCTCATGGCAGGAATTGTTGTATGGTATGTACAAAATGCCCGAAGGCATGAATAAAAAATACCTTGAAAAATTTCTTGTTGATGATGTAATGGAAAACTTTAGGGTAATAACATACACAAAAAAATCAGCCGAAATTCACGCAGACATTCGTGCCAAAACCGAAAAACTTGGCAAGCCCGCTCCATTTGCCGACAGCCTCATCGCCTCCATAGCCCTTGCAAATCACATGGTCCTAGTCACCCGCAACACAAAGCATTTTGAAGCAATTCAGGAAGTGAGTGATCTGAAGGTAGAAAATTGGTTTGCCCATTGCCCCCAACCTCTAAAATCATTATAATTCTATCATTATTTTCTATATATAATCATTTTTACAGAGGTTTTTTATGGCAGACAAAGAAGTTCGTGTACGTTATGCTCCATCTCCGACTGGAATGCAGCACATTGGTGGTGTTCGCACTGCGCTTTTTAATTATCTTTTTGCACGTTCTCAGAATGGAAAATTTATTCTGCGTCTGGAAGATACAGACCGCACTCGTTATGACGAAAAATATGTTCAGAACCTTTATGATACAATGGACTGGCTTGGAATTGAATGGGATGAAGGCGGTGCCAAGGGTGGTGAATACGGACCTTATGTTCAGAGTGAACGCTTTGAGCTTTATAAAAAATATGCTTATGAACTCATAGAAAAGGGTGAGGCTTACTACTGCTTCTGTGATGCAGAGCGTCTTGACCGAATCCGCCGTATTCAGACTGAAAATAAAATGGCTCCTGGTTATGACCGCAACTGCCGTCACTTAACTCCGGAAGAAGTAAAGGCAAATCTTGATGCCGGTAAGCCATATGTAATCCGTCTTAAGGTTCCGATGGATGGCGAAACAAAGTTCAGCGACCACCTGCTTGGCGACATTGTTTGGAAAAACGAAGACATTTCTCCGGATCCTGTTTTGCTCAAATCAGACGGATTTCCAACCTATCACCTTGCAAATATTGTTGATGACCACTTTATGAAAATAAGCCACGTTATGCGTGCTCAGGAATGGATTCCTAGTACTCCGCTTCACGTTCAGATGTACCGTGCATTCGGCTGGGAGCATCCGGAGTTCTGTCACCTTCCAATGGTAAATGGTTCTGACGGAAAGAAGCTTTCTAAGCGTCACGGTTCAACCAGCTTGAACGAGTTCCGTGCCCGCGGTTATCTTCCACAGGCAATCGTAAACTATGTAGCTATGCTTGGTTGTTCTTACGAAGAAGGAAAAGAATTCTACACCCTCGAAGAGCTTGCTGCACGCTTTAAGCTTGAACACCTGAACAAGGCACCTGCTGTATTTGACTACAAAAAGCTTGAATACTACAACGGAAACTATATCCGCCAGCTTAGTACAGAAGAGCTTTACAAGTGGACTTTGCCGTTTATTACAGGAACCGGCGACGCCCTGCTCGAAATAAATCCGGAAAACCCACAGCCAAAGCCAAATGTTGGACCAGAGTTCAGCGGTGTTGCAATGGGTGACGATGGAAAACCATACTGCGTAGACAAGAGCATGAATATGACAAGCGAAGATGTTGAAAAAACATTGCTTGGTCTTATGCCACTCATTCAGGAACGCCTTAAGTTCCTTACCGAAGCTGCAGAAATGGTTCATTTTATGTTTACAGAACCTGCTGTGCCTCCTGCAGATCAGATTATTCCAAAGCGCATTGACGCCGCCAAGACAAAGGAAGTTCTTGAAGCTTCAAAGGAATTTGTAGGCAAGTGCTTTGAGCTTGATCACGAAGCTGCAGAAGAATGGGCAAAGGCAAAGGCAGAAGAGCTTGGTGTTAAGCTTGGTGACTTTATGATGCCAATCCGTATGGCTGTAACAGGAAGCCGAGTAAGCCCTCCGCTCATTGGTTCCATTGTTGTACTTGGAAAAGAACGTTCGCTTGCAAGAATTGAAAAGACTCTGGCTACACTGTAGTTTGTGTTCCTGTAAATTGATGACACATTAAAAAAAGTGTGGTATAATTATAAAAATGAGTTTTGATGCGAATTCTGCTTTGGAGCTGACAAATGAGGGACGACTTTCGTTGTTTTTTGTGGGAACCGGCAGTGCTTTTTCAAAAAGATATTTTCAGACTAATGTTCTCATTGTAAAAGGCAATGATCATATTCTTGTAGATTGTGGAACACTCTGTCCTTTTGCTCTCGAAAAGAATTACGGGCTTCAGCTTTCTAAAATTGATAATGTCCTGCTTACTCATCCACATGCAGATCATATCGGCGGTGTGGAAGAGCTTGCCCTTGTAGGACGTTATGTAAAAAAGCAGAAATGCAACCTTGTCATAACAGACGAATTTAAAAACCTTTTGTGGGAAGAATCTCTCAAAGGTGGTCTTAAGGTAAGCGAAGAAGGTGCGCACAATCTGGAAGATTATTTTGTTCAGATTAAGCCTGAGCAGATTCTTGACTTTCCTTTTGAAATGTACGAAACAAATGTCGGCAGTATAAATATCAAACTCTTCCGTACAAAGCATGTTACAAGCAACGATCCTTCTGTTTTCCAGATTTCGTATGGTCTTTTGATTGATGACAGAGTTTTGTTCCCTAGTGATACTCAGTTTAATCCGGAACAGATTAATTATCTTGTAAGTAATTATCCTGTTAAGGTTATTTTTCATGATTGCGATATTCCTGGTTATGGAGAGGGAGTTCACGCATCTTATGCACAGCTTAAAACTCTTCCAGACGATATAAGGCGTATGATGTATCTTTGCCACTACAACGGCATGGCAGAAAAAATCAACCCGGAAGAAGATGGTTTTAAAAAGCTTGCAAAACCGGGTGTCTGGTACAGGTGCTAGAGCGCAGCGGAAAGCGCAAAAATATTTCGGTTCCGTAGCTCATCTGGATAGAGCGGTTGCCTCCTAAGCAACAGGTAGTGCGTTCGAGTCGCATCGGAATCATATTAAAAATCATAGGAGAAAGTCTTATGAAAAAAATTCTTGTTGCTTCGACAAATAAAGAAGTTATTTCAATTGTAAAAAGTGCGGCTAGAAAATTTTCCGAAAATTTTGATCCCATTTTTTGTCCGGATACTGATGAGGCATTGAGCCTTATTGATTACGAACTTCCGGAAATTAAGGTTATTGATTATACGTCAAAGGATATGGATTCAAACCGTATTCTTGCGGCTATTCATGCAGACCCTTGGCTTCATAACGGCGGTATTATCGCTGTAGTTCCAAATCCTGCCATGATGCAGGAAATTGAAGATAAAAAAGACCCTAACATCATCATTGTTCTTACTCTTTATACTTTTAAGGAAAATTTTGAACGTCTGCTTCGTATTTTACAGGGTAACCAAAAGTTTCTTTTTAACCGTGGTATTCAGGATAGAATGGGTGGACAGGAAAAAGGAACTTTTATCTGCGATAACGACCCTCTTGATATCAGGCTTTATACAAGCTTTCTGGTTAATTATCTTTACTGTTCAAACCGTATTGATGATGAAGGCCGCTATGCCCTGCAGACTGCACTCATGGAGCTTTTGACTAATGCCCTTGAGCATGGTAACTGCAAGATTTCTTATGATGAAAAAACTGCCTGGATGAGAAGCGGTAAAAATGTTCTGGATTTGATTAACGAAAAACGAAATCTTCCGGAAAACAAAGATAAGAAAATTAAGATTGCCTATTTTATCGGCAAGGATAAATCGCATTTTTCAATCGAAGATGAAGGCGACGGCTTTAACTGGCGTGCAAGAATGGTTGCCGGCGATGTTCCTGATTTTGAACTTGAACATGGACGTGGAATCAGTCTGTCGCGTGGCCTTGTAACTGCGCTTCATTACAACGACAAGGGAAATGCAGTTTCTTTTGAAATTAATAATGTTCATGATGTTGCAAACAGCGTTCCTGGAATTATGGTTCCTTTTGCAACCGTTCAGTATAAGAGACACGAAATTGTCTGCAAGCAGGATGATCCTTCTAACGACCTGTACTTTATTGTAAGCGGACGCTATGGTGTTTACACAGACGGCAAACTTGTTTCTGTTTTGACTCCGGATGATATGTTCATCGGCGAAATGGCATTTTTGCTCAACGACCGCCGTTCTGCTACAATTTTGTCTGCAGGCGAAGGAAAGCTTATCCGCATTCCAAAGGTTTCATTCCTTAATCTGATCCGCAAGAATCCTCACTATGGTATATTCCTTTCCAAGCTGCTGGCTCAGAGAGTTGTAAGACAGAATAACAAGACAGTTGAGTTGTCTGAAGAAATTAAAGATTTGAAGAATAGATTAGAGGGAAGAGTATAGGAGGTCCAGAATGACAGATATAGAAATTGCACAGAAAAACGTGATGGTACCGGTAACTGAGGTTGCCGCAAAAATTGATATTCCTGCCGACAAGCTTGAGCTTTACGGACCTTACAAGGCAAAGCTTACTTTTGAAGAGTTGCGTGTTCTGCAGGAAAAGGCTGCCAAGGCTCCAGGAAAATTGATTCTTGTTACAGCCGTTACTCCAACTCCTGCGGGCGAAGGTAAATCTACAGTTTCTATTGGTCTTGCCGACGGACTCAACCGCATTGGTAAAAAGACCGTTGTTGCTCTGCGCGAACCAAGCCTTGGACCTTGCTTTGGTGTAAAGGGTGGTGCCTGTGGCGGTGGTTATGCACAGATTGTTCCTATGGAAGACATCAACCTTCATTTTACAGGTGATATTCATGCAATCAGTATTGCAAACAACTTGATTGCGGCTTTAATAGATAACCATATCCAGCAGGGAAATGAACTTGGACTGGATCCTCGTACAATTTCTTGGAAACGCTGTGTAGATTTGAATGACCGTGCAATGCGTAATATTATCATTGGTCTTGGCGGACGTCTCCAGGGTGTTCCTCGTGAAGATCATTTTACAATTGCAGTTGCCTCAGAAATTATGGCAATTGTTTGTTTGAGCCGTACAATCAGTGAGCTTAAGGAACGCATTGACCGCATTGTAATTGGTCAGAATTATAACAAAGAGAACGTAACATTCGGTGCGCTCAAGTGTACCGGTGCTGTTGCCGCTCTGCTCAAAGATGTAATCAAACCTAACCTTGTTCAGACTCTTGAAAAGAATCCTGCCTTTGTTCACGGTGGACCTTTTGCAAATATTGCTCACGGCTGTAACAGTGTAAACGCAACCTTGTGTGCTCTTGCCAGCGGTGACTATGTTGTAACCGAAGCAGGTTTTGCCGCAGACTTGGGTGCAGAAAAGTTCCTTGATATTAAATGCCGTGCTGCCGGACTTAAGCCAAGTGCGGTTGTAATTGTTGCTACAATCCGTGCGCTCAAGATGCATGGCGGAGTTGCTAAGGCAGATTTGTCTAAGCCTGATTGCGCTGCTTTGGAAAAAGGCTTTGAAAACTTAAAGACACATATTGAAAATATTGCAAAGTTTGGGCTTCCTGCTGTTGTTGCCGTAAACAAGTTCATTACAGATACAGATGAAGAAATTGCCTTGCTGCAAAATCTTTGCGAAAAGCTTGGAACAAAAGCTGTCCTTAGCGAAGGCTGGGGTAAGGGTGGAGATGGTGCCGCCGACCTTGCACGCGAGGTTTCTGCAATTGCCGACAGTGGTAAAGCAAATTATCATCCTTTGTACGAACTGGATTTGCCTCTGGCAGATAAAATCCGCAAGATTGCAACAGAGATTTACCGTGCCGACAGCGTAGAGTTTGACAGTGCCGCACTCAAAAAGCTCAAGGGCTTTGAAGAAGCTGGTTATGGAAAGCTTCCTGTCTGTATTGCCAAGACACAGAATTCCATTTCGCATGATCCAAAGCTTATTGGTGCTCCACGCGGCTTTACTTTCCCTGTTCGCGATGTACAGCTTTATGCAGGCGCAGGCTTTGTAGTAGCCCTTGCCGGCGACATCATGACTATGCCAGGTTTGCCAAAAGCTCCTGCCGCACTTGATATTGATGTTGATGATAATGGGGTGATCAGCGGATTGTTCTAGACATTCGTGGGGGCCCTTCGAGAGCCTCAGGGACCCCACATACTACTGTAGTGGCTTTAAGGTTGTTGAACCAAATGGGGTTGCTGAGGCTCTCGAAGCACCCTTAATGAAGCAATTCTATTTCTTCTTCCGTAAGAATCCGGTACTCTCCAAGCCCAAGCTCCGGGTCCAGTTTAAGTTCTCCAATACTAACGCGTTTAAGAAATGCAATTTTATTTCCCACTGCTGCAAACATTCTTTTTACCTGATGGTATTTGCCTTCGTAGATTGTCAGGAGCGCTTTGTCGGGAGCCTGCCATTCAATAAAAGCGGGCTGGGCGGTAAAGGCGGCTTCGTTGTGCTCTGCTTCTATATCAATTCCCTGTTCAAACCGGCGGGTAATTTCCTGCTGGTACTCTGTAGTTTCTTCTTGTTCAAGCTCGCAGTAATAGGTTTTGCTGATATGCGTTTTTGGAGAGATGAGCCTGTGTGTAAGCTCGCCGTCTGTCGTAAAAAGTAAAAGTCCTTCTGTATCTATGTCCAGCCTTCCGATTATATGAAGCTTTTCTATAAAATATGGAGTACGGTAACTGTCATCTAAAAGGTCATATACAGTCTGCTTCTGGCCTTCTTTTGTAGAACACACAGCATCCTGAGGCTTGTTCATCATAAGATAAATGTTTTTGTGAAAGTCTATCGGCTCACCGTCAATGGTAAGAGTATCTTTGTCTACATCAAACTGAGTTCCCGGATCTGTAACCCGTGTACCGTTCAAAAGCACTTCGCACTTATGCAGAATCTTTCGTATTTCCTTTCGTGAACCAAACCCTTCATGTGCAAGTAATTTATCTATTCGTTCCATATTTTTATTATACCATTCTCCCTGTTTTTGTGATAGAATAGGATGACGCATATAATTATAACAAAGCATTGGAAAAATAACGGAGGGCGAATTACGGATTTCAAAAACATTCTGGCGTGCGGCCGCATGAGCGGCCATGTATATAATTACAAGGCACGCCAGCATGTAGCAAGCTAGCTTGCGGTTTTGCAAATCCGTAAGGCGACCGGGAGTTATTTTTTATAAAGATATAGTGGAGGATTAAATGTATTATTTAGGTGGCATTGATATATATTATCTTATTCTTATTTTACCCGCAGCACTGCTCAGCCTGCTTGCATCGGCAATGGTAAAATCGCGCTATGCAAAATATGACAAGATAATGGCTTCCCGGGGTGTGAGCGGTGCCCAGGCAGCACAAATCCTTCTTAAAGCAAATGGTATTACAGACGTACGTATTGCCCACATTGGCGGTAAACTGACCGATAATTATAATCCAAGCACCAAGGTTTTGAGCCTGAGTGATTCAACATTTGCAAGCCGCTCCATTGCAGCTGTAGGAGTTGCTGCCCACGAAACCGGCCACGCCATTCAGCATAATGTAGGCTACGGTCCGCTCATCTTCCGCCGCATGCTTGTTCCTGTTGCAAACTTTGGTTCACGCTTTGGACCAACCCTTGCCATTCTTGGAATTGCTCTTGGTGCAGTTGCCAGCCTTGAACAGTATCTCCACATCCTTCAGCTTATTACAGATATTGGACTTTTGCTTTTTGGCGCTTCTATGATTTTCTACATCATTACACTGCCGGTAGAGTTTAATGCCTCTCGCCGTGCGCTCAAGATTCTTAAAGAAACAAACACCCTTGTTTCCAAAGAAGAAATCAAGGGTGCTAAAAAGGTTTTGAGTGCCGCAGCGCTTACCTATGTTGCCTCGGCGCTTACGGCTATAGGGTCGTTCCTTCGTCTGTTGCTGATTGCTAATAGTCGACGAAATAGACGATAAATTTTTTGCAGGTGGTTTCGACAGGCTCAACCACCGCAATGATTCTATTTCTTTCTTTCCTGGATAGGAACATATTCTCGTTCTTTGGAAACGTTCTTGTAGGCTGGACGGTAGATTCTTCCGCCGCTTACGATTTCCTCAATGCGGTGTGCTGACCAGCCGGCAATACGAGAGATTGCAAAGATTGGTGTGAACAGCTCGCGAGGAATGTTGAGCATACTGTAAACAAGGCCGGAATACATATCGACGTTGGCGCAGATGCTCTTGTCTGATTTATGAACTTCCTGAATGATTGCAGGAGAAAGCTTTTCGATCATATCGTAAAGGGCAAGTTCTCTCTCAAACTCTTCGCCTTTTTCTTTTGCAAGCTTCTTAGCCTTAGCCTTGAGCAGTACTTCACGAGGATCGCTGATTGTATAGATTGCGTGGCCCATACCATAAATCAAACCTGAACGGTCGCCGGCTTCTTTAAGGGCAATTTTCTTAAGGTAGTTGCCTACTTCTTTTTCGCTGGTCCAGTCTTTTACGTTAGCCTTGATGTCATCCATCATTTCCATAACCTTGATGTTGGCACCACCGTGACGGCGTCCTTTAAGCGAACCAACAGCAGCGGCCATTGCAGAATATGTATCTGTATCGGCAGAAGAAACAACGTGAACTGTCAAAGAAGAGTTGTTACCACCACCATGCTCTGCGTGAAGAATAAGTGCAAGGTCAAGGGTTTCGGCTTCGAGTCTTGTGTAGGTTTTGTCTGAACGAATCAGACGCAAAAAGTTTTCTGCAGTACTAAGGTCTGCCTTTGGATTATGAATGAACATACTCTTGTTGTCATAGTAGCGGCGCTTTGCCTGATATCCGTAAGAAGCAAGTGTAGAAAAACGTGCAATGAGCTGAATACACTGTTTAACGACATTTCCTACGCTGCGGTTTTCAGGGTCGTCATCATAAGAGTAACTTGCTAAAACTCCACGGGCAATCTTGTTCATAATATCGCTCGAAGGAGCCTTCATAATCATGTCTTCGGTAAAGTGTTCAGGGAGCGAGCGGCATTCACCAAGGTACTGCTTAAAGGTATCAAGCTTGTCCTGTGTAGGAAGCTCTCCAAACAAAAGGAGATATGCGCACTGTTCATAACCGAACTGTTTATTCTTTTCTGCGTCGTGAATTAAATCTTCTACATTATAACCGCGGTAAACAAGACGTCCGGGAATGGCAATTTTCTGTCCATCCTTCATTTCGTAACCGACTACATCACCAATACGGGTGAGTCCTACAAGAACACCGGTGCCGTTTGCATTTCTTAAACCGCGTTTTACGTCGTAAGTTTTGTATAAATCTGGATTAATCGGATCATTGTGAACGGCAAGCTTTTCGAGTCTCTTCAAAAGAGCTGCATCTGAATTTTTTGAAGTCATGATTGTATTACCTCCTGTGTAAGGCCGCTTTTTAGCCTGTCCTTATTTGTATAACAATGATTCGTTGCATATTTATGAGGGAAAATTGCATAAATATACAATAAAACTTTAATAAAATTAAATAATTATACAAAAATTAAAGAAGAGTTGCAACTATAATTTGGATTGCTTTGCTGCGGCTGCAGACTATTTTCCGGTAAATCGCTGGGCCGGGGACAGAACCCAGATGGCATTGAGCTCACAGTCGCCTATGTTTTCTACTGTATGTGGTACTGCAGCAGAGTAGGAAACGCTGTCTCCTTCTTCCAGAATGTATTCCTTGCCTTCGTAGATGAGCTTGGCGCGTCCTTTAAGGATAATTCCAAACTCCTGGCCCATGTGTCCGTAAGAACCACGGTGTGTATGGGTGTTTGCCGGAATCTTAAGCATATAGGACTCAAACGAAACATCATTTTTAGAATCCTTAGGGTTGGCAAGCTCCTCGTAGATAATCTCGTCTTCGCGGATAGTAGGGCGTTCTTCTGCATGAATAATTGTTACGGGTCTGACCTTTCTGTATTCTTCAAAAAGAAATTCCAGGTTAATATCCAGAACATCGGCCAGAGAAAGCAGTGTATCAATCGCCGGCGAAACATGATTTCGTTCAATCTGAGAAACAAGACTTTCGCTTACTCCGGCTTTTTGTGCAACAACCTTAAGGGTATAGCCTTTTTTCTCCCTTACCTGACGCAGTTTTTCGCCAAAGTGGTAGGGAATCTTTTTCTGTTTATCTTCATCATTTTGATTTTGCGAAAGTATCATTATTCTGTTTCTCCTTATTCTGCTCCGTTACAAACTGTATAAAGTAATCTTCAAGTGTTTTGTGCGGGCCGTTAAGCTTGAGCCTTGTTCGGGAACGGGCATTATCACGTCTAACTGTGTATTTTGCATAGAAGTCACGGTAATCCAGACCTGCATCCGACTTTACGTGTTCGCCCAGAAATTTGGAAACTTCATCACGCCCGATAGCCGGAATGCCTTTTTCCTTTAAGATTGTACGGAGTGTATTTATCTGTTCAAAAGAAATACCAAAAAGAAACTCTTCCATTGCCTGCGAAACACCGGGTTCACCAAGCTTTTGTTTGATAAAGGCAATCCACTGGTCGTCCATCTGCATGGAAATAAGCAGGAGTTCACTTGTACCCATCATTGTTCCAAAAGCAGGAGCAAGACGGCGGCGTGCCATCCATACAGATTCAAGAACGGGTGCAACCTGGGCACTTCCCTGGTCATTCCAGTGTTCCCAAAGCAGCAGAAGTGACAATGCCCATTCGCGGCGGTATTCCATAGGCTGTGTTGTATCGCGGATAAGGTTTAAGTAAACGTCCTCGATAAGCAGCGAATACATGGAAGATACGGTTTCTGTATCAAATGCCTTTGAATATTTTTTGAGTTCGGCAATGTGATGTGTATATTTTGCAAAGCTCGAAAAGGTATGCATTTTGGCAACAAGAAGACCTTTTCCAAGCATTGCCTTGGACGGAAGCTGCAGTGTAGCATCTCCTGCATCCTGATGATCTATAAGTGAATCAATAAGCGAAGTAGGGGTACGTGTGCCGCCGATAAGCTCGTGACGTTCCAACAGGGAAGGGAATTTTGCAACAGCCTGAGCCAATGCTTCCAGCGCTTCGAGGCGTTCCTGAAAGTTCTGTGCTTTCTCCGGATCCACGGCCTTTATCTGCGGCATTACTTCCTGTATGAGATCTTTTTGTCTTGTAGTAAGCATCTCTGCCTTTTCGTCGCGGACAGGGTTTGCATCCTGAGAGTCAAAAAAGGTATTGAGATCTATCTGTTCAAAATCGTCTTGCGGCATAATCTAAAGAAATTAAGTATTTGTAAAGTATATTATAACGTATTTTGAGGAATTTTCAATTATTTGTTGGGTTGAAAAAAAGCTTTTAGCGGCTGCTGAGTATGTTTTTTATAGGCTCTGAGTATTCATCAATCTTGTGGAGATTGTGATAATAGGCATCTTTCTGCGCATTATAGATGTTTCCTTTCATAAATTGCCTGAGCGGAGGGAATTCCAGAAGGGAAAAGGTCCATAAATCCATGGTGCAGATAGAATAGACGCTTACTGTAATAATGCTGCCGTTAAGAAGAAAGGCATTGAGTGAATCAAGGTAGTCTCCGGCGTAAAGCTGGCCCAGTCCCGGGAAAAATGAAAGGTAGCCTGCGAGCATCTGCTTTTTAGGCTTATAATTCTGAATGTTGTCAAAGCTCCGGTTTATGATTTCGTTTTCCTGCTGTGTAAAAAGTCCGGGAAATTCTGCAACGGTGCGGTTGTATTGGGTTCTGGCATAATCCCAGCGGTAATTTTCTACTGCATTTTTAAGGTCCTGGCACAAGGCAGCCTTTTTTACCTCCTGCGAAAAGTCAGGAAGATTCATGTATGAAAAAAACAGAAGGTTATTGCAGGCCGGAGTTTTTTCTGTCTGACACTGCATCCTAAGGTAATAAATGTGACGGAGTCTCAGGCTGTCGATATATTCGTTGTCCAGTCCTTCCCGGGTTGCGCTCAAAATTGCACGGTAAATATTGTCGGCCGCAAGATCCCAGCTTTGGTCCTGTGCATATAGGCCTGCAAGACAGTCAAAGCATTCTGTCTGGTGCAGCCCTTCTGAATAATCCTGCATAAAGATATAGCGCTTATATTCTGTCTGTGCCTGTTCTGCAGCGCCGCCCTGTTCCAAAGCCCGTGCATACAAAAACACCTGCTCGTACGGGTCAGTTTTTTCTGCCGCATAAATTGAGGATAATATAAGGATGAAAAAGCTCAGAATAAAAGCCTTAGTATATTTTTTCATATATATTTTCCGTTTCTTCACACAGATGTCTGAATAAGGCATCGTTATATCGTTGTGCACTTTTCCAAGAGCCGTATAAGTCGGTTATGTAAAGCACAAGACCGCAGGCACCGAAAACGTAGGGCTGCCAGCCTTTCCATTGGGTTTTGATGCCGGTGAGCACTGTTCCTGCAACAAAGGAGCCTATTGTAAGGAAGGAACCGGTGAATGCGGCAAAGGAACCGGTGTACCATCTGCCCGAACCGGGTAATATCATTGAAAGAAAGAGTGCGAGTCCCGGCTTTTTTGTTTTGTATGAAGTGCACAACTCGTTCAGATGTGCAAAGACATCGTTTTCAAGAGAAATAACTGCAGTAAGTTCTCCAAGCTTTTTTATGTCCTGTTCAAGAACAAGGTTAGATACCTGCAGCAGATTTGAAAAGTCGGGTGAAAAAACTGCATCAGAATTATAGAGCCGGTAAGTAAAGGCAGAAAACTCAAGCTCATCTCGTTCCTTAAAAAGAAAACCTGCGTTAAGGTTGCTCATTTTTTCCTTTACGCTGTTCTGGGCATAAGTATAAAACTGTTCATCAAGCCACTGAACTCCCGATTTGTTTGACTGCTGCTTGTAGATATTGCAGAGTGATAAAAGTGTGGATTGAAATTCCGGGTCGCTGCTCTGCTGGCTCAAAGTCTGGCGGTCAAATGAAAAAAGATATCTTTTATATTCGCCTTCTGCCTGGGTAAGAAAACCTTCTTCCAAAAGGGAATCGGCAAAGGCTTTGACAACCGAAGGTTCATAAGGCGACACAAAGCTCTGTGCATTAAGATAAGTTACTGCGGTTATAAGAAGGAGTGGAATAATTATAAGACGTGTAAGGATTTTTTTCATTTTGAACTCCCTTTGTTTTTTACAGGAACCGGATCATAATGCTTGTGGTTTTCCGTTACGGCATACAGATCTCTTTTATGCTCTGAGGTGGTGCAGCGGTTAAGCCGGTCCAGCCCTTGGAAAAAGCCAGCAATTCCGTTTTGCGAAACTGCCTGAAGCATGTACTGCGAACACGAAGGATAAAACGGGCAGCTGCTCATATCCTGGTTTGTTATGAATTTTTTATAGAATTTATATCCGGCATTTACAAGCACAGAAGGAATGGAAACTCGGTAAACAGTTTCTTCCGGCTCCTGCACCGTAACAAAATCTGCCGGACGTGATAAGTCTGCAGAAGGCTTGAGCTCTAAAAGCTGGGTTACCGCATATTTACCGGTGGCCTTATCTGTCCCCACAAAAGAAAAGCTTATGTCAGAAAAAGAAAGGGTCGTCGTAATAAGCGGAGTATCATTTTCGTACGAAACAGAAGTTACCTTGACCGGATAATAATGTCCCGCAGTATATTCAAAATCAGACAGTGTAGTGGAAGTAAACAAAACAGGATTCTCCTGTTCTATAATATACATGTTCAAAGCGGTAAGCCTTCCCAGAGAATCTGAATATACAATTACGTGATCAATAGGCTGCGCCTGGTCCGGCTTTTTGTTCCATCGCGAAACAGTACTGTCGTTTTCAAGCCACAGTAAAGAAGGATCAAAGCCAGACTGCTTAAGCCCGTAATCATCCTTGAACCAGTTCAAAAAATCATTGCAGATTTGTGTAAGACTTTCTTTCTGGTCGGAAATATCAATTACAGTATCGCCCTGCAGAAAAAACGCGCCTTCAGAGTTCTGGTAGAGGATTTGTGCAGCAGGCTCGTTTGTCTGAAATACAAATAAAAAAGGATTTTTGCTGTAGATTATGGAACCGGTCATTTTGTTTTCCGGTTGAGATGCAGTTGATTCTATGCGTGTAAAATTAAGCGACAGGGAGGTGATATTTTTTGAAGCAGCATAAAACCTCTCTGTCGCGAATAGAATAAGCAGATAAATAATGAATCTGTTTTTCCAGGCAGTCATCTTATTATGGAATGAAAACTGGAATTAAAGCAACATTACCCTGCATGAGTGCGTTTATAGAAGAAGATGAACAGTCTACGGTAGAATTGCCCGAAGAAGAATTGCAGGAAGATGAATTGCTTGAAGAGGAACAGGCTTCTGATACAGACTCGCTGCACGCATCTTCCATGCTCTTGTTACAGCTTTCAGAACAGCCTTCGCCGCAGCCCTTCATCATACTGTCAGAAGCAGACGAACAGCAGTCAGCAGATTCGCTGCTAAGATATATAGCTCCTACAACAATTCCGGCTGTTACGACAGCTCCAAGAATAACATATGTTGCAATAAGGGCACCCTTTTTGTTTTTGTTTACAGAAGGTTCTTCGTCAGATGTATTTGTATCTTCTGTTTCGTCATCTTCGACTATGATTCTCTGTTTTGTTGGAACGTCTGAATCGTCTGATGCAGAAACTCTTGTAGCAGAAGACGGAAGTCCGCCTCCAAAACCTGAAAATGAATAAGTTGCCGGTTTTGCAAAGGTATAGGTAGAGAAACTGAATAATGCTAATGCAATACAGATAGTTTTAAGTTTCATGTTCATATTTTACCCCCTTTAGTTGAAATTTGCAATTCCTAATATAAAACATACAAAAAGCCGATAAGTAACTATGTTTTATGCAAAAAATTCAAAAATAGCCGTTTTTTCTATATTACTGGCAGTTTTTATGCTGCAGACGGGTGTTTTTGCGCAGGAAAAGAAACCTGAAAACAATTCTCAAAAGCTTGTATATACTCCAAAGCAGGATGCAATGCGCATCAAGGCAAATGATGTAAGAATTACCCAGGCCTATGACGAAAAAGGGGAGCTTACGGGCTATCATCTTTATGTCCGAAAAATAAAGGGAATAGAATCAATCCTGCTTACAGAAACTACAAGAGATCCGGAAGGAAAATCAGACAGCTATGCCTACAGGGCACTTGAATACAACAGCATAAATGGAGACGAAATCCGCTATCTGGATGGACAGAAGCTTGTTTCGGAAGGTGCAAAATACAGCCTTATAGATTCAACAGCCGAAAAAACAGACTTTTTTGACAAGGCATTCCACATTTTTATTCCGGTCAAAATTCAGTACGGCTACGAGTGGAGCAGACACGGCATTGTAGAAATAGGCAAGGGAACCTTTATAAACATAAGAACCTTTGAAAAGCCTTATGCAGATTACAGCGGCGAATATATGGACAGTCCTTTTATGTTCAATCTGGAAACCAGAAGAAGGGCCAAGCCTGCACCTGCCGAACCGGAAAAAGAAACTGTAGTGCTCACCGATGATTATAATCCTGCTGCCACACAGAAGTTCACTGAAATTTCTGATTTTATTGTTTATTCAAAGGGACCTGACACAATTATAGAAGATATCCTTAAGGTAATTGATAATATCGGAGAACCGGACAATCTTGACCTTATATTTGCCATTGACGCAACCGGCAGTATGAAAAACGACATAGAAATGCTCAAGAAAAAGCTGCTTCCGGCCCTGCTTGAAAAATTTGAACAGGCCAAGGATGTAAGGTTTGGACTTTTGTTCTACCGCGACTATGGAGATAACTTTAATTACAAGGGGCTTCCGGTTCGTTTCTTTGGATTTACCGACAGTCTTAGCATTATGAATAAGAATCTGAACTCGCTCAAGATTATCGGCAAGGAAGGCGGCGATATTCCGGAAGCAGTTTATGAAGCCATTTATGCTTCGGTTGCTTTTTATAACTGGCGCGAAGGTTCAAACAAACAGATAATTTTGATTGGAGACGCAGAGCCTCATCCAAAGCCAAGAGGAATAGGAAAATATTCGCATGATTATGTAATGGGACTTGCCCGCGAAAAAGGAATCGGGGTTAAGTCTATTATTCTTCCGGATGACTAGAGGCCCTGAGCTCTTCCAGTTTTGCAGGCGGAATCTTGTTCATTTCAATTTCGGCAAGCTTTTTGTAGGCTGGCGGTAAAGTTCCTGCAGTTGCATAAGAATACAGTTCAAGAATCTCTTCCAGTTCTGCATAGGCTTTGTCGTACTGCTTTGTTTTAATATGAAGATGAGCAAGCTCGTATTTGGCTTCTATGTATGTGTCTGTATCGTCACCAAAGCGGTTTATTGTTTCAAGAAAGTATGCTTCGGCCATTTTATAATCTGCACTGTCAAGGCTGGTCTGTCCCTTCTGCAAAAGCTGTGGAGCAGAAAGATCCTGAGGAATTTCCTTTGTTGTGTTACAGGAAATGATAAAAATGCTTAAAAGGCTGCAAAATAAAATACTAATTTTCTTCATAGTTCAATCATACTGAAAAACAACGACAGGGGCAACAAGATACACCTGTTTATAAAATTGTTGTGATATTGTATAATTAACTCATGAATAAAAATCGTTATGCTCTTGCCGTTGTTTGTGCAATAGTTTTGTTCTCTTTAGTTTCCTGTGCCTCAAAAGGTGGTGAAGAAGCTTTTGAACCCGCCGGACCTGAAAAAGAAATGTTTTTGGACTGGCAGTACAGGGGTTTTGGAGCAGAATATCCTTTGTGGTGCGAATCTGCCTTAAAAAATGATATTAAAGCTCTGGCCCGGTTTTTTCCGGAGCTTGAAGGTAAGGAAGACGAGACTGTTTTAGTTTGTGCAGAAGGAAGCGATGCTGATATGTGCATGAGACTGGCGCAGGATGACGAGGCTTTGATTTTAGATTTTAATCTGGTTGCGCAGTCCTGGGTTGAAGTTGAAATGCAGGATGGAACAACAAAATATATATGTATAAAAGTAGGTTTTATAGCAAACCAACAGGAGGAAACTTTATGAAAGTTCTGATAATAGGTGGGGCCGGTTATATCGGCAGTCACGTTGTAAAGGAAATGATGAAGGCCGGTCACAAGGTAACTGTTTTTGATAACCTTTCTAGTGGACTGCGCTGCAATCTTTTTCCGGAAAATGATTTTATTTATGGAAATATTTTAATTCAGTCAGATATAGAAGCGGCATTTGCAAGGGGCTTTGATGCTTTTGTTCATCTTGCGGCATTTAAGGCTGCGGGCGAAAGTATGATTGAACCTGAAAAATACAGCGTGAACAATATAACAGGTACAATCAATATTATGAATGCTGCTGTAAAGCATGGCTGCAAAAAGATGATTTTTTCTTCGTCGGCTGCAGTTTTTGGTGCACCTCAGTATCTGCCTATTGATGAAGATCATCCAAAGAATCCGGAAAACTACTATGGTTTTACCAAGCTTGAAATTGAACGCTTTATGGCCTGGTACGATCAGCTGCGCGGAATGCGTTATGCAGCCCTGCGTTATTTTAATGCAGCAGGTTATGACCCTGAAGGAAAGGTGCGCGGACTTGAACAGAATCCTGCAAACCTTTTGCCTCGCGTTATGGAGGTTGCCGCCGGAATGAAAGATAAGATGAAGGTTTTTGGAACCGACTATGACACCCGCGATGGAACCTGTATCCGCGACTATGTACATGTAACTGACCTTGCCCGTGCTCACGTTATGGCACTGGATTATATTACAAAGAATGACAAGAGCCTTACGGTTAATCTTGGTACCGAAAAAGGTACAACCGTAAAGGAAATTATTGATGCTGCAAGACGTATTACCGGAAAGGCAATTCCTTCTGAAGATGTAGAACGCCGTCCCGGAGACCCTGCCTGCCTTTATGCAACTTCTAAGCGTGCAAAAGAGCTGCTTGGCTGGGAACCAAAATACAGCGATGTAGATACCCTGGTTAAGACAACCTGGGAAGTGTATCAATAAATCTCTGGGGGCCCCAAGGCTCTTGAAGGGTCCCTTGCAGAAGGAATATATATGACACCACGCGACTTTCTTAGCAACTCACGCTCTCAAATAATTGAACTCCAGACCCTCCTTACCTCCATTCCTGCCATTGCTCCCGAAGGCGGTGGAGACGGTGAAACAAAAAAATGCGATGCCCTGGAGGCGTGGCTCAGGGACAAGGGCTTTGAATCTGTAGAACGTTTTGAAGCTCCTGATTCTCGTGTAAGCTCGGGCAAGCGTCCAAGCCTGGTTGTAACAATTCCCGGTAAGGATGACAGCCAGCGTATATGGGTAATGGCTCATATTGATGTTGTGCCTGTAGGTGACCCAAAGCTCTGGAATACAGACCCATGGACTGTTGTAGAAAAAGACGGACGCATTTATGGACGCGGGGTAGAGGATAATCAGCAGGGATTATGTTCTGCAGTTTTTGCAGCCCTTTATTATCTGCGCAATAATATTGTTCCGGCCCATACAGTCAAGCTGCTTTTTGCGGCTGACGAAGAAAACGGAAGTACTTACGGGGCAATCTGGCTCATTCACAATACAAGTTTATTCCGCAAAAATGACCTTATCCTTATACCCGACGGTGGAGACAGCAAAGGCTGCACAATAGAAATTGCAGAAAAAAATCTTTTGTGGCTTAGCATTCATGTAATGGGAAAACAGACTCACGGTAGCCGTCCTGACAACGGAGCCAATGCCTGCCTTGCCGCAAATGCCCTGGCGCTCAAACTGAATGGACTTGAAAAATTCTTTGACAAACGCGATCCGCTTTTTGAACCGGACTATTCAACCTTCCAGCCGACTAAGCGCGAAAAAAATGTGGACAGCATAAATATTATCCCGGGAGAAGACTGGTTCTGCATGGACTGCCGTATACTCCCGTGCTACACCCTGGAGCAGGTTCTGGAGCAGGTGGATCTTTGCTGCCGCCAGATAGAAAAGGATTATCGTGTAAAGATTGAATATACAACTCCGCAAAAATCTGAAAGCCCGGCAACTCCTGTGGATTCTGTGGTTGCACAAAAGCTTGCGCAGTCAATTAAGCGTGTTCATAATCTGGAGCCAAGGTTTATAGGAATTGGTGGCGGTACTGTTGGTGCAGAATTCCGCCGCGAAGGAATAGATGCCGTTGTCTGGAGCACACTGGATGACCAGGCACACCAGCCCAACGAGTATTGTATTATCGACAATCTGATTAAGGATTCAATGACGCTGGTAGACCTTTTTTCTACCTGATCTTAAGGAATATTCCAAGAATGGCACAGGTAATCAAAAGCTGAAGAATCATAAACTTGATGAGAACCTGTGTCGGTGACCAGCCTCTGTTTTTCCTCATATGATCGTGCAGAGGAAAGCGTATATTTTCGAAAATCTTAATCTTAAAGAAGCGCAGCAGGGCAACCTTGAGAAGTCCCATTCCACCGTTTACAAAAATGATGGAGCTGGTTGCAAGGATAAGGAACGGGTTGCCGCTTACCATTACGCACACACCAATAAAAAATCCAAGGGCACGGCTTCCAGCGTCTCCCATAAGACATTTGCTTGGGAATGCATTGAGCCACAGATAACCCATTACAACTCCGACCATTGCAAAAGCCATAATGGCCCAGTTGGCTCCCGACGGAATATGTGGAAGCAGAAGGTATGCAGCAATATCCTTATGTCCAAGAACAAAGTAGAAAACCGCACCAAGCATGAGCAGCGCAATAAGAACCAGTGTTGCCGAAAGTCCGTCAACTCCATCAGTACAGTTTGTTGTATTGATAGAAGCCCAAAGCATTATGGTACAGATAAGTATGTAAACCACAGGATGAATTGTTATGAGGCTTGAAGTAAATGGCAGCCAGAATTTTACAAGACCGTCCGGAGAAGCAGCCTTAAGACCATAGTAAAGTACAAAGGAAGTAACAAGACTGAGGATAAGGTCCAGTGCGCCCTTAAGATATTCGCCCCAGGAGGTTGTGCTTCTGTCATCAAGATAGCCTGTGAGCATTGTAAGCCAGGTAAGCAGGATTACAGCCCCGCGTGTAATATTGAGCGGAACAAAAAGCAGACAGATTATTGCAAAAATAGTGATGAATACAATTCCGGCTCCGGTAGGTTTGCCCTTGGCAGCTTCGGCATTGTCCTTGAGTGTAAATTCGCGGCCTCTGTCGTGCGGCAGTCTGTCATAGAATTTTGGAATAAGCTTGTAGGCAAGAAAAAATCCTGTATACATCGCTACTGCTATAAGTATTGCATAAGAAGTAAGGAGTCGTGCCGGACCCCAGAATTGTTGAAGATACTGTCCTAAGTAGAAAATCATATTATCCTTCTGTTATATAAAATATAAACAGGTTATCAGCTAATGTGCGACATGCCTGTGAAAATCATCGAAATATTATGTTCGTTGCAAAAATCAATAAATTCATTGTCGTTTGCAAGGCCGCCCGGCTGAATGATTGCCTTAAGGCCGGAGTCTGCAAGCTGCCTTACAGAATCGCAAAGTGAAATTGCAGAATCGCAGACAAGTACATCTGCAAGAATTCCGTCATTAAACTGCTCAGGATTATGCTTTTTATAATACTGAGTTTCGGACAAGGCTGCATCAACTGCACGAAGCGGAGTTTTGCAGGCCTGTGAAATACCTGTAATGGAATTATCCTTGAGCAGTACTGCGCTGAACGAACGAGAGCCCATTGTAAGCAGGGTACCGAATGCCATCTGGTCGGTTAATGCCTGGCCCGGTCTGGTCTTTGTCTTTACGGCCCAGTTTTCAAAAAGAACATTATCCTTTGATTGGAATAAAAGTCCTCCGTTTATAAGCTCCATATCGTAGTCAGAAACATTTATTCTTGAAAGCTGCAGCAGGTGTGTAGTTTTCTGGTTGGAAAAGATTTCCTTGGCCTTTGGAGTAAAGCCCGGAGCAACAACTGCTAAGAATCCGCATTTGATTATTTCCTTTGCGGCATCTTCGTCTACAACTGCACTGCTTGCAAGCGTAACATCCAGAATGTTTTCTGTGTCATAGGTATATGTTTTTTTAACGGAATCCAGAATATTTGTAGAAAGAGAAGCACCAAGAATTGATTTGTGCTTTACGGCAATTGTAAATACTGTACCGGTAAGCGGTGTAAACTGAGTTACAAAATGATAGCCGTCTGCGTTTGTGCTTTTTACCGAGAACTGATTTTTAAGGTTTGCAGAAAGCATGCTTATCTGTTCCCAGGCAAAAGAAATATCAGCAATAGAAGAATAGCTCAGTTCCTTTCCGTACTGCTTTTGAAGAGCGCCTACAGTTCCGGTTTCTCCGGGGAATCTGTACAGACAGGAATTCTGATGTGAGTTTTCGCCTGATTTGAGCGTGTACTGTTTTTCAAAAGGATAAGTCAGATAATTCATAAACTCATCTTTTCGGGAAGCGTTCATAAGAATGGAGCTGGCAATGCCGCCGTCGTAGGCAGAAACAAGGTTCAGGGCTTTTGCAGCAAGATAGATTCTAAAATCATTGTCTATGCTGTTTGTTCTGAGCTGAATCATTGCTTCTTTGTAGTCTGCCGGGTCGCTCAAAATAAGGATATTATCGTAATTAAGAAATGCGTTTCGTAAAATTGTAGAAATGAAAAAGTTAAACGGGCGGGTTACAGCTTTTAATTTTTTTTCTGAATTGATTGAATGAATTGAAGGCAGAACGTTCATGCAGATTATTCCGATGTCGCCTCTTTCTGAAGGAGAGCTCTCCGGGCCGTCGTGAAATTTTGACGCCATGATTTTCTGAATGAGTCCTGAGGTATCGTTCAGGTAGAGATTTGTTTCAACAAGAGCCTGTTCACGGGTTACAGGTATCTTAGCCTTTTTCAAAAGCTCTTCGGTTCGGTTGGCACTAAGAATGCTCCAGCCAAGATCCGAAAGAAACTTTGCGAAATCAATTATACCTTCCGTATTATCAACATGGATAATTGCCTGTTTGTTCATTCTTATATTCTAACAGATTTTATCCTATATTGAAAGATGTTGCGTAAAATCAGGAAAAATCAAACAAAGTCAGGGAGCGGTGATAACCAGGCGTGCTTCCAGAGGAAGATGGTCGGACCAGCCGTTACCGGTGTAGATGCGGTAGGGCACAGGATAACCGTCTGCCGAAGCCCAGGGTTCAGTCGCAAGCGGTGTAAAGGCAGTGCATTTAAGGCCTCCTGCAATCATAAGGTTATCAATATGCTCCCATTTGTCGTCATAATAATAGCTTCCTGTTTTTATTTTGAATTCGCCGGTCTGGGTAAACCACAGGGAATTAATGTCTATTGAATCTGTGTAGCCGAAGCAGGCTGAACGCAAAAAGGTGTTTTTTTTGTCGCTTAAATAGCTGCTTTTGGTGGCAAGATTACAGATAAAATCTGCTGCGTCGCGGTTAAAATCTCCTGCAATAAGGACAGGGGGCAGGCTTCCGTTGTTTGCTTTTTTGAGCTCAAGGAGTCGGTTTGCAAGGACAGTTTCCTGCCAGTCCCGCCATATTTCTGTTTTTGCTTCTCCGCCTGATTTGGATTTCCAGTGGTTTGCAAGGATAATAAGGGTTCTGCCCGAAACGCTTGCCTTTACTTCCAGCAGGGGACGGACAGAAGGCTGTTTTGTTTTGTGAATTCTTATGTCCATTGAATGAGTTTTTACGTCTTCCAGAGGGTGGCGCGAAAGAATGCCTATTCCAATGGCGCTTCCTTCTTCCTTGGAAAAAACTGAATAATTCCAGAAGGATTTTTGATTCCAGTTGTGGCCGCCTGCCGTAAGATAATTGCTTATATCATAGATTACGTTTTCGTTTTCAATTTCTTCAAAAATATAGATGTCGGCATTCCGCTGGCTTATAAACTGACACAAGCGCTCAAGCCTGGCAGAATATTTTTCCTGGTTCCAGTCCTCAGATTTCTGATATTCCTTGTATTCGCAGCCGTCCTTGTTTGCATCAAAAAAGGTCTGCAGATTCCAGTTGACTACGGTAAAGTCTGCCTGTTCTTTTTCGTGGTCGGCCTCGCTGCCTTGGGCCCGGGCAGAATACCCGCCCGAACAGCTGCAGAACAGCATAATAAGAGTCAGTAATAATGTAATGATCTTCATTTTCTTCTCCCTTTCGTTTTTCTATATATATATTGGTCGAAAAAAAACGAAAAAGAGAAGTTTTTTAAGAAATTTATACGTTGAACTTAAAGAAAAGTACGTCGCCGTCCTGAACAACGTATTCTTTTCCTTCCTGGCGGTACTTGCCGGCTGCCTTGATTGCGGCTTCGTCCTTGTACTGGCGCAGGTCGTCAATTGTATAGGCTTCGGCCTTGATAAAGCCTTTTTCAAAGTCTGTATGAATTACACCGGCAGCACGTGGTGCCTTGTCGCCTGCATGAATTGTCCATGCACGGCATTCATCCGGACCGCCAGTAAAGAAGGTGCGGAGACCCATAAGATGGTAGGTTTTGTGTGCAAGGGTTGTAAGTCCGCTTTCTTTAAGACCAACACTGTCCATAAAGTCTTTGCGGTCTGCAGGGTCTGTAATTTCTGCAAGGTCTGCTTCAAACTTACCGCAGATTACAACAACTTCAGAATGTTCTTCATCAGCGTACTTGCGGACAATTTCTACATATTTATTTGTCTGTGCTTCGATAGAATCTTCGTCAACATTTGCAACATAGATTGTAGGCTTCATTGTAAGAAGGAACATGTCGTAAAGGGCAGCCTTTTCATCATCTGTAAGGTCTGCTGTGCGGGCACATTTTCCATCCTGGAGCAGAGGCTTAATTTTTGCAACAGCACTTATCCATGGAGCGTATTTCTTTTCTTCTTCCTTTCCAAGTGAACGGATTGCGCGTGTAACCTTGTCCTGACGTGCTTCGATTGTATTCAAATCTGCCTGGCAAAGCTCCCAGTTGATTGTAAGGATATCTGTTTCAGGGTCAATTGGTGCTGCCTCGTTTGCATTTTCGCGTACGTGCATAATGTCAGGGTTATCAAAGCAGCGTACTACATGAGCAATTACAGAGCATTCACGGATATTTGCAAGGAACTTGTTTCCTAATCCTTCGCCGTTGCTTGCTCCCTTAATGAGTCCTGCAATATCAACAAACTTTACGCTTGCAGGTGTCTTCTTTTTTGGGTTATGGATGCTTGCCAGAAAATCCAGGCGTTCATCCGGAAGGTCTACAATACCAATGTTAGGGTCAATTGTACAAAAAGGAAAGTTTTCTGCCGCAGCAGGAGCCGCAGTCAGAGCCGAAAAAATAGTAGATTTTCCAACATTTGGAAGTCCAACAATTCCACATTCAAGTGCCATATTTATACTCCAAGTCCGGTGGTTGAGCCTGTCGAAACCACCAATATTTACAATTTATGCCTGTTCCACAGCGTTTGCCAGTTGATCAGCGCAGCTTGTGCTTTTATAACCGCAGGTGTTGCCCTTGAGTTTTGCCACAATTTCCTGGGCAGTCATACCGTCGCAGAGCTTAGAAATGGCCTTAAGGTTTCCGTCGCAGCCGCCTTCAAAGCTTATGTTTGTGATTTTTCCGTTCTCGTCTTTATCAAACGTAATTGAGCGGGCACAAGTTCCTTTGGTTTTATAGGTTATTTGCATATGTGTAATAATAATAAATATAACAGTTTCTTACAACATTTTTTTACATTTATACTAGAAAAACCAACAGAAAAGAATAGAATATAAGAGATGAAAATTTTAGTTATTAATAATCAGCTGGAACAAGCACAGCTGGACCTTATAAAAGCTGCGGCAGAAGAAGTAAACGCAACAGTTCATTTTTACGGCTCGGAGGCAGAGATCCCTGAGTCTGATTACGATACCGATATTATCTACGGGTTTGCGCCATCCATTGTAAAGACAAGCCGCGTGCTTAAATGGCTTTGTGTTCCCTGGGCAGGAGTGGATTCCATTATGGCTCCGGATTATTTTGCAAATCCTGACTGCCTGCTTACCAACTCGGCCGGAGCTTACGGTGTTTCAATTGCAGAGCATATGATTGCAGTTTCTCTTGTGATGATGCGCCGCCTTAATGAATTTATGGAAGAGACACGGAACGGACAGTGGCTCAAGCCTAGGGCACAAAAGTCACTCAAGGATTGCCTCATTACGGTTTTGGGAACCGGTGATATTGGAACAAACTTTGCAAAACGTGTGGCAGCCTTTGAGCCTGCCGGCATTACAGGAGTTTGCCGCAGCGGAAAAAGCAGTGAAGAAGTTTATCAGAAGGTGCTGCCTGTTTCTCAGCTGGATTTGATTTTGCCGGAAACAGATCTTCTTGCAATGAGTCTTCCTGCTACACCAGAAACCAAAGGAATTCTTTCTCGTGAACGCATGGCACTTTTGCCGGAGGGCGCTTACATTGTAAATGTTGGCCGTGGTTCTGCAATTGACGAAGCAGCACTGGCAGACAATCTTGAATCAGGACATATTGCGGGTGCGGCACTTGATGTTTTTCAGACTGAACCGCTTCCGCCAGACAACCGCCTGTGGCATGTAAAAAATCTTTTGATTACTCCGCATGTTGCCGGAAACATGACTCTGGCTCATACACGCAATAAGAATGTTCAGATGTTTATAGAAGATTTGCACAATTTTGTACAAGGCAAGCCGTTACGATATCTGGTGGATAAGAAACTCGGTTATTAAAAGATGCCCAAACAAGTTCAGCATGACGGGCTAAAGCTCTTCTAATTCCTCAACTTCTTCAACTTCTTCAATCTCTTCGACTTCTTCAACTTCTTCGATATCTGAAATGTCTTCAATATTCTGAGTGATAAGGTCGGCATCATTAAACAGGTAGTCGTTGTATTCTTTGAGTACGTTAGAAAAGTCAACCGTAAGGAAGGTTTGAAAGACTTTCTGTTCTGCACGGATATCGTCAAAGTACTGGTTCAGGACCTGGACAATGTCTGTATCAAGCTCGCCGTTTGCAGTCATGTCGTTGATAATTCCGAGAGTGCGTTCCCTTGAAAATTCTCCCTTGTAGCTGCGGTTGTCGGTAAGGGCACTTGTGATGTCGGCAACTGTAAGAATGCGCTGAATTTGGTTCAGGTCATTTGCAGTAAGTCTTGCCGGGTATCCGCTGCCGTTGAGCTTTTCGTGGTGGCGGCTGGCGGTATCAAAAATGCTTTGCGAAACAATGCTTCCTAAAATTCTTTTGGTGTGGTTTACATGGTAGCGCATAATACCCATATCCTCGGGCGAAAGCTTTCCGGGAAATTCCAGAATGCGGGTAGGGGTAGCAATTTTTCCGATGTCGTGAATAATGGCGGCTGTAAAAAGCGTGTTCAAATCTTCGTCGTTAAGGTGCAGCCTTTTTCCAAGCGAAAGAGCATAGCACGAAGTATTAATGCTGTGCGTCAATGTAACCGTACTCTTAAAATCGAGGAAGTATACAAGCAGCTTAAGAATCTGATGCGTGCCGTCGGGACTAAGCCTCACGCGGTACAGATAATGCTCCAGATCGGTGACAAAGCAGTGGTCCTTAATCTTGTTTACAAGGGCATCATTTTTATTCAGTTCATTAAATGTGGCTGCAAATTCCGGATCAAAGTAGCCCGGTGCAAGCTCGTTTACATCTGCAGGAAAAGCTTCAAACGGATTTTTTGCAACATAATCGCTAATCCTTGCACACATGTGAATTATAGATTTGTAATCGGTTTGATAAAGGAATCTTTTGGCTGTTTCATCAAACGGAAAATTAAAGCCTTCCAGCGCCTGTGCATCATTTTTAAGCGGCGTCATAAATTCCAGATAATAGTACGAAAACATATATTTGCTTTCGGTTCGTTTATCGTTATTAAAAAACTGAAGGTCGCTGCCAAAAGGGGTTTCGTTATAGAGAATATCATGGCGGAAGAAGCCCAGTGTATGAAAAAGCGCAAGCATCACAAGATTTGTAAGCGTACACTTGCTGTTCATGGGATGTGATTGTGCAATAAGCAGAGCAAGATAAGCCGTTCGTTCGTTATGCAGCACGATGTTGTTGTTTATGTTAAACAACATACGGTTTGCAATCCGGATTATCTGCCCGGCATTAAGAGTATCCCGTGGTTTAGAAGCTTCCTGATCAAAATCAGCCATAATTTGTTATTATAGCATAGGTATCGCAATTTGTAAAAAAACTAATTGCCGGGGGCATAGTCGGTGGTAAATCAAACACTTTACGGAATAAGCTTTGTAAGTGTATGATCCTTCTGACGCCAGTTTTTGTCAACTTTTACCTGAAGATCCAGATCTATTTTTTGAATATAGATTTCGCTAAGTTTTTTAAGGGCTGCCATGCGGATTTCCTTGATTTTTGCGGCACCTTTACCGATTACAATTCCTTTCTGACTTTCGCGTTCTACACAAAGAAAGGCACGGATCCAGAGCTTTTTGCCTTCGTTTCGTTTTTCAATGTCAGCAACCTGAACATAAACTGCGTGAGGAATTTCATCTGCCAGTCGGTTGATTGCTTCTCCGCGGATAACCTCGCAGACACGGAAGGTCAGGTCCTGGTCGGTGTAGGTTTCTTCGTCGTAAATAGGGTCGCCTTGTGGAGAAATGTCGTACAGGGCACGGAGAACTTCGTTTATGCCGTTGTCTTTCTGCGCAGACATTTCAAGAATCCGCTCTCCGGGGATTTGTGGCAAAGTGTTTTTTATAAACTCACGGATTACAAGCGGTTTTGAAGCGGGAAGGTCAGTTTTATTAATGGCAACTACGGTTTTATCCTGCAGCTTTTCCAGAAGTTTTGCGGTCAATGCTTCTTCATCACCCGGCTGGCGTGTTGAATCAATTACATAAAGTACACAGTCAATTCCATCAAGCTGACTTTCTGTAACATTGCGGAGACGCAGGTTCAGTTTTTTTTCTGATTCGTGATAGCCCGGGGTGTCTATAAAAATAAGCTGTCCAAGAGAAGTATTTACAATTCCCTTGATTGCATTGCGCGTAGTCTGAGGTATCGGCGATACAATGCTTACCGGCTCCTGACATGCTGTATTGAGAAAAGTAGATTTACCAGCAGACGGCCGGCCGATTATTGCAACAATTGCGGTTTTTAAGGTTTGGGTTTCTTCCATATTCCTATTGTAGCATATTTTTGCGTAAAATGATAATATTACAACATGCCCGAGATAGTTACACAAAACGGAATGCCGGGGCCTTTTGGGGCTAGTCTGGCGGCTGATGGTGTTAATTTTTCCATATACAGTAAAGATGCCACATCTGTAAGCCTTTGCCTTTTTGAAAACGACATGGCGCAAAAGCCTTATGCTGTAATTGCGCTGGATCCGACTATAAACAAAACCGGCGATATCTGGCATATTAAGCTTTGCGGGGCTGGGGAAGGTACACTTTATTTGTACAAGGTAGACGGACCTTATGAACCGACCCGCGGACTTAGATTTAATCCTAACAAATATCTTTTTGACCCTTATGCAAAGGCCTTTACGCAAGGTTCGGTTTTCCGTTCCTACAACCGCCAGCATAAACAGGGCTTTTCTGCAAACGAAGGCGGCGAGCTTCAGGACCTTTCTGATTTTCCAAAATGCGTTGTAGTTGATGATAATTTTGATTGGGAAGGCGACAAACCCTTAAACTATCCGCTTGAAAAAACTGTAATTTACGAAACTCATCTTAAAGGCTTTACGGCTTCTCCTTCCAGCGGAGTTGCTCCGGAAGTTGCCGGTACCTACAAGGGCTTTGCACAAAAGGCAGAATACCTGCGCGACCTTGGAGTTACTTCTGTAGAGCTTCTTCCTGTTTTTGAATTTGATGAAAACGAAACTGCAAATACAAATCCACGCACCGGCGAAACACTTATAAATTACTGGGGTTATTCTACCATCGGTTTTTTTGCGCCAAAGACAGGTTATGCTGCAGACAAGGGCCCCGGTGGTCCGGTACGCGAATTTAAGCAGATGGTAAAGGAGCTTCACAAGGCAGGACTTGAGGTTATTCTTGATGTAGTTTATAACCACACTGCCGAAGGAAATGAACGCGGTTATACCTTTGAATTCCGCGGACTTCAGAATGATGTTTATTATTCGCTGCCTGTAAATGACAAGCAGTATTATATGAATTTCAGCGGCTGCGGAAACAGCGTAAACTGCAATCATCCGGTTACAGGCCAGTTTATTCTGGACAGCCTGCGTTACTGGGTTTTGAACATGCATGTGGACGGCTTCCGTTTTGACCTGGCTTCAATTCTTACACGTGCTCCAAACGGTTCTCCAATTCCTTATGACATGCCTTCTCTTACTGCAATCATAAGCCAGGACCCGGTTCTTGCCAAAACAAAGATTATTGCAGAGCCATGGGATTGTGCGGGCTTGTATCAGCTGGGTGGTTTTCCCGGTGGTAGTCTGCCTGGTAATAACCGCTGGTCTGAATGGAACGGCCGCTTCCGTGATGACATCCGCCGCTTTATCCGTGGAGATGAAGATGCGGCAACTGCTGCGGCAACCCGTATTGCAGGAAGCTCCGACTGCTATAATCATTCCGGTCGTGCACCTACTGCTTCAATCAATTTTATTACTGCACACGACGGCTTTACGCTCAACGACCTTGTAACTTATAACCACAAGCACAACGAAGAAAACGGTGAAGAAAACCGCGACGGTTCTGATGATAACCTTAGCTACAATAACGGCTTTGAAGGTGAGTGCACTAATCCAAAGATTCAGGCACAGAGAATCCGCAAAATCAAAAACTTCCTTATTTATCTTTTTGTGTCACAGGGTGTTCCAATGCTGCTTGGCGGCGACGAAATGCGCAGAACCCAGGACGGCAATAACAATGCCTACTGCCAGGACAATGCCTTGAGCTGGATAAACTGGAACCTTGCACAGATAAACAGCGGGCTTGTGCGCTTTACAAAAAATCTTATTGCTTACCGCCGCGCTCATAATGTTTTTTCACGAACAAGATTTTTTACTAACACCTACGACAAGGATACTGTACCGGAGATTGCCTGGTACGATATAAATGCAAAAAATCCTGACTGGGGCAAGCAGAAGCGTTTCCTTGCTTTTAAGCTGAACGGGGCCGCAACCAGCAGCGACGAAAATGATTTTTACATTGCAACCAATACAGATATCTACGATCTGACAATTACGCTCCCGGCTCTTTCTGACGGAAGACAGTGGTATTTTGTAGCAGATACATCACTTCAGTCGCCGGAAGATATTTGTGAACCTGGCAACGAGGAACTGCTTCGCGAACAGAGACGCTATGTTCTTCTTTCCGGGGCAACTGTAATTTTGATTGGAAAATAAAACCTTATCTGCCGGTGTCTCTTATCTGACCTTCTACATAATCCGGATCAAGGGTTCGGAGCAGGGCTGCAGGCGGCAGCTGGTATTTTGTATAAACAACACATGGATGACCGTCGCAAACCCAGTTGAGCTTTGTTCCTGTTTCCGGGTTGATTAAATCATATTCACCCGGCTTGGCAGTAATGCTTACAAAATCCGGAGAAACAAATTCAATATCCTCATCGGCCTTAATCATATTAAGTGCTGTGATGGAATACATTCTCCAGCCTTCATGTTTTTCAAAAGGAATGACGCGGCGGTCTGTGTGAATTTCTAAATCTTTAAGGCGGGCCTCGCGGGCTGCTGGATGCATGGCTTTAAGCTCGTCGGTGTAGCGCTTATAGTTAGCCTGGCCCAGAGAATAAATATTCTCAAAACCTTCCCCTGTTACTTCGCCGTCAATTTCTGCGGCAAGCTGATATTTACTGTCGCTTGCACCTGTTGTTGTCTGGTCTGCTTCTGCCTTGTTGTAATAAAAGCCTGTAGTGCTTGCGCGGTGGCTTACATTTTCAAGCTCGTCTATAAACGGCTGTGCGTCTGCGGCACTGATTTTTCCTTCCAGGGCATCAAGGGCCTTGCGGTAGGCACGGGTTACCATGGCAACGTAGTACACGCTTTTCATGCGGCCTTCAATTTTGAGAGAATCAACACCGGCTGCCTTAAAATCGGCAAGGTGCTCAATCATGCGAAGGTCCTTGGAAGATAAAACTGCAGTAAAGTCGTCGCCTTCAAAAATCGGGAAGGTTTCGCCTGGGCGCTGTTCTTCTTCTATTGTTAAAAGTCCGCTCTGTGCAAGTGCTTTGGCCTGTTCCAAAGACATTTGTCCGTTGCCTGCAATCTTAAAATTCCATCTGCAGGTATGACTGCAAAAACCGCTCTGGGCGCTGCGGCCTGTAAGGTATGCGCTCATAAGGCAGCGGCCGGCATAAGCAATGCACATGGCTCCGTGACAAAAGGCTTCGAGCTCCATGTCAGGAACCGTATCCTTTATGCGGCGTATCTGGTCCAAGGAAATTTCGCGGCCAAGAACAATGCGTGAAAAACCCATGGACTTATACATTTTTACAGCCTCAGAGTTTACGCAGGAAGATTGTGTACTCAAATGCAGCTGTGCGTCTGGAAATTCCTTTTGTAAAAGCGGAACAATTCCAATGTCCTGAACTATAAATGCATCAATAGGGTAGAGCTTAAAATAATCAAGGTTCTGGCGCAGCGAGTCAATTTCATCATCATGGAACGAAATGTTTAAGGCACAGTGCAGGCGGCGGCCAGGATATTTTTCTTTGAGGGCACAAACCTGCTTGTATTCATCATCATAAAAGTTGTCGGCCTTAACGCGCAGAGAAAATTTCTTTAATCCGATATAAGCGGCATCGGCACCATAAGCGTATGCATATGAAAGTTTTTCGACGTTTCCTGCAGGTGAAAGTAATTCCATAAATTACCCCTTTAGGCTTCGGAATGAAGGCTATGCTCAAGCTTAGGTTTGTTTTCTATTTCAACAGATTCTTTTCCTGCGTTATCTTGGGTTACGACCTTGCCGACTTTATCAAGCGCAAGATGAGATTCGTGAAGGAATTCGTCTGCCATCTGGAACATGTACATCATTCCCTTCCAGATATCCAGCTCACAGACATTTCCTGCGGCCCTAAGGCGTTCTGCAAATTGCTTTGCATCATCTACAAGTATTTCTTTAGAACCCATCTGAATGAATGTCGGAGGAAAGTGCTCAAGCTGGGCGTCATCTGCAAGCAGCGGAGATACCGAAGAGATTTTTGTATTCTCTGCATAGGTGTAATCGGTAGCGCTTTTTTTAAAGACATCCTGATTCAAAACTTCGTCGCTTATTTTTTTTGCAGACATAATTCTGGAAGCCGGAGAAAGATCGAGCCAAGGGCTAAAGAAAACAACATGGCTTATACAGCTTTTGTAACGTTCCCTAAGATTGTATAAAAGAGCGCAGGCAATTGTTGCACCAGAACCGTCAGCGGCAATAATAATTTCGGGCAGCTTGGGAGTTGCCCCCTTCTCAGAATTAAGCGAAGCCGAAATCTGCTCCTCGGTAAACAATGAGCGGAACACAGCCTGAATGTCTTCTATAGCGGCAGGGCATGGATAAGCCGGAGCCAGACGGAATTCCGGAATAACTACACGGCAATAGCATTTTGTAGCAAGCGAAGAACAGAATGCACGGTATACTTTTCTGGAGCCGCCTGTAAAACAGCCTCCATGAATATAAATCATAATGCGGTTGGAAGAATAAATCTCGGGAGCCAGAATATCGCAGTCAATGTTTCCGTATTTGTATTCAGAGCGCTCAACTCCATTTGGAAGAAAAACAGTAGAATAAGCTTCTTCCATTTTTTGTCTGAAGGAGTCTATGTTCGTCTTTGAATTATAAGTGAGCAGCCGCAGTTTTTTTACCGCTGCCTTGCGATCATTTTGAAATTCCATGATTACAATATTATAGCAAATAAAAGGATATTTTGCTATAATAGTTCCGTCATTGCGAAAAACCAAGCTGTCATAGCGAGTGCAGCGAAGCAATTTACTTCAAAGGAGGTATCTTATGCCAATAAAAATACAATCAGACTTGCCTGCAGTAAAAATTCTCGAAAAAGAGAATATCTTTGTGATGACAGAAAAACGTGCCGCAACTCAGGATATCCGTCCTCTTAAAATAGCAATTGTAAATCTTATGCCTACAAAAGAAGTTACCGAAACTCAGCTTCTTCGTCTTTTGGGAAACACTCCGCTTCAGATTGAAATTTCACTTGTCCGCATGGAAAATCACGTAAGCAAAAATACTGATGCAGATTACATGGACAAATTTTATATTACTTCAAACGAGCTTTATTCACAGAAATTTGACGGTATGATAATTACTGGCGCTCCGGTAGAACAGCTTGCCTTTGAGTCTGTTGATTACTGGAACGATCTTTGCAAAATAATGGATTATGCCCGCAAAAATGTTTTTTCAACCCTCTATCTTTGCTGGGGTGCTTTTGCAGGTCTTTATCATCACTACGGAATAAAAAAATATCCGCTTGAACGCAAAATGTCAGGAATCTTTATGAACGAACGCTGTACAGATGGTGATGCACTTTTGCGTGGTTTTGATGATACCTTCCCGATTCCACAGAGCCGCCATACTACACTTCATAAAGAAGATATAGAAAAATGCCGCGACCTGGTAATTCTTGCAGAAAGTGCAGAAGCCGGAGTTACAATCATCAAGTCTAAGGATAACCGCGAAATTTTTATGACCGGTCATCTTGAATACGACACAATGACTCTGGCCCAGGAATATTACCGCGACACAGATAAAGGAATGAAGGTTCCTCTTCCAAAAAATTATTTTCCAACGAACAACGTAAACCGCATGCCTACAAGTTACTGGCGTGCAACTGCTCACTTGTTCTACTCCAACTGGCTTAACTACTACGTTTATCAGGAAACACCGTTTAACTTTATATAAGGAGATTTTCTGAGCATGACCAAAACGGTTGCCCTGCAAAAGTGCAGCGAATATGTTTTTGATGACGTTTACAGCTGCATTGAAAAAATGATGGAACTCGTTCCGCCGCCGGATGTAAAGGATAAGGTTGTTCTTATCAAACCGAATATTCTGTATCCTAAACGTCCGGAGCTTGCAGTTTGTACACACCCTGTTGTTGTTGGTGCAGCAGTAAAAGCCTTTGTAAGAAGAGGCGCTGCGCTTGTAATGGTAGGAGAGTCTCCGGCAGTTTCTAATTCTACAACTTCGGCAAAGCTTACCGGTATGTATGATCAGGTTGTTTATAACGGCGGTATGTGGGCAGATTTTCATAAGTCGGTTCCTATTGCTTGTCCTGATGGTGTATGTGTAAAGCAGTTTGAATTTGCCACTCAGTTTACCGAAGCCGATATTGTAGTTTCCCTTTGTAAATTAAAGAGCCACCAGCTCATGTCCTATACCGGTGCAATGAAAAATCTTTTTGGTCTGGTTGTAGGACTTAGTAAGGCCCAGAAGCACTATCAGTTTCCTGAAAAAGAAGACTTTGGAAATTTCCTTGTTGATTTGAATATTGCTGCCGATGCAGATTACGCCATTATGGATGCAATTGTCGGAATGGATGGCCCAGGTGGTCCAGGCTCGGGAGATCCTATAAAGCTCGGGTTCCTTGCTGCTTCTGATAATATTCTGGCCTTGGACTGGAAGTGTGCTTCTCTTGTAGGTTATGATCCGTTCAGAATTATTTACCTGCGCCTGGCTATGGAAAGAGGAATCTGGCTCAATACTCCGGGTGAAATTTCAACTGTCGGAGCAATGGAAATTGAATGTCAGAACACTAACTTTAGGATTGTAAAGGATCCGTCTCCAACTCTTGGAAAAATGGTTCCTAAATGGGTAGATTTCCTTGCCAAAAAGGTGTTTGTAAAAACTCCGAGATTCAGTGCTACACGCTGCAAAAGCTGCGGCCGATGCGAACAGATTTGTCCTGCACACCTTATCAATATGGAAGGACGAAACGGTACTGCACAGCTTACAGACCGCAGCAAATGTCTGCATTGCTTCTGCTGCCACGAGATCTGTTCTTTTGGTGCAATAAAATTGAGAAGATTTTAAGGGACCACGTTATTTTGTGTGGAAGGTGATGGCGCCGTCCCAGCTTGCAGGCGGATTCTGGATAAATTCTATACAGCGGTCAAGCATAAGACGCGATGCCTTGTCGTCCGGAGACTCGGTAAGTGCCTTTTCAAAGTATTCGCGCGCAAGATTCCATACACCCTGCTTGTATAAGTCAAAGCCCTTGGAGTAGGCATCTCGGTAAGCCGGAGAAAAATCATCAGGGCCGCGGTCAATTGCATAAATTGGAACAGCCTTTTCCTTTCCTTTTACCTTTACATCATCAAGATAGCGGAACTCAAAGCAGTCGGAATTATCGCTTGTTTTGTAAATATCATTCTTTACGGCATCGGTTACAAGAATCATAGAGCCGTAGGTTTTTGTAAGACCTTCCATACGTGAAGCAAGGTTTACGTTGTCTCCGATTACAGAATAGTCTGTCTTATCGTTAGAACCGATGGAACCTACAATTACGTCTCCATAGTGAATACCAATACCAATGTTGAACTTCATTCCTTCAGGCATTACAAGATCTTCAAGAGCAACTGTTTCCAGAGCCTCGCGCATTTCGTAAGCAGCTGCAACTGCACGGCGGGCATTGTCTTCGTAGCTTACAGGAGCACCAAACAGGGCCATGATTGCATCTCCGATAAACTTGTCTACAGTACCACCGTGTTTTTTGATGATTGTACACATAACGGTAAAGTAACGGTTTAAGAAGGCCACGATTGTTTCCGGCTTGTTGCGCTCGCTTATGCTTGTAAACGAACGGATATCGCTGAACAGAATTGCAACGTCTCGTTTTTCGCCGACGCTTACCTTGTCTGACTGCTCTGCATTTTTTACAAGCTCATCAATAATCTGGGCAGGTACAAAACGGCTGAACGCCTTACGGATATTTCGTTCAAACTTGATTTTCTTTTTAAGGTAAATTGAATTGTTAAAAAGCGGAGTAAGAAGCTCTACACAAAAGTTCAAAAGATCCAGCTGGTGTGTTGTAAAGGTTCCTTCGCGTACAACATTTATAAGACCTACAGATTTTCCGTCAAAGCCCGGAATTGTAACGCTCTGAAATGCCGAAAGCGGAATGTCGCTCATGTGATATTTTTCAAGCTCAAACTCAGGGGTGACTTTTTTAGGAGTAACCATTCTTATGTTTGTGTCCGGAATTTTTTCATCAAAGTCTGTAATACAAACCTTTAAAAAGTCGGCTTCTTCTGCTTCGGTAAAATTGGCTGAGCAAAGATAAAAGCCTTCGGCACCATCTTCTTCATTAAGGAAAATGGAAACTGCCGGAACTTCGCAAAACTCTGTAAGAAGATTCATTGAGTGCTCTGCAAGGCGGTCAAGATTTTCTACATAGCGCATAAGGGCAAAAATGCTTTCTGCAATTCCGCTTTTGAGGATGTCACTTTCCATAGGGGCAGCCATTTTACCGTTCTGGGCAAGTGCAGAAAGTTCATCAAGCTTTTCTACAAAGGTTTCTGGATTAAAATGGATAAAGAGGTCTGTACCTGTGTTGCGCATGTAATGAGATTCAAAATAAAAGTCTCCGGCAGAATAAACTCCAAGAGGAATCTTCTTAAGGCGTTCAACACTTTTAATAAGGCGGACAAGTTCGTTGCTTTTTGGGTTAAGAGTTTTGGCGTTAATGAGTACTGCCTGAGGAGTAGTGTTATACATTGAAACAAGAAACTTTATTCCGTTTGTTTCATAGACAGGTTCATACTCACTTTTTTTGAGCTTGGCTGTCATGATTGCCTGAGTTGTTGTTGATGGCTCTAAAATTAAAATTTTCTTACTCATTGTCTAACATCCTCTTAAGTGTTTGTATAAGCTGGTCTCTGGAAAAATCAGACTTGTTTACAAAGGCGTTTGCTTTTCCCAAAGCTCTGTCGGCAACTGCAACAACGGGAACGGTCTTGTACTGATCCATTCGGCGTATGTTGTCCATAAGTATATCGCCGTTCATTCGCGGCATTTCATCATCACAAATAATCAGATCAAAAAGCTTTTTCTTAAGCTTTTCCATTGCTTCAATTCCGTCGGCTGCTTCTTCTACAAGGAAATTATTTGCAAGAAGAATTGTCCTCTCAATCTGGCGGGTGGTTGCCGAGTCATCAACAATAAGAATCTTGTTGATATGCTTGCGGGTATTTGCTTCGAACTTTTTAACGTCATAACCGCGCAGAGAACGGAACATCTTCATAATTTCAGGAATATGAAGAATTGGAATCATATCGTATTTTTCGTCAAAGGCAATTCCTTCTACCGGTGCAAATTTTTCGAACGAAGAAGGAAGCGGCTTTTTAATTACAGAAACAAACTTCTGAACGCTTTCGACAATAATACCAATCTTCTGCGACTGATAGTCTACAATCAAAATTGTGTCCAGAATGTTCAGGTTCTTGGCCTTTTGTCCAGGCAAGAGTGAAGAAAGGTTGTAAACAGGAATGTCTTCGGTAACTGAATCTTCTTCCTGACCCGATTCGCTTTCGACAACATATTTTACAATCTTCTGGTTCTGAACTGTCTCATAGTTAAGAGGGCTTTCGCAGATAACGTCGTGAATATAGCCTGAAGGAATAAGATATTTTTCTCCATTGGCCATAACAAAAAAGCCCTGATATTCCTGATGATTTTTAAGGAAGGAATCATCCTGTATGAGCGACAAAAGATTTTCGTGGGCAATGAGCAGGGAGTTCTGCAGGTTCTGAGTGTCGTTTGCAAGAAGCTTGTAAGCCTCGTTGATTGCATGCATGTCCTTGTCGCTGATTGCTGTTTTGAGAAGCGACACCTGGTTATCAATAATATAGGTGCGGGCAATCATTTCCTCGTGAAGGTTTACAATGCGTCCTATTCTTTCAGAAGGGATTTTAAGGATTGAATCACTCTTCTTTTCTGCCTTGCGTCTGTTTGCTCGTGCGGCCTTGAGCTTGTTTATAAGCCATTTATCTGTTTCAAAACTGTGATGAACAAGATGGGTCGGGTCAAAAATTTCTCCGGCAACGGCCTTGTCACAGTAGAGCAGGTAAGGTCGTACATCAACCTCGGCAAGCTCGGGCGACTGTGCCTCTATGAGCTTACAGCATTCCTCCATTTTTTCTGCCACAAGCTTTAAAAGGAGCACAAGGTTTTCGGAATAAACAATCTTTTCGTCGCAAAGGGCTTTGTAAATATCTTCTACTGCTTTATATAAATTATAAACCTGTGTGTAGCCTAAAAGACGTGAGTTGTCCTTTGTCATACTCAGGAATTTGAGAATCTGCGCATAGTGTTTTGGATGCTGTTCCAGCTCGCCAATGAGATGTCTGGTTTCGGAAAGATAGCTTTTTATTGTGTCATCAAGTTCTTTCATTAGAGCACCCCCGCTTGAAATTTCTTACGAAAATAAAAAACCTTGCCGTCCGAAACTTTTTCTAAGTCCGGAGGAAGCTCCATTGAATCTATGGAAGCAATTTCGTTCATGGAAACAAAAAGGTAGCCGCCTGGAACGAGCGATTCCTTTGTTATTTTTGTAAGAATCTGTTTTTTCATTTCGCTGCTAAAATATATAAAAACGTTTCGTATAAAAATGAGGTTTTGATTTTTAGGAAAATCCTGCAGCTGCGAAAGATTAATCTGCCTGCAGGATACACGCTTACGCATGTCTACAGAAAATTCATAGCCTCCGCCGGCCAGCTTGTACGGCTCCAGAAGGTGATGAAAGGCTGCCCCGTCTACAGTACGCACTGCCTTCTTTTTATATTTTCCGTCGTTGCAGGCTGTAAGCACTTTGGTGTTTATGTCGCTTGCAATGCATTCAGTTTTAATGCCCATAGAATCTGCCAGCAGCATGATGGAGTAAATTTCTTCTCCGCTTGAGCAGGCGGCGCTCCAGATCTTCAGGCGTTTTATAAGGCTTTTTTCCAGAAGCTCCGGCAGGATTTTTGACTGCAAAAGCTGGAACTGTGCTTCTTCGCGGAAGAAATAGGTTTCGTTTACGGTTGCGCTGTTTATAAGGGCAATCATTTCTTCGTTGCTTGCACAAAGCAGACTGTAATAATCCAGAGCGTTATCCTCAGGTATTTCCTTAAGGCGTTTGTTAATATAATTTTTTATGCCTATGATATGGCTGTCACGCGGAATTATGCCTGTGCGCTGAGTAATGAGTTCTATAATTTTTGCAAAATCCTGATCGTTCATTAAAACTCCATTTCCCGGTTATATTAAATCCAGAATTGCCCTTGCAATTAAGCCTCGTGGGAATACTTTAGAAGCAGCATTAAGCTCAATTGCGGCAGCAGGCATACCAAAGACTGCACAGGTAGATTTGTCTTCTACGATTGTAAATCCGCCTTTATCAACTATTTCTTTACAGCCTTCTGCTCCGTCGCGGCCCATTCCTGTAAGCAGTATTGCAAGACAGTTTTTTTCATAAAGCTCTGCGGCACTGCGGAAAAGCTTGTTTACTGCAGGTTTAAGGAATCGCTCAGGCGGTTCATCAGAAAGCTTAAGGACAGGTTTTCCATCCTTGTTTATAAAATCTATTACAAGATGCTTGTCAGCCGGTGCCATGTAAACGTGACCGTTCTGGGCAATCTGTCCGTCGCGGGCAAGCTCCATTGGTGTGTTAGGACAGGTTGTCGTAAACCAGTTGACCATCTTTTTATCTGAGCCAAGATCTATATGCTGAACATAAAGAATAGGAAGCGGGAAGTTTTTTCCAAGTCCCCTGAGTACTTCCTGAACGGCAGTAGGTCCGCCTGTAGAAGCACCTATACACAGAATCTTAAACTTGTGGGAAGGGTAGGAGCGTTCCTGTTTTTCTTCTTTTAATTCATGTCTTACTGTGTGACTGGCAGGAGTTCCGTTTTTCTTTAAGGCTTCTGTAATTTTTTCTATGAACAAAACCATGCTCTGCGAACTGAACGAAGAAAAGCTTGGCTTGATTTCATAAAGCAGGGCTCCGGCTCCAAGTGCGTCGGCCTTGGCATGATTGTCTTCGGAATAAACACAGACAGGAATTCCAAACTCTTTTGTAAGGATGCGGGTTTCTTCTACGCCGTCCATCTCGGGCATGTCATAATCAGAAACTACAAGCTGAACATCATTGGCGCGGCAAAAGTCCACAGCCTTGCGGCCGTTCGAAACCATACCGACAACCTCAAAGGTTCCGGAATCTTTAAAAGCCTTTTCAAAAATTCCGCGGGCAATAGCAGAGTCATCAACAATAAGTACTTTAATTTTAGCTTCATCCATACGCTATTTGTCCTTGCCTAAGTCCTCACACAGTCGTTCTTCAATTACATCCGGATTAAAAAGCGGAATAAATTTAAACTTATATTTTACCTTGTCTTCCAGAATGTCCTCTTCTTCGGGTTCAAAAAAGACTTCGATATTTGAAATGTGAATGCAGAAATTGTCATCATCACGCTTGAACAGGAGGAAAACCTTTTCGTTAATATCGCTGTTTTCTTCATTATTCATTTTGAGTACATTAATTACAGAATATGGATTTCCGCGGCAGTTGAGTACACCTTCGATATAGTCCGGGGCAAAAGGAATTACGTGAATTTTTGAACCGTAAACTATTTCCTGAATGAGACTCGATTTGAATGCGTAGCGGTTATCCTTAATGGAGAAAACCAGATATGAACTTTCGTTACCTTCGTAAAGCTCTTTGATTTCCGCTTCTGTTTTTGCGTCTAACTCTTCCATAATTACTTCTTACTTTTGTTTTCTTCCTCGTCCGATTTTACGCTGTTATTCATTGCTTCAGACATCTCGCGGATGTGTTCTGAAGAAGAAGAAATATTGTCTGTGGCAACTGTAAAGTTTTCTACACCGGCAGAAATCTGCTTGAGTGCAATAAGAATCTGTTCCGAAGCTGTAGTCTGCTGCTGAATGATTTCTGTAATATCACCGGCAGAGGCAGCTGTAACTTCGGCAGAGTTTTTGATGCTGGCAAAGCGTTCACCAAGATTCTTTGCGTTTTCGTAGCCTTCGTTAATTTTTTCGGTACCGCTTTCAGAAGCAAGGATGAGCGAGTCTGAGCTGTGCTGAATCTCGTTGATTCTTTCCTTGATTTCTTTTGTACCGTCAATAATACCATCACTAAGACGGCGGATTTCGTTAGCAACAATACGGAATGATTTACCGGCTTCACCTGCGCTGGAAGCTTCCAACTCGGCATTGAAAGCGATAATCTTTGCCTGGTCTGCAACGTTGTTAATCAAAGTTACGATATCCCAGATGCTTTCGATTCTTTCGCTAAGTACTTTCATTCCTTCGATAGTCTGCTGGTTTGCATCAAAGATTGCGTGGAGCTGAGCAACGTTCTGTTCAATAGAGGCAACACCGTCTGCAACGTCACTTGAGGTCTTTTCTGCAACCTTGGAAACGTCGTGAATCTTTGAAGAAATATTTTCGGAAAGTGCGTTGGAATCTTCCATTGTGGCAACAATTTCTTTTACGGCAGCACTCTGATCCTGTGCAGTAGCGGCATTTTCTTTTGCGGCAACAACAAGAGTCTGAGTTTCTTCGTAAAGGCTTGCGCCAAGCTGCTGCTCTCCGACACGCATTTTACGGATTGTAAGGATGTTAAGAACAGACATTACAATACTAAAGATGATAAGTGCAATTTCAAAGGTAATGATTACGTTTGCAAGCTGGCCTGTAAAGTCAACAACCGGTCCTTCAATTACGATGAACCATGGTGAGTTTCCGATTCTGCAGATTGCGTAGAAGTTTTTCTTGTCAATGGTAACCTTCTGCTCACCGTTCATCCATTCCTTAAGGTCTCCGGAATAAGCGGTTTCGTCTGTATATTTTTTCTTCATGATTTTTGAAGAGTCGGCATTCGAAAGGTAATACCCCTGGTCGTTTATAATGGCAATTTTACTGTTTTTAGAAATTTCAATTTCGTCTACAACGGCGGCAAGCTTATCCATAAGAATATCACAGCCTACAACACCCTTTACTTTTCCATCAGGGCCTGTAACGCTTTTGGAAACAGCAACGGCAAGTGAACCCGAAAGTGCATCAAGATACGGGTCTGCGTAGGTGATTTTTCCTCTGGCAGTAACGGCATCCTTGTACCAGCCGCGTTCTGTATGCTCAAAGTCTGCAGGAGGTACCCAGCCGCTTGATTCAATAAAGTTTCCGCCTCTGTGAAGCGGAGTAGAAGAACCATAATAGAAGGAATTTGAATATTCCAGGTTCTGTGAAAGAATTGTAACAAGTGCCTGAAGTACTGAGCCGTCATCCGAAAGCGCTGCAAAGTTTGCAAAGTTTTCAAGATTAACGTTTATAGGTTCCATACGCTCCATTACATCTGAATTGATTTTCTGTACAGAATAGTTGAGTTCAGAAGTAAGGTAATATTTAAGAATTGCGTTAGAAACGTAGTAGAAAAAACTGCAGGCAGCTATTGTTACCGTCAAAAGCGGTGCCAGCATGCCCCAGAAGAGCCTTCGCGACTTTTTCTTAGTCGACATATTCTTAAAATCCGATTTCATTGCCATAAAAAAACTCCTGCTGAATCATTAAGATTTTGCGAAAACATTTTTACATTTCATTATCGGCAGAATTTCGGAGAATTGTTAGGAAAAAGTTGGGTTATAATGTACAGAATAACAGAAGGAATAGAATAAAAGAAGGAATAGAATAAAAGAAGGAATTGAAAAATGGCGGAAGGCGAAGACGTGGTCCCTGAGCTTGTCGAAGGGCCCTTCGAGAGCCTCAGGGACCACATTTATGCTATATATCCTTCAATTCTTCCTGCCCGATTGTATGAATACCATTTGATTCAAGAATCTCTTCCGTCTTCTGCATGTTTGTACAGCGGATAATCATACAGGCAGAGTTTGTTTTGCGGCCTGTAAAACCGTACATATATTCAATATTGCGGCCGTTCTCGGCAAGCAGCTTGAGGATTTTGTTCAGGCTGCCGGCTTCGTCAGGAATCTCAATGGCAATAACGCCTGTGGTTTTTACAACGTAGTCGTTTGCCTTTAAGATTTCTTCTGCATTTGCACAGTCATCGGTAATAATGCGGGCAATTCCAAAGTCGCTTGTGTCTGCAAGACTCAGGGCACGCATATTAACATTGTTCTTTGCAAGAACGTCTGTAAGCTGCGAAAGTGATTCCGGCTTATTTTCCAAAAAAATAGATATTTGATTTACTGTCATAATATTCCTCCTAAAAATGTGGTGGTTGAGCTTGTCGAAACCACTTAGTCATGTAACTTCCTTGTATCAATTACTCTCTTAGCCTTACCTTCAGATCTGGCAATAGATTTAGGTGCAACCAACTTAACTTTAGCCTTAATCTGAAGAACAGACAAGAGTGCAGACTCAAGGGCTTTTTCCTGCTTGCTGATTTCTGATACAACATCGCTGAACTTTTCAGGAATCATTTCTACAAGGATTTCGAATGTATCGGTGTTGTTTTCGCGGCCAACATGGATTTCGTAGTTTGCAGGGTAACCGTTCTGCATAAGAACGCCTTCGATCTGGCTAGGGAATACGTTTACACCACGGATGATGAGCATGTCGTCTGTACGTCCCATTGGCTTACTCATGCGGACAAAGGTTCGTCCACAGCTACAAGGAGCGCGGTTCAATACGCCGATATCCTTTGTGCGGAAGCGCATAAGAGGGAAGGCTTTTTTTGTAATTGCAGTGAATACAAGCTCGCCCTTTTCTCCGTCCGGCAATCTCTTTCCTGTTTCAGGGTCAATTGTTTCGATGATAAAGTGGTCTTCGTTTACGTGCATGCCCTTCTGTTCCTGGCATTCATAGGCAACGCCCGGTCCCATAACTTCGGTAAGACCATAAATATCGTAAGCTTTAATTCCGAGAGATTTTTCAATGTCGCGGCGCATTTCTTCGGTCCATGGCTCTGCTCCGAAAATACCTGCTTTAAGGTGAATGTCTGCAGGGCTCAGTCCCATGTCCTTAAGAGTTTCTCCAAGGTATGCTGCGTAAGAAGGTGTACAGCAGAGTATTGTAGATTTAAGATCCTGCATGAAGGTAATCTGGCGCTGTGTATTTCCGCTCGAAATTGGAATTACTTCGCAGCCAAGCTTTGTTGCACCACCGTGTAGACCAAAGCCTCCGGTGAAAAGACCGTAGCCGTAAGCACCCTGAACAATGTCGTTTTCATCTGCACCGATTGCTACAAGCTGGCGGGCAGTACAATCATCCCAGATATCAAGGTCTTCTTTTGTGTAGCCTACTACAATCTGCTTTCCTGTTGTTCCACTAGATGCGTGGATACGAACAACCTTGCTCATAGGAACTGCGAAAAGTCCATATGGGTAAGTCTGGCGCAAATCGTCCTTGCAGGTGAATGGAATCTTATCCAGGTCTTCAAGGCCTTTGATGTCGTCTGGTGTTACGCCTGCTTCCTGGCAGCGCTTTCTGTAATATTCAACATTTTCATAAACATGGCGGAAATTTTCTGCCAGACGTTTGCCCTGAAGCTTTTTCAATTCCTCCAGCGGCATGCATTCATATTCTTTCTGATAGTATTTTAGGTTCATAAGTTTCTCCTTGTAATAGATTGCCGTGTCAAGCACGGCAATGACATGGGGTGTGGTCCCTGAGCTCGTCGAAGGGCCGGCAATTGTCATTGTCGGGCTCGACCCGACAATCTTTTTTATATTCATTATTTGCAATTTGATTATTACCGTGCACGGCACTTGGTGCGCATTGCACAAAAAGATATGAGAAGTTCGCCCTTAGGCGAAAAAGAATGTAAAGACAAAGTGACGGCTCTTAAGCAAGCCTGTATTTCTTAACATATACTGCATATTACTGTATAAAGAAACATTTGTAAATAGAAATTTCTATTTTTTCCATAACTTTTTGTTATTGAACAATGTTAACAATAATCTTCAAAGTTGATATATTCATAGTATGAAAAATCGGTTTGCCATCTTCAGTTCGTTCATTGCACTTTTTACAGCGATTATCTGTGTCGGATGTTTTATAAAGATTCCTCTGGGAGTTATACCTGTTGTCCTGCAGAATGTACTTTGTATTCTTGCCGCAGTTTTGTTCGGAGGCTTTGCAGGCGCACTTCCAACACTTTTGTTTCTGCTGGTTGGGCTTATCGGTTTTCCGGTTTATTCCGGCGGGGCAGGCGGACTTGCCGTATGGCTTGGACCCACAGGCGGTTTTTTACCGGGTTACCTTTTGGGCGCTCTTGTTGCCGGACTAATTGCAGGCAAACCTGACATTGAGGAAAAGAAAATCTCAAAAGCAAAAATCATACGCATTTCTCTTGCGGTGATTGCAGGTCTTGTAATTTTGTATATCCCTGGCGTAATTGGTTTTTCTTTCTGGGCTGCAGGAAACGGAAAGGTTCCTGCCGATAAAACAGCCCTTGGTTATGCCGCAGCGGTTTGCGTTCTTCCATATATTCCTGGCGATATAATAAAAGCAGTTGTTGCCGTCCCGGTTGCCCTCAAGCTCCGCCCGGTTCTTGCACAATATCTGTATAGTGACACAACAAACCCGTGAGGCAACCTATTATGTCAAACCCGGCAATATCCTTTACCAATATAACCAAAACCTTCCGCATTTCTTCCGGTAAAAAAACAGCCCTGGACGATGTAAGCCTTACAATTGAACAGGGTTCGTGTACCATAATTGCCGGCGAAAACGGTTCTGGAAAAAGTGTGCTCATGTCTATTGCCGCAGGTCTTATGGATTGCGACAGCGGAAAGGTTGAATGCGACTCAAAACTGGGGCTTGTTTTTCAGGAGGCCGAAACCCAGATTCTCGGCGAAACTCCTGCCGAAGATATTGCCTTTGGTCCGGTAAATCTTGGCTGGAAAAAAGAACAGGTTACTCAAGCCGTAGAAGAAGCCCTGCAAAAAACAGGCCTTACAGAAAAAAAGGATTATCCTGCACGCTTTTTATCCGGCGGCGAAAAACGTCGTCTTGCCGTTGCCTGCATGCTTGCCATGAACTTTTCTACTATTATATTGGATGAACCTTACGCAAATCTGGATCTTGGCGGAGTACGTCAGGTAAATGCACTTGTTCAGGACCTTAAAAAAGAAGGTAAAACCGTAATCATTCTTACTCACGAAATAGAAAAATGCCTTGGGCTTGCAGATAAGTTTGCAGTGCTGTTCCAGGGCCGCCTGGTTTTTGACGGCGCACCTGCAGACGCCCTTAAGCAAAAGCTTGAGCAGTGGAATATCCGTAATCCGCTTGTTCATTATGACAGTGTAAAGGATCTGGTCTGGTAATATGAACTTAGAAGATTCTGCTTTTTCCTATAAACCCGGTTTCTCAGTTTTTCACAAATGCCCGGCCCTTGCAAAAATACTGCTGCTGCCGGTTTTCTGTATTCTGGTTTTTAAGCTTCACTTTTATTTTGCCGCCGCAATGACAGTCCTTCTTTTTGCCTGTGATTTTATAGCCGGTTTTTCCCTGCGCGAAATTTTCTCTGACCTTAAAATCATTTTTGTATATGCCGTAATGCTGACTGTAGTAAAGGTTTTTACCGCCACGCTTGATACAGACACCCTGGTAGTTCTTTTGAGGCTTACGTGCATGTTCCTTATGGCTTCGCTTTTGTTCCGGACTTCTACTTCTCTCCAGCTGCGTCATGGCCTTGAACAGATAGAGCTTGCAGTAAGACGTCTTTTTCATCTGCGCCCTGAGCCAAAGGTTTCGCACCTTGTTGCTCTTGTCGTATGTTTTATTCCTCTGGTAAGCAAAAACTGGAATCAGACAAAACGCGCCTGGTTTGCAAGAGGAGGCAGAAATTCCATAAAGATGTATATGGTCTTGCTGCCGGTGTTCTTTTCTGTCGGAATGAAGCAGGCCTATAATACCGCCCGTGCTGTTCAAGTTCGACAGGATTTGTGATATACTGTTTAAGAAAGGATTTTAACTTTGAACTTTTATTATGATTTTATATTATTCTTTTCTCTCTTTTTAAGTACCCTGTACGCTGTTATCTGGCGCAAACGCTTTCCGGTTTTTATAACCTGTATTTTCATTATTGTTCCGGTTTCAAATCTGGGCTACTATTTACTTTCAAATGCCACATCAACAGGCGAGGCCATACTGGGAATTAAAATTTCTTACATCGGCGGCTGCTTTGCAAATCTGTTTTTAATGTATTCAATTATTGCATTGTGCAATCTTAACATCAAAAAAGTTTTAAGGCTTTTGTTTTTTGCATTTACAATGACAAGCTATCTGCTGGTCCTTACCATTGGCAATCAGGACATTTTTTACAAGGACATTACGGCAGAGATTGTAAACAATCAACTGATTTTACATAAAACCTATGGACTTTTTCATACCCTTTATTATGTGCTCATAGTAATTTATATGGGCATTATGATTGCCATTACATTTTACACAATCAAAAAAAAGAAGGATGTTTCCAAGCATATTTTAAGGCATCTGCTTACCTGCGAAATAATCTGTGTAGTTTTATTCTTTGGCGGAAAGCTTTTGGATTTTGTTGTAGATCTGGTTCCGCTTGCCTTTATTGTCTGCCAGATAATTCTGCTTGTAATTGTCCGCCGCATCATGCTCTACGATATTACGGATACTGTTATTGATGCCATTGCCCTTAACGGAAAAACAGGCTTTGTTTCTTTTGATGATACCTATCATTATCTTGGAAGTAACAAAATTGCCCGCGAAGTTTTCCCTTCACTTTCTACACTCAGGGTAGATGATTCTGCCATTAGAAGCAAAGACTTGAATGACGAAATCATTACAAAGCTTAAGGAATATTCCAAAAACGAAGCTAAGCATACCTTCTTTAAAAATTATAAGGATCAGATTTTCCAGGTTGATATAAACAAACTTTTTGACGGACGCACAAACCGCGGTTATATCCTTTACATTCAGGATGATACAAAAGACCAGAAGTATATTTCGCTGCTCAACAAATTTAATGACAAGCTAAGGGACGAGGTTTCTCAGAAGACAGAACATATTGTCCAGATGCATGACAACCTTATTATGGGCATGGCAACCATGGTAGAAAGCCGCGACAATTCTACAGGCGGTCACATCAGACGTACCAGCGAGGTTGTAAAAATTCTTCTGGAAGAAATTAACAAAAAGGCCCGCCAGAATTCTGAGCAGACAGAAGGTATTCTTCAGCTTACTCCGGAATTCTGTCACAATCTTATAAAGGCCGCACCAATGCATGACCTTGGAAAAATTGCCGTAGATGATGCAGTGCTCCGTAAGCCAGGCCGATTTACCGACGAAGAATATGAAAAGATGAAGACACATGCTGCAGAAGGTGCCCGCATAGTTCACGAAATTTTAAAGACAACTGATGATTTTGATTTTCATAAGCTTGCAGAAAATGTTGCCCACTATCATCACGAACGCTGGGATGGCTCAGGCTACCCCGAAGGGCTTAAGGGAGATGCTATTCCGCTGGAAGCACGCATTATGGCTGTTGCCGATGTATACGATGCCCTTGTAAGTAAACGTGTTTATAAAGAAGCAATGAGTTTTGAAAAGGCAGATTCAATTATGATCCAAAGCTTTGGAAAGCATTTTGACAAGCAGCTGGAACAGTATTACATTGCAGCCCGCCCGCGTCTGGAAGAATTTTATTCAAAGCAGTGATGTAAGGTAACTTCTCCGGAGCTGAGTATTTTTGTGGTGCCGTCGGGTAGCCTTACAATTAATCCCGCATTTTCATCAATATCTATTGCAGTGGCCGTATAGGCAGTTTTGTCATCTCCGATAAGCGGATGAACTGTAAGAGTCTGTCCGAGCAAAAACAGCCTGCTTTTATATTCTTTGATTACTTTGGCGGCAGGCTCCTCAAGAACATGGAATACCTGTCCCGCAATTTCTGCAACAAAGCGCGCCTGAGAAACAAGTGTGTCTGTGGTATCTGGTGCGCCGGAAAGGTAACCTGCAATAGCTTTGGCATCGCTGTTTTGAATCTGTGCCGAAGGCTTAATGTTTATTCCTATTCCGATTACGGCAGAGTTTACAAGTCCGGTATTGCAGTCGGTAACTCCTTCGGTAAGTATGCCTGCGCATTTTTTTAATTCACCGTCGTTGTTTACATATAAATCATTTATCCATTTTATTTTGACGTCTGTACCGTAAACATTTTTTATAGCCCTGCAGACTGCAACCGCTGTCCATGCTGTAATTAAAGCAGGATTGGTTATGCCTCCTTTGGGAGTTACCACAAGCGAAACATACACCCCCGTATCCGCCGGAGAAACAAAGGTCCTTCCAATTCGTCCGCGACCTGCAGTCTGAGTATCTGCCGTAATGATTGCATGGTTGTATTGAGTCACATCGCCTGCCGCAGCAAGCAGATTTTTTGCGTAAGTATTTGTTGAGTCTATGGATTTATGGCATTCGATATGACAGCCGGAAAATTCCGGATACAGTTTTTTAAGCCAGTCAGCAAGTTCGCTTTGGTTTACGCTCATAATTATTCATACCCCAAAAAACAAAAAAAATCTATCTGATTGACAATTTTACCAATCCATTTGATAATTAACATATAGTTTTCTAAAAAATGGTTGGCAAAAAATGAGTACTAGAAAAGAGAGAAAAATCAGGCGGCTGAGAAAACAGTCCTTGTGGCCGCAGATTATTGAAGTTTTTATTGTAGAAGCGGCAATTGTTTTTATTGTTGCTTTTGTTCTTATCATAGATTTAAAATCAGACCAGCAGAAGCTTGTTTCAAGCTCTCCCAAAACCTGCAGCCGTATAGTTAATGAAGTTTCGCGCGGCTGGGATTCATCACAAAACAAACTTGCAGATAACAACAAAGAACAGATTCAGAACATCGTCAAATATAACAACGAACATATTGGCGGCGTATGCCTTATAGATAATAATCAGAATATTCTGGAATCCTACGGCGACCCTCTGGACGATACATTCCTGCATGGTTTTTCTAAAAATAACTTTGACGAAAACGGTGTATTTTTTATGGAACGCTTTATAGATTCAGAGAGGGAAGAAGACATTACTTATCTGGAAAAAGACTTTGATGATGATCTGATTCATGTAACTCCTCCTTTTTACAATCTTCTGGATTCCGATGAAGATGATGAATCGCTTAAGAATTTTTTCAGATTGTTTTTCAGCTCCGGCAACGATGCAAGACTTACACATAAAAAAATGTTCAAATGGGCTACTACATCCATAGGCGCTAATACAATGTGGATTTTATACAAAACTGATGTACCACAGGTAAATGTCGCCATTAAAAAGAAGGTAGGGCAGACCCAGATAGATTCATCACGCCATTTATTTATGATTCTTATCTTCCTTTTGTGTTTTGCATTTATTGCAGTTTATGAAAACTACAAGATAATTGTTGCAATTGTAAACATAAGAAGAATACAGAAAATCATTTATACAGATTCTATGACCGGCGGAAACAACAAGGAATACTTCTTAAAAAAAGCTGCCCGCATGATCCGCAAGCGTAACGACAAAAAGGTTATGGTTTATCTGCGCATGGAAAAATACCGCCATTACCTTACCGCATACGGAATTAAAGAAGGCGAAAATCTTATGGAAGATTTTTACAAGCTCCTCTTGCAGATGACAAAAAAACGCAAGGAGCTTATTGCCCACCTGGAAAAATCGGACTTTGTACTTTTGCTGCATTTTGATAACGAAGATCTTTTGAATATAAGAATGCAGGCAATTACCCGCGCCCTGAACGACTGCCGCCCGGATCAGCATCTTTTCTTTACGGTAGGGGCGTGCCGCATTAATTCACGGTCAGATTCAATTCTGGAAAAAATTACAAATGCCGGTTCTGCCATCTCGCGTCAGGAAAATAAGAATGAATCAGTTTTGTGGTATGACGAATCTTTGCGCGAAGAACAGATCTGGGAGCGCCGTGTAGAAGACGACATGGACAAGGCTCTGGAAAACAATGAATTTAAAGTTTATCTTCAGCCAAAATATTCTACAAAAAAAGAACAGCTTTCGGCCGCAGAAGCACTGGTGCGCTGGATTCATCCGGAATACGGCTTTGTTTCTCCGGGCAAGTTTATTCCTATTTTTGAAAAAAACGGCTTTATCGTAAAGCTTGACGATTTTATGCTGAGCGAAGTTTCAAAGCTTCAGGCTGCCTGGCTCGAGCAGGGCAAAAAGCTCGTCCCAATTTCTGTAAATGTTTCCCGGGCACACTTTAGCCGCGAAGACCTTGCCGAACACATCTGCTCTATTGTAGATGAATACAAGGTTCCACACGAATATATTGAGCTTGAGCTTACAGAAAGCGCGTTCTTTGACGACAAGCAGATTCTTTTGAGCACAGTTAAAAAGCTCAAGGAATACGGCTTTAAGGTTTCTATGGACGACTTTGGAGCAGGTTATTCTTCTCTCAATTCCCTCAAGGAGCTGCCTCTGGATATTATCAAGCTGGATGCACAGTTCTTCCGGGATATAGAAGACAAAAAGCGCGCCGACCTTATCGTCTGCGATACAATCAAGCTTGCAAAAAAGCTTGGCATGCAGATTGTTGCCGAAGGTATAGAAACCCGCGAGCAGGTAGATTTCCTTGCCGACCAGCACTGCGATCTTATTCAGGGCTTTTATTTTGCCAAGCCTCTGCCTATAGAGGAGTTTGAAGAAAGGGCTTTTTCACAGGGAAAGTAAGCTCAAGGCAATGCCACCAAGTATAATTAATGCACACATCAGGCGGTAAAGAATGCGCTCTTCCTTAAAGAAGATGCGTCCGCCTATGATTGTAACCAGACAGCTGCTTTGTTTGATGAGAGTCATTATGGTTATGCGGCTTTGAGGCATTCCGTTGGCAATAAAAAGTGCCTTGTCTCCTATTACAAACATAATTGCAAGCGCCCAGATCCAGCCGTTTTTCAACACGGAAGCACTTATCTTTTCGCGCCTTACAAGCATAAAAATGGAATAATAGATTACCAAAAAAAGCATGTACCAGAACTGCAGCTGCGAGCTTGTTACATCCTTCATCAAAACCTTGTCCATAAAACCGCTTATGGTGTTGAATATGCACGAGGCAAAGGCCATTATGATGTATATGGTTTTTACCGGTTCAGGCTCGGCGAGGGCAGTTTCTGTTGTTGCTTGGGCTTCCTGTTTTTTACCCGGAACCCGCAAAAGCAAAAGTCCTGCACATACAATGATAAGTCCTGTCATCTGGAATACGCTTAAGGCTTCGTGCAGAAAAATTACACCGGACAAGGTTGCAAAAACAACACGGGAAAGACTCAAAACCCCATAAAGACTTACCGGCATTTTTTTGAGGGAATAAAACCCAAAGAGCCAGGCCAGAAACATTACAAAGGATTTAAGCGCAATATAAAAGAAGAATCTGGTTTCCATGCCGCCTGCCTGCCCGGCCTGAGGCAGAACAAAAACAAATGACATGAGCGTATAGACAAATAAAACCTCCATCACGGAGTTTTTTGTCATGGCCTTTTTCTTGGCAATTTCGCGTCCGCCCTTTAATAACCCGTAGAGCAGGACCAGTGGAATCCAGATCATGCGTTTATTATAGTGAAAAGTATAAATCTTGTCTAAAATCATCCTTGACATATTTTGAAATAGTGTCATAATAGAAGTAATTAACTCTATAACAAAAACTAGGAAGGTGTATGGCATCTATCAACATGAAACAGACCGACCCGACGGCCTGGCTCGAAGAATATCGGGGAAAAGATTTTACAGGCTCCTGGCCGACCATGAAAGAAATGTTTGACCTTACCGTTAAACGTTATCCAAACAACAACTGTTTTACAGATTTTGACGGCCCTGGAGGTTCACGCAGAACCCTTAACTATACCCAGGCAAAAGAAAAAATCCTGCAGCTTGCAGCATGGCTTGCCGCAAACGGTGTTAAATATCAGGATCGTGTTGCTGTTTCCGGAAAGAACTCTCCGGAATGGACTGTTGTTTACCTGGCTGCTTTTTATGCCGGTGCCACTATTGTTCCAATCGATTATGGTCTACACAATGAAGAAACTGAAAACCTTCTTAATACTGCTGAACCAAAATTCTTCTTTGTTGATGCCGAAAAATACGATTATTTTATTCAGAAAAAAGCAAAGTATCAGGTTTATTCACTTGCTCCTGAGCATGAAGACCGATATGTATACAATCTTTCTACTGACAAAAAAACAGAAGTTACCTATCCAAAGGAAGATGATATCGCTGCAATTCTTTTTACAAGCGGAACCACAGGAACTCCAAAGGGTGTAATGCTTACACACAAAAACCTTGTAAGCGATACATATCTTGCACAGACAAACATGAACATCTATTCAACAGATGTTTTCTATGCTCTGCTTCCTATTCATCACGCATATACAATGACTGCCGTATTTATAGAAGCAATAAGCGTTGGTGCAGAAATTGTATTTGGTAAGACAATGGCTGTAAGCCGCATGATGAAAGAACTCCGCGAAGGAAAAATCACAATGCTTTTGGGAGTTCCACTTTTGTTCAACAAGCTGCTTGCAGGTATTATGAAGGGTATCAAAGAAAAGGGTGCCTTTGTATTCGGAATTATCAAGTTCCTTATGGGCCTTTCTTATGCAATCAAAAAGCTTACAAAATGCAATCCTGGAAAGGTATTGTTCAAGGCTGTTTTGCAAAAGGCTAATATCTACACTCTGCGTATTGCAATTTGTGGTGGTGGTCCTTTGGCTCCAAGTGTATTCAAGGCTTACAACGAGCTTGGTATAGACTTTGTTCAGGGTTACGGACTTACAGAAACTTCTCCAATCATTGCGCTCAACCCTGTATATGCATTTAAAATTCAGAGTGTTGGTAAAAACCTCCGCGATGTAGAATTCAAAGTTATTGATGCAGACGAAAACGGAATAGGTGAGCTTTGTGTAAAAGGTCCTATGATTATGAAGGGCTATTACAATATGCCTGAAGAAACTGCTGCAGTGTTTACTCCTGACGGCTGGTTTAAGACAGGTGACCTTGGCTGGATAGACAACGAAGGTTATGTAATGCTTTCCGGTCGTGCCAAGAACATGATTGTAACTGCCGGTGGAAAGAACGTATATCCGGAAGAAATAGAAAACGCCTTCCAGTTGTATGATGAAATTGAACAGATTACAATTCAGGGTTATATTCCGGAAGGACAGAGTGCCGGAGAAGAAATCGAAGCACTGGTTTATCCTGCAGACGCAATGCTTACACGTATTGGTGCAGTACGAACTAAACCGGAAGATTCTAATAAGATTTTCAAGGAAGTAACTGCTATTGTTGATACTGTAAATAAGGAACTGCTTCCTTACCAGAAGATAAGCAAGGTAACAATCCTGGCTGCTCCTCTGGAAATGACAACAACCAAAAAGGTTAAACGAATCTACAAGAAATAAAGAATAAGAAATAAAAAAATGGCGGGCACTCCTTAAAAGTACCCGCCATTTTTTTACCAGCCGTATCTTAGCGCTACACCGCCGCAAAAGCCTACGTTTGGACTATCATTATTTATAATTCCCATAAAGCCAAACTGGATAGGGACCGAAAGGTGACCAAAGAAAATAAAGTCAAAGCCAAAGCCTGCCGCTGCAACCGCAGAATGAATCATTTTGGTTTCTTCGCCAAGCTTGTGGTTATGGTCTTCGTCCCATACAGCTTCTGTATCCATCTGAAAATCATAGCCTGCAAGAGCAAAGGCAAAAAGTCTTGAAGCTACCTTGTCGTTCCAGTCTGTCTCGTAAAGGGTAAAATCAGGTTCAAGAATAAGGTTAAATTCTGCATCCTGATCTGTAAAGTAACTGGTATTGTCGTGATACATTGCAAAAACACCGGTTTTAAGGCTTAAGAGGTCGTTAAAGCGTCGTTCATACTGAATACCGCCAATGCCTCGTTCTCCGCCAAGAATGTACATACCAATGGCATTTTTGTTTTCAAGGCCTGATGCAAAAACAGCTGTTCCTGCAGTCATGCACAATAAAAGTCCTGTAGTAATAAGTTTCTTTATGAGTTTTTTCATAATTAGCCTCCGTAAGTAGAGTATAAGCTCTTATAGATAAAATACTTTTGCTTTACCGGACGTTACACTTTAAACAAGTCTACCTGATTACCAATCTTGTCGATGGAACCCTTAACCTGGTTAGAAATTTCACCGAGAGTTGCACCTGTTTCGTTGATTTTGCGTGCACCGGCAGACATTTCATCCATGTTGGTGTTAAGCATGTCGCTTATTTCGTTAAGGCGTGTCATATCCTGAACAATCTGCTGGTTACGTGACTCCATTTCGCGAGAAGAATTACGAACTTCTACAGTAGAACTGTTAAGGTTGGTAAGGGCTTCAAGAATCTGCTTAGATCCTTCGCCCTGTTCTTCCATTGCAGAATGAATATGAACAACAAGCTCATCTGTATTTTTCAACAGGCCTGTAACATGAGAAAAGGCCTGGCTTGCATCTGTAGATGAGTTTGCAACCGTAAGAATGGAATTCTGGATATTGGTAAGCTGTTCACCAATCTTATTAGATTGTTCAGAAGAGGTTTCAGAAAGCTTACGGATTTCATCAGCAACAACTGCAAAGCCCTTTCCTGCTTCTCCGGCGTGTGCAGCTTCGATTGCAGCGTTCATGGCAAGCAGGTTTGTCTGTTCTGCAATTGCAGAAATGGCAGCGTTGGCTTCCTGAAGCATTTCGGACTGACCTTCTATCTGTTTAATCTGGTCGTTTACAATATTCTGTTTTGCAATACCGGTTTCGGCACTGTTAGCAAGAGTTTTGAAAGAAGTAGACATCATTTCTACGGAATGCTTTACAGAATTGATGTTTCCAATCATCTCTTCTACTGCGGCAGAAGCTTGGGTTACGCTTGCACTCTGGTCTTCGATAAGGTTGTCCAGGTCGGTAATGGCACCGGAAACATATTTAATGGTATCGCTTGTAGCATTTACACTGCGGCTCTGGGTATTTATCTGAGAATGCATACTGCCGATTGTAGCAATAATCTGAGTAATAGAGCTGGCAGTATCCTGAGTACTTGCTGTAAGGTTGTCACCGCTTTCTCCAAGCTCGGCCTTAGATTCCTTAAGGTTTCTTACAATATCCTGAAGCTTATCCATAAAGGCATCAAAGTTTATGATAAGGGTACCAATTTCATCACGGATATACAGGGCACAACGCTTGGAAAGATCTGCGTCGCCGCCAGCAAGGTCTCCAAGAAAGTCAGAAACTTCGTGAATGCGTCTCATTATCCAGCGTACAAACAGGAAGCAGCCTGCAGCAAGAGCAATAAGAATAATTACAGCTATAGGTGCAATTGCAAAAAGTGTTCTTCTTCTTACAGATTCAATTACACTCATTGGTTTGGCAATAAAAATCATACCGGTAATAGTTCCGTCTTTGCTTTCCACCGGAGTGTAGTTTGAATAGTAGGTAATGCCGTTGATTGTATTAAAGCCCTTGTATTTAATTCCGTCGTAAAGAACATCCTGAACAATTGCTTCATTATTGAGCACTGTCCCTACCAGATTATCGCCAAGTGTCGTCGCGGCACGGACCTTGCCCTTGAATACAGTACATTCAACACCATAATTTTCCTGAATTACATGTGTATAGGAATCTTCAACATTATCAGCAAGCTCGTAACCGCTTACAATACAACCAAGAACTTCGCGGCCTCTTTTTACAGGTGCGGCAGAAAGAATTCCGTAAATAAGGTTTCCAAATCCCTGGTAAGCATAACTTGTGTCTCCGTTTAAGGCTTCTTTAACAAATGAATCCTTAATAACTGTGCCGCTTAGAATCCCGTAACCGCCGAAACAAAGACCGTAATCATCAATAAAACACAAAAGATCCAGACCTGCGCGTTCTGCCATCTGACCAAGAAAATCATTAAGATCATCAGCATCTATGTCGCCAAAATCGGCTTCTGAAAAAATATTTTGAATTTCACGGGCGGAAAGAGCGCTTCCTGTGGTATCGTCTGTGCGATTGGCGTCATCTGCAGCATCTGCCTTGAGAAAGAAATTGCGTGTAGAAGGTTCGTTAGAAAGCATATCCGAATAACGGTCCAGATTGTCCAGCCAGTCAGTGATAATAAATTCTGCACCCTTTGCTGTGTTATCAATATCATTTTCCATGTTCTGGATAAGTTCATCATTCGAAATTTTAAGTGCCGTATATGCGGTAGCAAGAATACTAAGTATAACAGCACCAATCATCATTGCGGTGAGTTTAAATTTGAGGGAAACGTTTTTACGTGGATTTTCCTCGAAACGATCTAATTCTTTCTTTGCCATACAAATCCTCAGTATAAAATATTAAAACGTTTTTATCATATCCTATATATTGTAAAGTATTTTATCAAAAAAGCAACTGAAACAACACAAGCTCGTATAAAACTTGCCATAACATACATTTCGCTATAAAATGGTATTTATATTAAAAAAACAGGGGTTATACCCCTCAGGAGATTAAAAATGAGTGATCAAAAACAGAGAGAAACACTCGGCAGCAGACTTGGATTTTTGCTGCTTTCTGCTGGTTGTGCAATCGGCTTGGGTAACGTATGGCGCTTCCCTTACATCACAGGTAAATACGGTGGAGCAGCCTTTGTTTTGATTTATCTGGTATTCCTTGTAATTCTTGGTCTGCCGGTAATGGTTTGTGAGTTTTCAGTTGGACGTGCTTCACAGAAGGGTGTAGCAAAGGCTTTTCAGGAACTCGAACCGGAAGGAACAAAATGGCACTGGTATGGTGGCTTTGCAATTGCAGGTAACTACCTTCTCATGATGTTCTATACAGTAGTAAGCGGATGGTTCTTAAAATACTTCTTCCAGATGATCAGCGGACAGTTTGTTCACATGAGTGCAGACCAGATTGGTGCTGCTTTTGGTGCAACTGTAGGAGACCCTAAAGGTCTTATCATGTGGATGCTCGTTGTAATTGTAATTGGTTTTGGAGCATGTTTCCTTGGACTTCAGAAGGGTGTAGAAAACATCACAAAAGTAATGATGTCTGCTTTGTTCATCATTATGATTGGTCTTGTTATTTACGTAGCCTTTATTCCGGGTGCAGGTGCAGGTTATAAATTCTACCTTAAGCCTGACTTTAAGGCCCTTGTAGCCGGAAACGGAGAAGGCGGACACGGACTTTGGGATACAATCTATGCCGCAATGGGACAGGCATTCTTTACACTGTCACTCGGTATTGGTTCTATGGAAATCTTTGGTTCTTACATTGGTAAGGAAAACTCACTCAACGGTGAAGCTTTGCGCGTAATTGGTCTTGATACCTTTGTTGCAATTGCAGCCGGACTTATTATTTTCCCTGCATGTGCAGCCTTTGGTGTAGAACCAAGTGCCGGTCCAGGACTTGCCTTTGTTTCATTGCCAAACGTATTCAATTCTATGGGACCTGTTGCAGGACGTGTTGTAGGATCATTCTTCTTCCTGTTCATGTCTTTTGCCGCTCTTTCTACAGTTATTGCCGTATTCGAAAATATCGTAGCATATCCAATGGACAAGTATGGCTGGAGCCGCACAAAGTCTGTAATCATCAACTTTGTAGCAATCCTCGTACTTTCTATTCCTGCTGCTCTTGGTATGAACGTATGGTCTGGAGTACACTTTGGTGCCCACATCGGTTCCATCGATGCTCTTGAAGACTTTATCGTAAGCCAGAACCTGCTTCCAATCGGTTCCCTCCTGTTCCTCTGCTTCTGTATGCACAAGAAGGGCTGGGGTTGGGACGGCTTTATTGCCGAAGCAGATGCCGGACAGGGTCTTAAGTTCCCTAAAGGCAAGGCTATCCAGTTCTACCTTAAGTGGATCGCTCCACTCATCATCCTGGTAGTATTTATTGCCGGATATTTTGATATTTTTGGTGTGTAAGGCCGCTGGCGGCCGGTGTTCTATAGCAAACCGTTAAAAAAATTGCGAAAGCAATTTTTAGGTTTACCTATTTAAATAACACAATATTATAGAAAATTTATTTGCTTTTTTGCAAATTTTGTCTTATATTCTATAGAGGGCTTTGGGAGACTACATATTTGTGTATGCTGCCGGAGCCCTTTTTCTTGTAACGTTCAACTTTTATAAAAGTTTCTTCTATAAAAATCATTAAAAATGTAATTAAAATTGTACTTATTCAAGAAAAACTCTGCATTTGTCGATAAATGATAGATGAGGAAAGGCATTTTTTTGCCTTGGGGGTGTTATATGAAAACATGTAAGTGGAATTTTAAGGTTATTTTACCAGGCATTCTTGCAATTGCCGCAGTAGTTTTCTTTTTCTCTTGTGAAGTAGGACTTGGTGGAGCTGTAGATACACAGCCTCCTAGCGTTACTATTACCAATCCGCCTGTAGACTCGGTAATCCGCGATAATTTTGTACTTAGCGGTACCTATAGTGATGATGGTAGTATTTCTGCCGTAAGTGCAGTCCTTTCGCGCCCGGATGGAAAAGGCAAGAATATCAGCATAACCTCCTTCACCCTCAATGCTGATGCCACCGAAAAAGGTGCCGGCCGCTGGTCACTCCCTGTAAATGCCCTTTCTGATAAAGGTGTCAAACTCATACCTGATGGAACTTATCAGGCCACAGTTTCTGTAAAAGATGGTGCCGGTCGTATTACAACCCAGAATACAACATTCACTATTGATAATACTGCTCCGGTTATTGTTTTGCAGAGACCTTCTTCAAGCGAGCTTTCTGACCCTAGAGATATAGATTCTTACGGACAAAAGCTTACTTTCGAAGGTATGGCTGCTGATGATAACAATATTGATTTGATGGAAGTTTATATTTTTGATCCTTCTGTCAGCAGTACAGTTCCTATTCATACAATCAAGCTTAATAATGTTCCTAATTCAATAAACACCGATGTTGCAATTTTTAAGGAAGGGGTAGAAAACGATTATTCAAAGATTTTCGGTTCTACAACAAAGACCAACTTTACAAAACAGCTTTATTGTAAGATTAAGGCCTATGATAGTGCCCGCAGATATCCGGCAGATGGAAGTTCCCAGTCTCAGCAGGATCAAAACCTTGGTAATGCAACAGATATTTATTATTTATACGAAGATATTGCTACCCTGGTTCTTGATTCTTATAAAATTACAGATGTATATCAAATGTTCAGCGGAACCTATCTGCTTAAAGATTCATCCCGTTCAGCACAGGATGTTTCAAATGTAAAACAGATTCTCGGACAAAAAGAAATAAGCAAGGGTCTTTTTACAATTAACCCTTACAACAATCCTAGTTTCTCTATTCTTGGACGTGATCCGTTAAAGCTCGATGGTACTGACTTTGTTTCTACAGATTCTACAAACGAATTAATGAATGATTCGGAAATGATTATAGAAGTAAAGACAGGTCTTGATGCAATTTCCATCAATTCAACAGGCTTAAGGGTATATCTTTTGCCTTGTGATGATAACGGTGAACCGATAAGCACAGACGAAGCTGCCAAGCTTTATCCTATAGATTCTTCTTACCAGAAGAGCGGTACTTCATACAAGTTTACTTCAAAAATTTCTAAGGCCGGCTTTGTAGACAAGGATAATAACGCTAAAAAACTTGATTTTGGAAAAACAGTAATTGTAGGTGTAGAAGGTGCAGATGATAAAGGCAACGCAATTACACCTGATAGCAATCAATATGGATTTAAATTTACTTCAAATGGCTCTGCACCTGAATTAAGCATTGATGAACCTTCAGGTTATTCAAATACCTGTGCAAAAGGTGCTGACTTTACTATTGAAGGTACAGTAAAAGCAGAAAACGGACATGCAAAGCTTTATATTTACAAGCATGATTCCAGCGTAATCTGGAAAAATCTTACACTCGATTCAGAAAAAGCACCTTACCTTATTATAAGTGATAATGGAAATGCTTCTGTAGGTAATTTGTACAACGGACAGGGTTCAGAAAATAACGGTTACAACTTCAGCTATACAATCGGACATGATAAATTTGATCAGGATGTTACCAAGACATATGTAATCGAAGTAGAAGCAGAGCAGGGTAGAATTACCAGAGAGTCAAGGGAAGTAATCTATGATGTAAACCCTCCTGAAGTGCGCAATTATGACATAACTCCGGTAGTTACAAAAGATGGTGATTCAAATATTTATGTAAACGGCAAGATAACAGTTACCGGTTCTGTTTATGATACAAAGTCTGGCGTAGACAATTCCCTGATTACCTGTAAGGTTCAGAAATATGCCGGATCAACATGGGCAGACGTTACAACTCTCGAAAACGAAAATACCTCTGATTTTAATTTTGCAATTGATACAACTGAAATAAACGGAACAACAACTTCTACAACTAAAATGAAGCTTGTTATAACTGCAAAGGATGATGCCGGCAATATTGGTACATTTCCATACGAATATGTAGTTGACCAGAATACCGATAAGCCTGTAATTGAATCAAATGACGGCAGTTTTACAAAGAATCTTACTTATGCACAACTGCGTGAAAATATTCAGAGTATAAAGAATGGTAACGAAGATACACAGGGTTCAAATCTTTTCTTAAAGGGTTCTTCTATCGCTATTAAAGTTAGTGATGATGACGGACTTATGATAAAAAAGAGCTCTACTTCTTCTGGTATTAAGATTTCTGCCTGGGCTAATAGTCAAGATGGAACAGAAGTATTTGAGGTAGACAACAGTCGTTACATAGCACCGGTATATGCAAATCTTACAAGTAATTCTGCTTCTACTATTATTGCATATTCGCTTCCACAAATAAGCGGTTCGTATAGAATCAAAATAGAAGCATATGATAAAAACTTTGGAACATCTGATCAGCTTACAACTTCTTCTGCTTCTGAAGAATTTTATGTACAGATTAGAACCGATGAGCCGGAAGTTCAGATTTCGGCAACACCTTCTTACGTTACAACTAATGCAGCCGGTTCTCTGGATCCAGCCTTTAAGAAAACAGCTTATTCTGTAAGTATAAACATCAAGGCTGGAACTCCTCCGTTTAAAGTTACACGTAAGGTAGGATCAACTACAACAACTGTTTCAGAAAATATTGCTAATATTGGAATTGTTACCGATACCTTTACTCCTACTGCTTCCGGAACAGGTACAATTACTTATTATGTTTACGATGATTTTGGTAGTTCTAAAGAAACTCCATTTAATTATACACTTGATAATACTCGTCCAACTGCAACTATAACTTCCAGCGCTCCGACAACACAGGCTACAGAAAATGCTTCTGTAACCTTTAAAGGTACCGCCAGTGACACGTCTAGTGGCTCTGGAATTGCACGTATAGATGTAGCATTTAAAGCTTCCCCTGCTGCTGCAGATATTCACGAAGCTTCTGGTACAGAAGACTGGAGCTATGTTGCACGCTTTAATGAATTAAACCTTACAGAAGGTGCTAACGTATTCAAAGTTCGTGCCGTTGATAATGTTGGAAATATTGGTGAATGGAAAACTCAAAATTTTGTTTATGATACAGGTGCTCCTGTATTGTCAGACATTTCTTACAGCCAGGACAGCGGAACTACCTGGGCTTCTACAGGAACAGAATTTGACGCAGGTAAGAAATTCTCATTAAAGGGTACAGCTACAGATAATAATAATCTCGCAAAGATAGAAATTTACCAGAACAAAGATTCTGGTGGAGAAAAACTTATAGAAACAATAACAGCTTCTGGCAAATCAAAGGCCTGGCAGGTAGATAATCTTCCAAGAAAACCTTCTTCTGTCGAAACTCATGAGCTTGCGACCGGAAGCTATGCATATCGTGTAGTAGTTTATGATACATGTTCTACGGCAAAAACTTCTCAAAAAGAATTTATCGCAAAAATTGACCTGGCAGCACCAACCGTAACAATTACATCTCCTTCTGCAGATGATAAACTTTCCGGCTCTTCATACAGCTTTGAAGGAACCGTACAGGACTCAGGAACTTCGGGTGTTGCAGAATACAGCTATGCAATTACCAATTCTTCTACTGCACCAGCTGCAGGTAACAGCGCCTGGACTACAGTTCCAAAAACTTCCGGTGGCAGCTGGAGCTTTGCGCAAAAACTTGGAACAGGAACTTCCGGTACTGCCACAGATACAAAATACGAAGGTGAATATTACATTCACGTAAAGGCAAAAGATAAGGCCGGAAAAGAAACTTCTGGCAATAATATTAAGCAGGTACATTTCTATATAGATCAGACCAAGCCTTCTGTAAGCTTTGCAGACAGTGTAAAAGATTATTATAAAAAGGGCACTCTTAGTCTTACAGGTACCGCTTCAGATACATATGGAATTAAATCTGTAAAGGTTGAATATTCAGACGGAACAAATTCAGCTTCCTTCTCTTCTGATGTTTCGGGACAGGGTGTAACCTTATCTTCTTCAGATAACAACAAAAATGTTACCTGGACAAAGACACTCGAATTTGATCCGACAGCTGCAGGAAAATTAAGGGACGGTACATATAATTTTACAATTACAGCAACAGATAAAGCCGGCAGAACAGAAACTGTAAGCAAAACTATTGTTGTAGATAATGTTGCTCCAACTTTTGAAAATGTAAACTTTGCTTCTCAGACAGGAAAAGGCTTGTATTACAATTCTACAGAAGGTGTTTATTATGTAAGCCCGACTGTAGGTACAAAGTTCACCCTTTCCGGAATTGCAAAAGATAATAATGGTATTAATGAAGTTGAGTGTAAGGTTGACGGAAATGCAATGCCAAAAGTAACCTCTGCAGGATGGAGCTTTGATATTAATACCGGTACAACAGATGGAACACAAAAAACAGTACAGGTTTCTGTAACAGATAAGGCTGGTAATAAAACAGAATACCCTGAAATTACTGTAAAAGTTGATACAACAGCTCCAACTGGTATTCATAAACTGGATGCAAAAAACAAGGATATAATATTCCGTATTGGTAACAATGATAATGATGACATTGGACCAGAAGATGATTTGTGGAATGATAATCTTGATATAGATGTAGGTGGAAAGTATGCAGAAGGAACTTATGGCAATGCTGAAACAATAAAGTTCCGCGGTTTCTTTGAAGATGAAGGCAGTGGTGTAAATCTTGTTTATTACAAAGTATTTAAACAGGAACCGACTTCATCGAACAACCTTGCTCAGAAATTCCTTAAGGATGGAGATAAAACCTACGAAACTCAGGCAGACGGCTATTTCTCTCTTATTGCTCCAGTAAAAAAACGTGTTTTCTATACCCATACAAACGGTTCAACTGTAGTTGATTGGGGTGGAACAAACTTTGACGGTAAAAAATATTACATTGATGATGTTGAATATAATTTCTTAACAACAATTTCCGGTCTTTCCAGCGGCGAAAACTATCTTGTTTTTGTACTTGAAGATAAGGTAGGAAATGCTGCATTGGAAAGTGTTAATATTCCGGGAATTGGAATCAAAAATGACTATAAGATTAATGTAGACCAGGTTCCTCCAACAGTTCCTAATGATAAGATTTATGCACCGACACTTTTCTTTAATACCAGCAACACAGAAGCTTCAAATACTTTCAAGGTATATGGCCTTGCAAATGATGCTGCTGCCGGAATAAGAGAAGCCGGTGTAAAGATAAATGGTACAGAGCTTTTTGGTGTATATAATAAAAATGAAAAGAAAACTTATCTGTATGATAAGGAAGATACAGCTACAAGAAAACTTGTCGGTTATCTTACCCTCACAACTGAAGGAACAGCAAATGTAACTGGTGCAACTGTATTTAATGGAACGGCTCTTTCAAACAATACAGCTTTGTGGGCTGTTGAATTGAATAAGGATGCATTTGCAGGTATTACTTCCGGTAATAGTGCAAGTGTTTCCCTTAAGGTAATCGATAATGCGGGAGCCGGTAACTCAGAAACTTACCCTGTTGCCAATGTAATGATTGATACAGCAGGTCCTACAGTTACAATTAAATCTCCAGCTTCTGGCGCAACCGTAAACGGCAATATAACTGTTTCTGTTACAGCAAGCGATGGAACCGGATCCGGCATTGCCGAAACAGCTCCTGTAATTTACAAGAAGAACGGTTCAAACTGGACAAATCTTTCACTTACTCCGGTAAAGCAGCAGGATGGCAGCTGGAATTTTACAGTTAATACCAGAGACTTTACAGATAATGCAAATACAATCATAAGAGTTTCTTTCAACGATGTTCTGGGCAACACCGGATATTCAACAGATCATACTCTTGCTGTAAATCAGGATACAGATAGACCGGTAATTACTCTTTCACAAATTGTTAAGAAAACAACAACAGCAGAAACTACACTCAAGACAAAGAATGTATACGGTTCAGTAACAGATGATGATGGTACTGTACAGAAAATGTGGTACTGGTCACAGATGGAGAAGGATGCCGCTCCTACAGTTGCACCAACTCTTACAAATGCAAACGGATGGAAAGAGATTGCAGTAGCCGGTGGCTCATGGTCAGAAGAGTCTGATGAAGATGATGGTGAAACAACCTGGTATCTTGCAGTAGCAGACGCTCAGGATAGAATCTTTACTACAATGGGAAGTAATTCCCTTAATCAGCCGTACTTAAAGTATTCAGGTTCAAATACAGCTGTTAATGGAGACTCTGCCGGAATAACCTTTAAGTATGATACAAATCCTCCGACACCAACTTATCTGTATCTTTATCGTGCGCCAAAGAATACATCAACAGCAATTGCAACAATTGCAGCAGATACAACTATATCTTGGTCTACAGACAGTAACATAGCCTTTGGTGCAGATTACAATGTGCTTTATGCAAAGGTTGTCGTAGAAGAAAGTACAGGAATGAAGGCTTTGGAAGGCAGCAATAATAATGCTGTTCCGTCTAGTTCTCCAATCAGCATAAGTTATAAAAACGATAATCTGTATAAGGGCAAAATCCGTGAAGTTGCGGGAACCGGCGATGAAGCTGGAACATATACATATTATCTTGGGCCACTTGTAATGGATACAACTGAACAGGTTGAATTCAAGGTAACAGTAGAGGATGCAGTAGGAAATAAGGGGTATATAAGCCGCAGTATAATTGTTGATAATAAGGGTCCAGACTCAATCTCTAATGTAAAGCCTGCAAAGACCGAAGCAGTAAGTGGAGTTGTAAACTTCCGCGGTAGTGTAAGTGATAATGAAAATGGTTCCGGTATTCTTTATAAAACAGACGATAATGGTAATGTAACTGCATATGGTGTAGAGTATTTTATTCCAACCTATGCACAGTCACAGGGTGCTGCATCTGCTATAACAACTGGCTGGCTTTCACCAACCACAAAGGGTTCTACTTCTTGGGAAATCGAATTTGAAAACCTTGGAAGCACGATGGGTTATAATGCAGGTACTTATGCTGTAAGCCAAGATTATGCGAATTACGAAACAATAAAACCAACAGCAACAACCGATGGTAGTGGATTATATGATATTCCAGTCTGGTTCCGTCTTACAGACTCAGTAGGTAATGTTGATTATGTAACAAATAATTCAATTCGTTATAATCCAAATGCAGACCGCCCTACAGTACAGATTACTTATCCAACACATGGTACAGAAGGTAATGTAACAATGGGTGGTACTATCAACATTTCCGGTATGGCAAATGATGATGATGGTATTTCTGCAGTATACCTCCAGTTTGATATGAATGGAGACGGCACTTATGAAAATGGCAGTGGAATTACAGGAACTCCATTTGCCGCTTCTGATATAGTTTCTATTCCAAATACTACAAACCAGACAGGTATTCTAACTAACGGTACAAAGAGCTGGTATAAGACTTTAAGCATTTCAGGTCTTGCAACAAATACTGTTATTAAGGTTCGTGCAATTTCTGTAGAAAAAGATTCAGACAAAAATGAAGCAGATTATCTGGTAAGTGCCTGGTCTGATGTATTAAATATAAAGGTAAATAATGCAATTCCAAACTTCTCTAACATGAAATTGAAGAAATATGCAACAGCACCAACATCGGCAACTTTGTCTGGAGCAACTTCTTCTGGAGAAATGGACTATGCATCTGATATGTTTATTAAGGGAAGTGAGACAAACTGGTATCTTACAGGCGAAGTAGATGTTGCTGCCACAACAACAATAAGCATTGTATCTGTATCAGGCTCAAAGACTCTGTCTTATACAAATGATGGTAATAATACTAATGACACTCTTATTTCTTATCTTGAAAATAGTCAGAAACGCTGCTGCTTTGCAATTCCAGTTACATTGGCATCTGGTTCTCAATGGAAAGTTACAATTACAGCTGTTGATAACACATCAGGACAAGCTCAGGCACAAAACTTTGTAGCTGTTATAAACCTGGACAGTACAGCGCCTCAGTTTGCTGATACAAAAACTGTTGGTAATCCGAGTCATGAAGAAATAAAGCTCTTTAAGAATGAATATGGTGCAAATGGTACGGAACTTACTGCAGAAGAATATATTCAGAATTCAAACGGTTCATTTACTCTTGCCGGAAAAGTTACAGAAGAAGGCAGTGGTTATGAAAGACTTGCATTCTATTATAAACGAAACAAAACTTCAAATACTGATTCTGATAGAGTCTATAATCCAATGGAAGTGCATGGTCCAAATAATCAGGCTAACAGAACAGACCTTGTTTCTTCCCAGACAAATGGTAGTGTGTATATAAATCCAGAAGGTTTACCGGCTTTGTATCTTACTGGTTTAACACGAAGTAATAATCTTACTGCAGCTTCCAACTCTTTAAAGAACAACGCTAATATAAGAGTAGGTGGCCTTGTAAAGATTGGTGATGTATATCGTAAAATTGATACAGTTGATTCTACGAATGGAATCATTACCTTTACACCAGGTTGTGATACTTCATACAAAACAGCAGAGTTTATCTATGCAATGGTAATTGATAACAGTGGCGAAAGTTTAAATGATGACGGAACTATAAAGAATGATGACGATGACAGAATGGTAGAATCATATTCTAAGTCCGGAACAAGTTATATCTGGGATGCAGGAATTGATTCTAAGCATATACCAGATGGCCCGATAGAAGTTCACTGTGTTGTATTTGATAAAGCCGGTAACTCTAATCACGGTTATACAACAACAATGGTAAGCAATAATCCTCCTCGTATTACAAGTGTAATGTTTGGTACAGACTTGAATGCCGACGATAAGTATGCGCTTGATAAAGAATTTATGACATTCTATGCTAATCCGACAGAAACCGGAGGAAATACTACTGCCGGAAAGAGTATCTGGAATCTTGATGCCAAGATTGATGATACAAACTACTGGACAGCCAAGAAAGACCTTGTTGTAATTCCGGAATTTGTAGGTGGTACAGGAACAATTTACTATAATTACTCTAAGAGCACGGGCGAAAATGCTGAAGGACTTACTGCTGCTGCAACTGGTACCTTGACTGGTACAGCTACAATAAAGGCTCTGTCTACAGGTGATGCAAATATTCTTACAACAACAGGCGGCTCACAGGCTGAACTTTCTGCAAGTCAGACAAATAATAAGATTGGTGCTATTATACTTACCACAGATACAGCAGATAATCTTACAACAATAAATAAGGGCACTGGAGAATTAAAGAACAATTATACCTATGCCAATGTTTACCGCTTCAGTTTCTGGGATTCTACAGAAGGCTGTACACCAGGTTCAACATCTCAGTGGTCTGTTTTGAACGCAACCTTTAAGCAGGACCTTGTAGATGATACAAAGCCTACTGGAGAAATTACTCCATTCTATTGGGAAGGTCTTTCAAAGAACTCAGTTTACAGTTCTAAAGCAAACGTTTCTTCTGTTGCAGATCTGGAAGGTCACATAGAATTACCTAAAGATTTACCTGCCAGCTTTACAGCAGATGACGGTGAATATGATAATCAGCCTAAGGTTTCTGGTAAGATTAAGATTGAAGGAACTGCTTTTGATGAAACAAGACTTCGTCTTATCGTCCTTACTTTTGCAAATAAATCTGTAACGGCAACTTATCATTCTGATACAAAGACCTGGACAAATAATAATACAACAGGAACCCTCGAAATCTCTATTACAGATGATGATGGCCCGACACAAACCGGTCATTCAGTAAAGTGGACTGTAATTGCAGATACAACCAAGGTAAATACAAGCGCTCGTTGTGCAAATGACCAGCTTATTAATCTGACAATAACAGATGACAAACCAAATCAGCAAAGTGCAGATAATTATACTGTTGATATTGTTCCGTATATTACCGGAATTAAAACCTCTAACCGCACAAAGAGTGGATTAAAGGACAATAACATCCGTTCTGCAAGCGGTAAGTACAGCATTATGAGTGCTAAAGATACAGATGCCTCAACTTATGCAGACGACTTTATCACAATCAACGGTTTCAACTTGGATCCTGGTGCAAATGATATAAGGGTGGTTAGTTCTGCAGATGTTTCAAAACTTACTGTTACAAACGAAAGTGGAACAAAAGCAAACAGAAAAGCGGCTGCTGCAAGTCCTTACACAAGCGTAAGCATAAGCAACGTAATAGGAAAGAGCGGTTACCTTGAAGTATTCACCAATGGCGTACGAAGCTTGAACAACATCAACAAAAACGACGCTTACGGTACTGCAAAGAATGCAAGCGGAGTACAGCTTTCAAATACAACTGCCCAGGTAACTGATTATTCAAATGCCTATAACCGCGAACCGGATTATTACACAACAAAGAACGTACAGTTGACGGATGACAGGTATCTTAGAATATTTGATATGAAGGATACGGGAGTTAAGAATGGATATTATCCGGTTATGATTATGAATGGTAATAACCCTGTATTTGGTTATGTAAACAATAGTGGATGTTCATTCTCAGCTAATGCAGGAACTGCTGCTGGTACAGGAGCAGGAACGCATCGTGCTTCTTTAGCTCATGCTCAAAGAGCGGAGTTTAATGGTTCTACTGCTGCTGAAGTATATACAGAGTATTTGGTAAAACAATTGGCAACCGATCAGATGGCAATGGCAAGAGATGCGGATGGACGCTATATACAAGCAACTTTGTACAATTACGATGGCGAAGCCATGTCATTATATTATGATCGATATGCAGAAGTAGCTACTGGAACTTATCAAACAGGTACCAGTTGGGGACAACCTCAATATTCTGCTAGTATGACAGGAATGGGCTGGGGTGGTAGAACCGCATATACTGATTACAATGGAAATAGGGCTTATTCAACTGGAAATAATGCGATTACTATTGACAGTATGAATTATGATGGAGATTTGTTACTTGGACGTTATCAATATCCAAAATTAATTTTTACTGGAAACTCTAAAACTGGAACGGGAACAGTATTCATGGCATATTATGATGACGGGACAGGTAATATTTTCTTCAGGAATTTCCAGTTAGGAAAAGATGTAACAGGTACTGCGCTGGATAGCCAGGGTAAAGATAGTTCTAATACAACATATGCACAAAAAATCAATATGACTGAAAATACAGAGGTAAGTGATGATTATACAACGGGTCGAACTTCTGTAACTACTGATGGTTCAAAATACTATGCAATGGGTATCTCAAAAGAGCATGCTGTAATTGTATGGTATAGCAATAATGATAGTTGTCTGAAACTCCGTTATTCAACAAATACAGTAGACGGTTCTTCTCCAAATACTGCCGTTGGTTGGAGTGATCCAGTGTCAATATCTAGTTTGTATGTAGGTATGTATGTATCAATGGATGTTGATAGTTCCGGAGGCCTTCATATTGCTGCTTTTGATGCAAATGATAGTGACTTGAAATATATCTATCTTTCTAGTTATAGTGCAACTCCTGTGGAAATGACTGTTGATCAGGCTTATGCAATTGGAAACTGGACACAGATAAAAGTTGATACTAGTCATACAGATTCACCATATTATAATAAACCTGTAATAGCATATTATAATTCAACCGAAACTGGTGGTAGAGATGCAATTAAACTTGCTCTGGCAGATTCAACCGTTGGAAACGCAACAGCAGGAGTAGATAGTAATAACTATACAACAGGTAAATGGGAATACATGACTATTCCAGCTCTTACTCCACCACAGGGTGGTGATGCAAAGTTCCAGTCTGTCTGCCTCGACTTCGACGGCTCAGGTAATCCTGTAGTAGGTTACCTTGGAACCAACCTCGAGTTTGGTAAAGCATTAGGCGAGTAGCCATAACAAACACCTTGCCATACCAGGCAAGGTGTGCTATTATTTAAAAAGAAAGGCACTACGCAGTTTTGCGTCTTGCCTCTATAGTTGGTTAGTCCTTACGGACCAAGCCCGCCTACAGTGGTGCGAACACTTGGCGGGCTATTTTTTATTCTTTGTCTTTTTCCGTCTACGGAGAAGGCGCTGAATAATGTCTACAAAAAGTTGAATAGCTGTAAACAGCAAATCCAAAAATTCATACAGACTCATAGCTGCCTCCTTAAATAAGAAATCTATCCTTTCGGACAGTCGAATTCAGGAGGCAAGACCGCCATTAGCTGCGTGTGCCAGATTCAATGATAATATAGAATAATTAAGTAGTCAATAAAATATAGCCAAAATGTTGTAAAATAGCCAATTGTATTTTTCCTCAAATTCCTATACAATACCCCCAATGAACACTCTTGATGTAAAACTTATAGCCCTGGACCTTGATGATACTCTTCTCAACGATGACCGTCAGATTACGGATCTTAATGTGGAGGCGCTGAGGGAATGTGCCCGTCGGGGGATTTATGTTGTGCTTTGTTCGGGGCGCGCGGAGAATGCAATTCTTCCTTTTGTCAGGAGGCTGCAGATTGCGGGGCTTGAGGCAGGGCGGTTTTTGATTGCAATAAACGGCTGCAGTATTTTTGATTTGCACAAAAGGCAGAATATTTTTTGCCGCAAGGTTGAACCTCAGATTCTGGTGCGGGCCAACCAGCTGGCAGAAGCAGCAGGACTGCGTTCCGAAGTTTACACACCGGACACAATTTACTACCGCGAAGCTACAAAATGGACCAGGCTTGATGTTGACCTTTGCGGACTCAACGGCGTTACTGTTCCTGACTACGAAAATTTTATCCGGCAGGGTTTTACAAAAATGCTTATTCCGGGCGAGCCTGAACAGCTGCTTGAGCTTCAGGACATCTTACGTAAAGATTTTAAACAACGTGCAGTAATTTTTACCAGCAAGCCATACTTTCTTGAGCTGCTTCCCCCGGACTGCGGAAAGGGAGAAGCTGTTACTTATCTTGCAAACGAACTTAAAATTCCAATTGAAAAAACTATGGGCTTTGGGGATAGTATGAACGATGAAAGTCTTATACGGATGACAGGTTATGGGGTTGCAATGTGCAACGGGTTACCTGCCATAAAAAACATAGCCGATTTTGTTACCGATTATGACAACAACCACGATGGGCCCGGCCGGTTTATTTATGACAGGATTTTGCAGTAGTTTTTATTTTACCACTCCATTCCGTCCATGGTCTTGATTGAACCATCCGGATTGAATGTGAGTTCGCGGAACTTTACGTTGCGTTTCTGGTTTACACCGTTTGAGCGTTCGCAGTCATGGTAGAAAAGGTACCATTTGCCGTGATATTCAAGGATTGAGTGGTGTGTTGTCCAGCCGAGTACTGGTGTAAGAATTTTTCCACCGTAAGTATATGGACCGTAAACATTCTTGCTTGTTGCATAGCAGAGGAAGTGTGTTGTTCCTGTTGAATATGTAAAGTAGTAGGTGTCGCCTTTCTTAAAGAGCCATGGGTCTTCAAAGTAGCGGCGGTCTTCGTCTTTACCAAGTAATGGCTTTCCGTTTTCATCAAGAATTACAAGGTCGCGTGGAGCTTCTGCAAGCTCTGTCATGTTGTCCTTCATAAGGGCAATTTTTGGTGTGCAGGCTTCTTCTTCGCGTGGTTCCTTGTTGTCTGCGCTCCAGGTGTTGTTGCGGTACTGATCAAGCTGTCCGCCCCAAAGTCCACCGAATGTAAGGTAATATTTGCCGTCTGTATCCGGGAAACAGCATGGGTCAATACTGTAGGTTCCCTGAATGTAGTTATCTTCCGGCTTGAATGGACCTTCAGGCTTGTCGCCGAGTGCAACTCCTACGCGGAACATGTTGTTTTTGTCGCGGGCAGGGAAGAAGAAATAGTATTTTCCGTTGCGTTCTACACAATCCGGTGCCCAGAGCTGCTTGCTTGCCCATTTAACATCATTAATGGTAAAAACACAGCCGCAGTCACGTGGAAGAGTATTTTCATCCTTCATTTCGTATACATGATAGTCTTTCATGTCATACTGATCGCCGTTGTCGTTGTTTTCTACGTCAATATCCTCGTCGTGAGAAGGATAAATGTAAATTTTATCATTAAACACATGTGCAGAAGGGTCTGCAGTGTACAAATCATTTACTAATGGTCTTCTTTGAATCATAATCTTATTCTCCTGAGTAAGCCTGTTATAAGGCTAATATATATTTATTTTACTGTATTTAACTTATAATTCAATCGGAAAATTCACCTATTTAAACTAATTAACAATTAATTATACTTTCCGGCCTGCGCATTCCACATTTCGGCATACTTGCCTTTGCGGCGCAAAAGCTGGGCGTGGGTGCCTTCTTCGATAATCTTTCCGCGTTCAAGCATAATTATACGGTCTGCATCGCGCGTAGTAGAAAGTCTGTGCGAAATATAAAACACCGTCTTTCCCTTAGCCGCAGTCTGCATTGCCTTGTTAAGCTCGTATTCCGCAATCGGATCCAGGGCGCTGGAAGGTTCATCCATAATAAGTATGTCGGCACTCTTATAAAAAGCGCGCGAAATTGCAACCTTCTGGCTTTCGCCTCCTGAAAAATCAACGCCTTCTTTATCAAACTCGGTGGTAACCTGGGTAAAAAGCCCATCCTTGAGTTTTGCAAGTTTTTCTCCAAAACCTGCCTGCTGCAATGCAGAAGTAATCTTGGGAGCATATTCCTTTTCCTGCTCCTGCGTCATGTTATCCATAACAACATTTTCTGCAAGGTTTGCACCAAACATCTGGTAATCCTGGAAAACTACACCAATTCTTTTGTGATATTCACGCGGGCACAGGGTGCTTACATTCTTACCATGAAAACTTATAGTTCCGCTGCTAGGATCATAAAGCCTCATAAGAAGCTTAATCAGTGTTGTTTTTCCAGCTCCGTTATAGCCTACAATGGCGATGTGTTCACCAGGCTTTACCTTAAGCGAAATATCTTCCAGAACGTTTCTGCCTTCTTCGGAATACTTGAACGAAACATGCTCAAGTGAAAGCTCACCGTTACCCTGTGGAACAGCATCTCCTTCGTCATTCTTCAGGCGCGGCTCATAGGCAAGGAACGAACGGATCTTATCTATAAACATGCTGTTTTCGTGAGCCTTTGGTCCAAGGTCTGCAAAACGGCTCATGCTTCCTCTAAGGCTTCCTGTACGGTTAAAGAGAATTACTGCATCACTGTAGTTTACTGTGTGAAGTACTGCGGCCTTATAAACAAGGTAGGTTATGTAAAGTCCGTCAATCAAAAAGTCTCCTACACCATAGTCCTTGAGGAACTGGAACCATACACGCTTGGCGCCGACCTTTTTATGCTCCTTGATGATGTTATCGTCTGCCTGGGCAAATTCTTGTTCAAGTTGTGTACCTGCATTTGGATGAAGACGAAGCTCCTTGGCAAAATCCTTGAGGTAGAAAACACGGCTTACATAATCACGCTTGCGCATATGAGGATTTACTGCAACACGGTTTGAATAATTAACCTTGTTCAGTTTTTTAGAAACTACAAAGCGCAGGATGAAAGAAACAAATACAAAGATGATACCTGCAGGATCTGTCATAAGATAGAACACACCGGTGGTAAACAAAACTGTAATTGCCTGAACCGCCATGTTGAGCAGTTCAAGAAAACGGTCAATTGCGGCTTCTGATTCCGAAACGCTCAATACAAAATCATTGTAATAAGCCGGATTATCATAGCAGTAAAGGTCTATTTCCGAAGCCTTCTGGAACATCTGCTCCTTGAGTGCACGGTAGAGTTTAGGCTTGTATTTAAACTGCCAGCCGTAGATAAAAAATCCGTCCGGAATAATCTGAAGGATATTAAGAATGAGGATGAGTCCGATATAAAAAAGTGCCTTTGTAAACGGCTCGTGAAATTCTGCACATCGCAAAACATAGCGGATACCAAGTACGTGCTCCAGAAAGATTACACCCTGATAGCGGAATGCATCGTAAAGGTGGTAAATCATATAACCGGGACAGGTTTTGAAACAAAGCTTCCACAGAAACAACTGATTTTTTAAGACTGTGCTTTTTGCAGCACCTGATTTTGCTTTCTTGTTTTTCATGCCCAGATTCCCTCCTTCTGCTTGGTTTTGTCGGCAAGATAATTTTCTGCCTGTTTTTGATACATGTCTGCGTACAAGCCCTTGCGTTTCATAAGCTCGCGGTGAGTTCCTTCTTCGCGCACCTGACCGTTTTCCAAAAGGAATACATGGTCTGCATTCTGAACCGAAGAAAGTCTGTGCGAAATAAACAGCAGAGTATTCTGGCGGCAGGCTTTAAGGATATTGTCAAAAAGCTTGTATTCGGCAATAGGGTCCAGAGCGCTGGATGGTTCATCAAAAACCTTTATAGGACACTGCCTTGCAAAAGCACGGGAAACAACAATCTTCTGGAACTCGCCTCCCGAAAGTACAGCACCGTTATCATCAAACTCGCGGGTCAATGTTGTGTTTATACCTTCAGGCAGACTCATAACCTTGTCATATACTCCGCTGAGCTTGAGTGCGTCGGTAACAATCTGTTCCTGCTGGTCGGCCGGAATTTCTTCCCCAAGAATTACGTTATCTTTTACGCTCATGGAAAACATTCTGTTGTCCTGAAAAGCCGTAGCAAAAAGCGCGCGGTATTTCTGCAGGTTATATTCCTTTATATTGCGGCCGTTCAATAAAATTTCTCCCTCGGTCGGATCATAAAAGCGGAGAAGCAGTTTTATAAGCGTAGATTTTCCCGCTCCGTTATGACCAACCAGGGCGTAGGTTTTTCCGCTGTCAAATTTCATGTTAAGGTTTGTAAGAACCTGCACGTCCTTGTAGGCAAAGCTTACGTTACGGAATTCAATTGAATCAATCTGTGTTCCTGGATCAGCTCCGTCATAGTTTTCCGGAATTTTTTCTTCGTATTCAAGGAAGGTTCTGAGGTAATCTACAAAAAGTCCGTTCTTAAAGCTTGCGGTAACGCTGTCGGTAAAGCCGATTAAAATCCAGGTGGTGCTGACCATCATGCTGGTAAGTACGGCAAGCTGCGGCAGAGACATTGTCTGGCTTACAAGGGTGCGGTATGCTCCGTAAATCAAAAGGCCTTCAAAAATAAAGGTAAAGGTAAACATAACGTAGAACCAGTGTAAAAACGCAGATTTGAAAACAAACTTTTTGGTTACGTCGGCAACTCCCGTGATGGCATCGGTGTACTGGCGCTTGAGCAGATTAAAGATGTTTGTAAGGCGGATTTCCTTGGCATAATCTTTAAGGTACATGATGCGGTTTATATAATCTATGCGTCGGTTGTGAGGAGCCATTTCCTTGTTGCGCTGATAATCTATGCGGCTGTTCAAAATACGGAAGTAAAAGTTTCCTATAATTGGCAGCAGAATGAATGCAACCGAAAGCCTGTCTACCTGGAACATAAAAACAAAGGCACAGATGCTCGCAATAAAACCAAAGACAAGTCCAAAGAACATATCTACGGTTTCGGTCAGGCGGGTATCGGCGTTTTTCATTGCCAGAGTATATTTGTCATAAAAGTCGGAATTTTCAAAGCATTCAAGCTCAACGTTGCGTGATTTTTTAAAGAGCTTCTGGTACAGTTTTTTGTTTATTTCGGCATCGGCAACGGGTTTGACATAGCCCATATAATAGCTGTTGTAAAGCGACATGGATGCAAAAACTGCAACTGTAATTCCAATAAAAATCATTATGGCCTGGAAGGTTTCTCCTGCCTGCAGGGCGTTAATTACATAGCGCATAAAGAAGGCACTGTAAAAAAGCCAGCCAAAATAATACAGGGCTTTGAGCATTGCCATGTGCACAACAACGCGCGGACACATTTTGCAGACGAGACGCAGAGCATAAAAATTGTTGCGTACGGCATTAATCCTGGATCTGGTTTTTTGAGCCATAGGGTACTCTCCTTAAAAAATAATGTCTTGATTCTACAATAATGAGTAATCTAGTGCAATGACATTTTGTTTGAATTCTGCTATAGTGAGTAATCATGAAAAAGCTTTGTTTTAGATTTTGTATCGTACTTTTTATTACTGCCTGTCTGTCTCTTTTTGTTTCCTGTAAAGATAAGGTAATGGGATACAGCGTGCTTTTATGGAATGTTCCAGAATATTCAATTCCAAGCGGAACTAAGCTTCCGGTATACATCCGTTCTAATATTTCGCATGTTTATGTTGCTGGTATTCCCGGCGAAGATGGAAATACAAAGGAGCTGCGCAAGATAGAAATTCCTTTGTGGCAGCTTACAGAGCCTGTAAAAAAATCAAAGATTAATTCTGTTGCCGAAAAATATAAGGAATTTGCTTCTTCTTATGCTTCGGTAAAGCTTGACGGACTTCCTTGCCGTGCAGAACCGGTTAATACTGCAAAACAGGTTTATCGTCTGCGCAAGGGAGAAGTGATTAAGCTTTTGTACAAGGGAAAAGGTCAGGCACCTATGACCGGAGGAGTTCCTCTTGAAGGTGACTGGTTCCGTATTCTTACTCATGACGGTACACAGGGCTGGTGCTTTTCTTATAACCTGAATATTTACGAAACTGATGCTGTGGGTGAACAGACCGGCGGCCAGAAGGTAGAAATAGAAGAGGAGGAAGACAATTACTATCCTTCTATTCTTGATAAGCCATGGTATCCTGACAGTTTTACTTCTATGATTTCCAGCGGAAACATTGATATTTCAAAGCTTCATTCTTCATATAATTTTACTATTGATACAGTAAACAATAAGGTTTCTCTTAATATGAGCGGTATTCACCAGAGCTGGGATTACACCGGCTATTCTAAGACTGATGAATTCCAGTATACACTTAATGATATTCCTATTGTTATTGTTTACAAAAAATCTTCGTTCATTGTTGTGCGTTATACTGATGAAAGCGGAAAGCCGCAGGAGCTTAACCTTGTTACAATAAGCGAAGATATCAACTCTATTGTTGCACAGGAAAAGAAACGACGAACCGACACCTATGATATGGTTGTTTCAAAGACCGGAAGCCTTTCAAGTTCTAACTACGGTAACCTTACGCTCAATTCCGACGGAACCTTCAGATGGACAGGCTTTAAGCTGTTGGTTCCTTCTATCATCAGTGCGGGTGCTAAGAATGCGGGAACCTGCAGCGTTAAGTATGCCGTTAGCAGCCAGCTTACTGCTTATGATGGCGTGCTTACCTTTAAGTTTGAAGGTACTTCGGAAGAAGTTAACTTCCTGTTCAAGCTGGAATCAGACGGATTGCGATTAGAGGATGCTACAGATGCAGTATTCAATGGAATTCTTGTAACTTCAAGAAGCTCAAGTCCTCTTATCCTTTACTTTAAGAAATAATAATCCGCGGAGTTTTTTTTCATGGCTTTTGTTCAGTTTTCACAGGTTTCTCTTGCTTTTGGCGACCGCGATATTCTCAAAAATGTTACCATTAATCTGCGTACCGGTTCCAAGGTTGCGCTTACAGGAGCAAACGGTTCGGGAAAGTCTACTCTTATCAAGGTGCTTGCAGGACTTATTAACCCGGATAGTGGAGAACGCGCAGTTCAAAAAGAAAGCCGCATAGCATACCTTCCGCAGTCGGGACTTACACACCACGGATGTACTTTGCTTGAAGAAGCCGACAAGGCCTTTGAATACGGTTACGAATTACAAAAAAGAATTGATGATCTGGGAACTCAGCTGGAAAAAAATCCTTCTAATAGTGCAGTGCTTGCCCAGCAGCAGGCAGAGCTTATTCAAAAGCTGGAAGACAGCGGCTGGTATCGCAGGCAGTCTGTAGCAGAATCCGTTCTTATTGGTCTTGGGTTCAGCCGTTCAGATTTTGACCGCAATACAGAAGAATTCAGCGGCGGTTGGCAGATGAGAATTGCACTTGCCAAAGCACTTATGCAGGGGCCTGATATTCTGCTTCTGGACGAACCTACAAACTATCTGGACCTGGAGGCACGCTCCTGGCTGGAATCTTTCCTTATAAATTACAAGGGCGGTTTTTTGCTTGTTAGTCACGACCGCTATTTCCTGGACGTAACCATAAACGAAGTATACGAGCTTTTTAACGGCGAACTTAAACGCTATCCGGGTAACTATACTCATTACGAAAAAGTACGCGAGACTGAGCTTAAAACTCTTATTGCCGCCTATGAACAGCAGCAGCAAGAAATAACCAAGCTGCAGGATTTTATTACAAGGTTCGGCTACAAGGCAACCAAGGCAGCTCAGGCTCAGGAGTATCAGAAAAAGCTGGACAAAATGGTCCGCATAGAAATTCCTGAATCGCTTAAAAAAATACATTTTACTTTTCCGCCGGCTCCTCATGCGGGCAGACTTGTACTCAGACTCAACGGCATATGCAAATCCTACGACGGTGCTCACAATGTTCTGGACAATCTGGATCTTACTCTGGAAAACGGACAGCGTCTTGTTGTAGCCGGAAAAAATGGTGCGGGAAAATCTACCTTGCTCAGAATAATTGCGGGGCAGGACACAGCCTTTAGCGGCGAGATGATTCCCGGAGCAGGGGTTAAAATCGGTTACTTTAGTCAGGATAACGCCGAAACCATAAAGGGCAATGTTACAATCCTTGAGTACATGGAAAGCGTTGCACCTTTAGATCTTATTCCAAAGCTTCGTGATATGCTCGGTGCCTTTTTGTTCCGTGGAGATGATGTATTTAAGAGTCTTGATGTACTTAGCGGTGGAGAAAAATCCAGAATTGCACTGCTTAAGCTTTTGCTCAGTCCTGTAAACCTTCTTGTACTTGATGAACCAACAAACCATCTGGACCTTCATTCTAAGGATGTGCTTTTAAATGCCCTGCGCGATTTTGGCGGCACTGTAGTTTTTGTAAGCCACGACCGCGGTTTTATAGAGCAGCTTGCAAATCGTGTCCTGAGCCTTGGCAACGGCCCTGCCAGATATTACCCCGGCGATTACACCTATTATCTTGAGCAGCTGGAAAAGAATGCGGCATTTGAAGGAAAGAGCGTGGGCCCTTCGAGTGCCTCAGGGACCACATCAAGCCCGGGGACCACGGTCACTCTCTCCTGGGAAGAGCAAAAGCGGCTTGAATCAGAACGACGTAAAAAAGAAAAGACTCTTGCAAATCTGGAAAAACAGCTTGCCGAGCTTGAGCAGAAAAAATCTGAGCTGGAAAACCGTCTTGCAGATCCTGCCGTATATTCAAACGGAGAAAAGGCCAAGGCTGTTCAGCGCGAAATAGAAGAAGTTGCAGCAAAGATAGAAGAAGTTACCGAGCAGTGGATGCAGGCCAGTGAATAAGGGGATTTGCATTTCCCCTTAAAAAATGTCATAATCACAGCTAGAGGTAATAGATATGGAAAAGAAAATTCTTAACAATTACGGAAGCTTTGATGTTGTATTCCAGAAGGGCAAAAGCTCTACTCTCTGGGATGTTAATGGTAAAAAGTACATCGACTTTTTGTCTGGTATTGGTGTAAACTGCCTTGGTCACGCTTATAAACCTCTGGTGACCGCCATCTCGCGTCAGGCTAAACGTCAGCTCCATATCTCAAATTATTTTTTAAGCGATACAGGTCTTGATTTTGCAGATGCCCTGCTTACAATCACAGGTTTTGAAAAAGGCTATTTTGGAAATTCCGGAGCCGAAGCAAACGAAGCCGCAATCAAGCTTGCACGCAAATACGGTTACTTAAATGGTGGAGCAAAAAGAAATACAATTGTAACCCTTAAAAGCTCTTTCCACGGAAGAACACTTGCAACTCTTACTGCTACAGGCCAGGATGTTTTCCATCCAGAATGCTTTGCTCCATACCCTGCAGGCTTTAAGACAATCCGCGCAAATAATTACGACGACCTTAAAGATGCTTTTGATGATACAACTGCAGCTCTTTTTGTAGAGTGCATTCAGGGAGAAGGCGGAGTAAACCTTCTGGATAAAGACTGGATTAATGCTGCTGCCAAGGCGGCCCGCGAGGCTGGTGCAATTGTAATGGCAGACGAGGTTCAGACCGGAATAGGCAGAACCGGAACCTTCCTTGCAAGTGATGCTCTTGGTTTTGAACCGGAGGTTGTAACTTTGGCCAAAGGTATTGCAGGCGGTATCCCTATGGGAGCCTGTCTTTTCCGCGGCAAGGCAGCCAATGTTTTTGTTGCAGGAGATCATCAGTCGACCTTTGCAGGTAACCCTCTGGCTTGTGCCGCAGGTTGTGTAGTTGCACAGACTGTAAGTGATCCTGATTTTCTTGCACGTGTTAATCACGCCGGAGATTATATCCGTGGTGCAATAAGCAGCTGGAATCTTCCTATTGTAAAGGAAATCAGAGGTCGCGGACTTATGATTGGTATTCAGATAGATTCATCTGTAAATCCTGCAGACATTAAAAAGAAGTGTCTGGAAGAAGGCCTTTGTGTAACAACTGCAGGAACCGATGTCGTAAGATTCCTTCCTCCGTTGAATATTACGGATAAAGAAATCAATGAAGGGCTTGGAATTTTCCGCCGCGTAATGGATCTGTTCTGCAAAAAATGAAAAAAGCATTAAACTGCCTGCTTTTATTTTTCTTATGTACGTGGCTTTATTGTGGTCAAATGGTAAAGCCGCGTACTGTAAACGTCATTTCTACTCAGTATTTTGATTTTCTGTTTCCCGAAGAATCTAAGCAGACAGCGGTTGAGCTTTCAACTTTGGCCGATTCCATTTATACCAAGGCAAAAGAAGTTTTTTGCTGCAATTATGACTTTAGGACAACAGTTGTAATTTCCCCGGACTCGGATACTCTTTCGGTAAAATATACGGCTTCTCCTTATAACAGAATTGTTGTGTTTGATGCGGTGGACAGGCCGGGCTCCAGCTTTTATGACAACGGTTTAATTGATTTATTTTCACACGAGGTTAACAGAGCGGTAAGTCAGTCGGTGCGCACCAAGGCAATGGATTTTGTGGCAAGGCATTTTCTTGGAGATTCGTTTCAGCCGGCTGCGCTTTTTAATATGCCTTATTCTTTTTTGGAAGGCGCCGTTTATTCCACTGATGAAAATGCACGCGAAGGAATTCTTTACGATAACTGGAACATTCAGTCTTTGATGCAGGCCAAGGTAGAAGGAAAGTTTCCTTCCATCCTGCAGACAACCGGTGCCTACGATATTTACCCCGGAAACAAAACCGACTATATTGCCGCCGCTGCTTTTTATGCCTACATCCAGCAGAAATGGGGCTTTGAAAAATTTGGTGAATACTGGCAGGAATGCGGTAAATTACAATTCTTTCATCTGGACAAAAAAATATTCCTTAAGGTTTATGGCCAGGACATGAACGATGCATGGCAGGAATTTATACAAGCAATTCCTGTGCCCGATAAGCTTCCCGAACCTGACCAGGACGGCAGCAAGGCCATGATGAAAATTGACTACGATTCAAATTATAAATTCATAGTCAGTACAAATTACGGCCTTGTCTGGTATGACGACCTTAAGGAAGAAGTAGATATTTCGGGCTCCTACGAATATGAAAACTTTAAGCAGCTGCTTTTTCTTGCCAAGGGAATAACCAATCTTACAGTTTCTCCGTGCGGTCGCTTTCTTGTGGTTTCGTACATCAAAGGCGGGGAGCGAGAAAAGTTTGAAAAAGATGCCGTGCGCATATTCGACCTTAAGCAGAGAAAATTCCTTTCCGAATCCTATGCAATGCGCGACGCTTCTGTGGTTATCCTGCAGGACGGACATTATGGAATTATCGGAAACGACACTCGCCAGGGCGGTTCCTGCTTAAAGATTTACGAATCGCACGAAATGAATGCCCTGCTTGGTTTTGATAATTCTACCAGCCGTCTTGTTTATTCACGTCAGTTTGGCAAAGCCTGTAACCCTGCTTCTTTTGCACCTTTGGGAAAAAACTATTTTGCCTGCCTTGTTCATCAGGGAAAAGAATGGCTCATAATGATTTCGGATATTGCTCCGGAAAACGGAAACCCCAATACCGAAGATTTGTACACAATTTCCAACGGCCGCAGCATAGACAGCTTTCTTGTAGAAACCCTGGAAATACGTAACCTGCGTTTTGCAGACTATGCCGAAGTTTCCGGCAAAAGAAATACACGCGAAAAAAGCTTCTGCCTTTTGTACGATTATGTGCTCCAGAATTATCCGTCCTTTGTGCGCACAGGCTGGCTTTTCTTTGATGAAAATTCCGTGCCGGTTCGTTCAATTATTACAACCGGAGACTTTTACGGCGGCTGCAGCTCGGGAGCCATGTACAACTGCCACCTGTATTATGCCTCCAACAGATACAAGTATTCCGAAATCAGATACATAAATCTGAACGACATATCTTTCACCGAAGCACTCATTTCTTATTCGCATAATGAAATTCCTTACCCACAGCCTCAGACCGAGGACATACAGATTACGAACGGAAACTATTCTCCATGGAAGTACATGAAAAAGAAGGGATCGTTCTCGTTCTTTATGCCGGTTCGTGATATTACCCTTGATGAAGGTGTAAAAACTGCGCCTGGACTTGGTGCCGCATTTAAGACAAGCTCCGATCCGTGGGAAAACAACGAGTTCCTTATTTCTGCTGCCAAGGGCTTTGTTCCTCTGGATTTTACAGAAATCTTTAATGCCGATCAGAAGGCCAAGGACAAGCTGCGTGCCGAAAAAATTGAATTGAGCAAGGACTCTGCGGTAGGGTTGTATTATAAAAACACGTCTACACCTGCCGACATTGTTGCCACTGCAATCTTTAAGTTTAACGATGTAGGGGAGTACACTTTTTCTGCCTTTACCGATGTTAAGTTCAGCATTCCGCTTGGCATGATGTTCAGGCGTTTTTATTTTGATTTTTCATGCTCGCTGCTTTCTTCTACAACCTACTGGGACATGACTCAGACAGAGCTTTTTCCAAACCTGAGCGGCTGGCCTGATTTTTCTCATTCCTACAGGATGTGGCAGACCCAGGCCTTTTTCAATTATTCAAACATTCATCAGTACGGACTTTCTCCGCTTAAAAAGCTTGGCATTTCTGCGGGCGGTAAAATGGTTTCTTCGTGGAAATGGGGAGAATGGAATCCGTTCCAGATTAACCTTGGAGTTTTTGGAACAGGGGAAATTCCTTTTTTAATTCCGGTACAGAATTACAATAATATAATTTTGAGTCTGCCGACTACGGTTCATGCAGAACTCTTCTTTACCAACGGCAAGGCTGTAGATGCTTATGCACAGATGCTCCTTGCAGGTATGGAAATTCAAAACGGATTCTGGCGACTGTATTTTCCACGAGTTGCGCTTTATGCGGGTTATGATATTGCTCTTGAATATGATACGGTTTTAGTAAAGCTTCCTGATTTAAGACATCTTGAACGCTTTTATGATATTTTTGCTTCGTGCTATTTGAACGATAGTTTTTATTTCCAGCTTGATTTTGAAATTACGCCGGTTTTAGGAAAGTACTCAAAATACAAACTTGAGTCTTCACTCCGGTTCGAAAAATACATCCGCTCCAAAGAGTTCAAACTCAAGTTTGACATTCAGATAACAAATTAGTGTCATTGCCGGGCATGACCCGACAATCTGTTATTTAAACAATTCTTTAAACTTACCAAGCAATACATCTGTTTCAATAGATGCATCCAGGTCGGTAATCTTACCCTTGTTCTTATAGAAGTTGATGAGCGGTTCTGTCTGCTCGCGGTAAACATCCATACGGTGAAGGATAGATTCCTGCTTGTCATCATCACGCTGGTAGAGTTCTCCGCCACACTTGTCGCAGATACCTTCTACCTTTGGAGGAAGTGTAAGCACGTTAAAGTTTGCACCACAGGCTTTACATACACGGCGTGTAGAAAGACGGCGGATTACAATTTCGTCCTTAATTTCAAAGTTTACAACCTTTACGTCAGAAACAAGACCTTCGAGCATTTCTGCCTGAGGAATTGTGCGTGGGAATCCGTCAAGAATGTATCCGTTCTTGCAGTCATCCTGAGCAAGGCGGTCCTTTACAAGTTCAAAAGTAAGTTCGTCGCTTACAAGTGAACCGGAATCAATAATAGCCTTAACCTTTACTCCAAGCGGAGTCTGAGCCTTAATGTTGGCACGGAAAATATCGCCTGTAGAAATGTGTGGAATCTTGTAATCCTCTGCTACTTTTACGGCGAGGGAACCTTTACCTGCTCCCGGTGGTCCTAAAAAGATGAAATTATTCATAAATAATTCTCCTGTGTTTTTTGTCAGTTGATTTTATCTATTATATAGTATGATGCTTAAATTCTCTAGTATTTTGTTAGATTAGTTTTACGCATCCGTATGCAGTGTCGCTGTAGGCCTTAAAATCTTCGATGATTTTGTGTGCAAATGGCGAGATTTGGGAAAGGCGGGATGTTTGCGAAGTGTGGTCCCTGAGCCTGTCGAAGGGCCCTTTTGTTGGCACTATAACCAGTGGATCAATATATCTTTGTTTTACATTCAGCGAAACACAGAAATATTCATCGGTGGGCAGTGCGTGGTTGGTATGTTCAATTTTTGTCATAGTGCGAAAAGTACGGTAAAGGCGGGTGAGTTGGATTTGCGGTCCCTGTCCTATGCCATGCGGTCCCTGTCCTATGCCATGCGGTCCCTGAGGCTCTCGAAGGGCCGCTATATGTTCCAGCTTATCCATAATCTCTCTCTCACTCTTATTCATAAAATCTTCTTCTTGCAGCACTCCCTGTTCAACTGCCATATTCATAATCTGTCCAAGCATGTGAAGTGTAAGCTTGTTTTCGTTCAGCTGCAGAATGTGACCAATCATGCAAAAACGGCGGCAATAGTCTTCGGCAATTTCCAAAGTTTTGAATCCAATTTCATCCTTACCGTCTTCATTTTTCAGAACTACTATATCATTGTAAGCGCGTTCTATCGAAGATAAATCCCAGCTGCCGTCCAGTGCCATTCCCGAAGGAAACATGTATTCAAGGCGGTCGGCACTAAGCTGAGGAATTTCGTTGTCGGCAACAGGATAAATGTGGTAATCGCAAATCTGATCGACTGTCAGCTCATCTTCTGCAAGCAGCCCGCACAAAGCCTTATCATTTTTCAAAAGATTTTCATTTGGTGCCTCTGTTGCAGTTTGAGTAAGCGCGTCCCCCTTCCTGAAATCAGAAACGTGTGAAAAAACCGGAGTAGAAGCATCGTGAAAAAGTCCGGCCAGGGTCTGAGCCTTGTCGTGAGTAAAATGCCAGATAATAAGTGCAACGCCAACTGAGTGGTCCAGACGTGAATAATAAAAGCGGTTGTTATAAAGCTTTGTCCAGTCTGTACCGCATAATAGCCCGACCCCTGCAAGCCTTTTTAAAGAAGGCAATTCAAGATAACGATCCAGAAAATCAGGATAATCGGGAGAAAGAATTTTGTGGTATTTTTTTATATCGTAAAAAGCGGCCGGATCCTGGGGCACAGGATGCTGTTTCATCATTGTGTCCCAGTCATAAGCCTGAAAAAAGTTTGTGGAGCTGTCGTCCATTTTATTTTACCATGGAAACATCCAGACGATTGAATGGAGTTTCAAGTCCTACGGCAGCCTTTTCTCTTGTGATTGCAATATGCAGGTCGCTCTTGGTCTGTAAGAAATCCTTAGGGTCAAACCAAACAGCAACAGTAATATCAATTCCGGAATCGCCAAACTGATTAATCCATGCGGCAGGAGCAGGATCCTTTAATACAGTAGGGCAGGAAGCGGCAGCCTTGAGGTATGTGTCCAGTGCAAGCTGAAGATCGTTTCCGTATGCAATAGGGCAGGTTACTGTAAGACGGCGCTTTGAGTGGAACGATTTGTTCATCAAATTTGTATTGATGATTGTAGAGTTTGGAATACGAACCATTTCGTTATCAAGTGTGTGAACTGTAACAGAAATAAGGTTGATTGAATCTACAACACCGGTAATTCCGTCTACGATGATTGTATCGCCAATTTTGATTGCACCTTCTGTAATTACAAAAAGTCCGCTTATAAGGTTGCTTACGCTTGTTTGTGCAGCAAAACCGATTGCAACTCCGGCAATTCCGGCAGCGCCCCAGATGGCACCAAGCTTAACACCAAACAAACTTAAAACATACATTACGACAATTATGTAAAAAACATAATGAAGGAATTTTATAAGGATAAGGGAACGAGCTTTTGGCAGCTTCTTTTCCGGAACCTTTTTAATTCCACGTACAATTATTCTGTAAATAATCCAGAAAATAAAAATGATTATAAGTGCACCTATAACCTTAAAAAGATTTTCCCAGGTAAGAAAACCTTTTACCCAGTTTATAAATGATGAGGTCTGCTCCATAAATGAGCTGCCTGCGCTTTTAAATCCTTCAGATACTTCGTCCATTATAAAAACTCCTATGTCATTGTCGGGCTTGACCCGACAATCTTTCACAAATATCCTTTATTATACACTCATTGCACTTAGGATTTCTAGCCGTACAGACATATCGGCCGTGCAAAAGTAGCCAGTGATGTGCATCCTGCAGGTATTTTGCCGGAATCCGTTCCAAAAGTGACTGTTCAACCTGCTCTGGAGTAGTGCCCTGGGCAAGTCCTATCTTGGGGCAGATACGCAAAAGATGTGTGTCCACAGGCATTGTAGGCTTATGAAAAATTACGTTGAGTACAACATTTGCTGTTTTTCGTCCAACTCCTGCAAGTGTCATAAGCTTATCGCGGTCATCGGGAACCGTGCTGTCAAAATCCTGAATAAGCTGCTGTGAAAGCTTGATTATGTGCGCGCCCTTGGATTTATAAAGTCCTATAGATTTGATATATGGAATAAGTCCGTCGTAGCCCAGTTTAAGCATTTTCTGCGGAGTGTCTGCAACCTTAAAAAGACTGCGGGTTGCAAGGTTTACACTCTTGTCCGTAGCCTGAGCCGAAAGCACAACCGCCACCAGCAGTGTATACGGGTTTACATATTCCAGCTCCGACTTTGGACTGGGATTAGCCTTTTTGAGACGTTCCATTATTTGTGTAATCTGATCGGGCGACAGCACTATTTCTTCTTCAGCTTCTTTTTATTTTCGTACATTTTGGCATCGGCGCGGTCAAAAACGTCAATAACCTTAAGGTCGCTTGAGAAAACAAAATCTGCAAAACCGGAAGAAACAACAGCCCGTCCTTCCTTTTTGTTTTTCGAAGCAATCTTTCGGAATTTAGAAATTATTTTTTCGCGGTCAAAAAAGTCTGCACCAATCATAATAACGGCAAATTCATCACCACCAATTCTGAAAACCGGACTATGTGAAAAAGCCGCACAGATAAGCTTGGCAGATTCACAGATTAAAACATCACCGGCTTCGTGACCATATTTGTCGTTTGTTTTTTTAAGGTTGTTTACATCAAATACGCCGATTGCAAAAGGGCTGATAGTACCTCCTGCAATTTCTTCGTTCATGCGTTCTTCGGCCCGCTCGTAGGCAAGACGGTTTTTTACACCGGTAAGTGCATCAGAATTAGCCATTTCTGTAGCTGCCCGTATGCGCTCTGCATATTCTTTTTCCTGCTTTACGTTTTCTTCTATATTCTGAACACCAATAATATAGTGGTCGCTGTCCTGCTCAACAGAAGGAGCGGCTGTAAGCCTGTAAAAGAGCGGTTCGCCCTTAATAACAATCCTGTAACGAATGGAAATTGTTTTACGGGCAAGCATGGCCGGTATAATGTTTTCTTTTGAAATAAAATCTATAACACGTTTTTGGTCGGCAATATAAATTGCAGAAGGAATATTTTTTATGGATTCTTCATAAAAGTTTTCGCCCTTGGTTGCAAATTTAAATTCCTTAAACGTTCCGTGCCCGATATATTCTGAATACTGTCCGGTATGAATGTTTACATAATAAACGCTTTCAAAATCGTGGAAGAGTGCCTGCGCAATTCCAAAGAAAGTAATTTCTGAATTATTGTATTTTGTAAGCTGCATTTCCTGTCGCTCGGACTTTTGCTGCAGTTTAACAATGTTTGTTATATCACGGACAACACCTTCGTATCGGGTAACTTTTTTGCCGGAGCTATTTTTAAAGCCCGCTACCTTAAAATAAAGCGTTTTCTTTGGAGAAACAGTAAAGGCAAATTGTGCTTCGGTAAAGTTTCCATTCATCATTCTGCGGAACGCTTTGCGGAGGTTTGCCTTATCATTCTTTTCGATTTTATCAAAACAGGCTTTGTAATAATCTTCGGGACTTAGTTTAGAACCGTCCACTCCAAGCAGCTTGTAAACAGTGTCGTTTGCGTAGAGCCTCTGAGGCTTATTGTCTTCTGTTTCAATTTTCCATAATCCAATTTTGGCTTCCTTAATAATAGAAAGCACAAAATCAGGATTGTCAAAACTCACCATAGGTTCATTATAACTTGAAAAAGTGGAAATCACAAATTCTTTTTAAGTTCTTCTGACTTGTCGGTTTTTTCCCAAGGAAAGCCGTCGCGGCCAAAGTGTCCGTAGCTTGCGGTTTTGGCATAGATTGGAGCTTTAAGTCCCAGTGTGCGGCTGATTCCGGCAGGTGTGCAGTCAAAGGTTTTTTCTACGGCTGCAATGAGCTTGACCTTGTCGCATTTTTCGGTACCAAAGGTTTCTACCATAATGCTTACAGGGAACGGTACACCAATTGCATATGCCAGTTGAACTTCTGCGCGTTCTGCAAGCTGGGCTGCTACAATGTTTTTGGCAATATAGCGTGCCATGTAGGCGGCAGAACGGTCTACTTTACTAGGATCCTTTCCGCTGAATGCACCACCACCATGACGACCCATGCCGCCATAAGTATCTACAATGATTTTGCGTCCTGTAAGACCTGAATCTCCGTCCGGGCCACCCTTTACAAAGCGTCCGGTAGGGTTGATGTAGAATTTTGTGCGGTCATCCAAAAGGCCGGTTGGTTCAAGTACAGGCTTAATTATTTCTTCTATAATAGTCTTTTCAATCTGTTCGTGGGTAATTTCAGGGTCGTGCTGGTGAGAAACTACAACAGCATCAATACGTACAGGCTTGTGACCTTCGTATTCAATTGTTACCTGGCTTTTTGCATCCGGGCGCAGCCATGCAATCTGGCCGCTCTTACGAAGCTTGGCTGCACGAAGCAGAATCTGGTGTGAATAATAAACCGGGGCAGGCATAAGGCTTGGGGTTTCGTTACAGGCAAAGCCGAACATCATTCCCTGGTCTCCGGCTCCCTGCTGGCCTTCGTATTCCTTAAGGCCGGTTCCGTCAACTCCCTGGCTTATATCATCAGACTGAGCGTGAAGACGGTTCATAAATTCAAAGGTTTTGTAATCAAGACCCTTTTCTTCGCTGTCGTAGCCTATTTCTTTGGCAACATTGCGTGCAATTTCTTCGATTTTTGTATGAAGGGCATCAATATCGATATCCTGTTTTTTAAAGCCGATTTCTCCACCGGTAAGCACAAAGTTTGTTGTTGCAAAGGTTTCGCAGGCAACATGTGCTTCCGGGTCAAGACTAAGGCAGTAATCAAGTACTGCGTCCGAAATCTGATCGCATAATTTGTCGGGATGTCCTTCTCCAACAGATTCAGATGTAAATAAGTAGTGATTTTTGTTTAAGATAGCGTCCATATTGGACCTCCTCTTTAGCAAGATTTACCGACCACCCACCGCGGCGGTTTCCGTTCTGCAATTTGGATTAAATCGACGGATTTCAACTATGATAATAGTGCAAAGTGGGGAATTGTGCAAGAATTTGTCACGCGTATAATTATTCCCAAAAAGTTTGCATGGTTTACCGAAAATCATTCATGTTGTATTTTTTTTAGAATAATAATTGCAATAATCATTTATATCCCTTATAATTAAATTATAAAGATTAAGTAAAAAAAGGTTGTTAAATGTCAGAACTCAGAACTCAGAACTCAGAACTCAGAACTCAGAACTCAGATAGAAGATACTTTCAATTTTTTTGTTAAATTTATAGACAGATTTTTACACTGCTTGGTGTGATAGTCTGTCTTTTTTTGTTTTAAATATGAAAAAACTGGAGGATTTATGAAAAAGTTTATTGAAACATTACTGGTTGTTGCCGGTATTTGTCTGTTATTTGGATGTACAGGTTCTGCTACACCTGGATCGGAGTCAGAAGCTACTAGTTCTACAACACCTGGTTCGAATTCTGGAACTACAGAACCAGTTTCGCCAAAGGTAAAAGTTACTTCTATTTTAATTACGAGTGAATCAAATGTTGTAGAAATTGAAGAAGGTTCAACTTTGCAGCTTACTGCAACAGTCGCACCGGAAAATGCAAGCAACAAACAGATTGAATGGCTTAGTTCTAATACAGACTGTGCGATAGTAGATGCAGGCGGTCTTGTTTCCGCTATAAAAGCAGCAGACTCCGTTGCGATTACTGCAAAGGCAAAAGACGGTAGCAATGTAACGGGAACTTTTACATTAAAAATAAAAGCGGCCGTACTTCCTGCCAATTCAATCCTTAACGGTCTTATGATAACAGATAACTATAATCATACAATCACACCAACAGATTATTTGACACTGCCTAACAATAGAAAAGGATATACTACTAAATCTGTTCTTACGATTAAAAACAATGGAGAAAAATCACTAACTTTTGTAAGTTCAAGTATAACAAATAAAAATGCTTTTCACACCGATGGAAATTGTTCTCTTGTAAATAATGGAACAAACACAACGTTCCTTTATAGGGATTTGAAAAATATAGAGTTTGGTCCAGGTGCTGAATTAAATCTGACTCTTGCCTCTTATACAAGTACACTTGGAGTAAACATCGGGAAAATTTCTTTTGTCGTAAATGATGGAGCAGAAACAACAGAAACTTTGGATATTAATCTCAAAATCCTTACAACCGATACCTACAGGCCTTTATTAAAGCTTACTCCAGAAACAGAAGGGACAGTGTATGTTGATAAAACTAATAAGGGCACCTTTAATTTTACATTGGAAAATACCGCTGCTTATCTGCCTTTAAATGTAAGTGCGGAGGTAAACTTATATAAAACAATTCCTTATTACACAGGTTCAAGTTATCCAATCGATCAAATATGTCAAAAAATTCAAAAAATAACAGAAGTTCAATATCCAACAGAATCTCTGGAATTCTTACATCCGGCAGATACATATAATTTTAACCTTTCCACTTCTAACACAGAAGAAGGTGGTTTTATTTTTGAAGTTATCTTTACATATGATTATGAAGATTATTCCGGTTCTTTAACTGAATCTTATAAGCAGACTCCGATTTATTATACTTTTTATACAGAACCCGAAAAGGAACCTGAACTTGTTCAAGAAACATTTAACTACAAGCCTTTAGGTGTTTACGGTGGTAAAGCATATTTTTATTCAAATGTAAGTACTTCAAGAGTGATTTACTGCTTGAACGAAGATAATACATTTACAGAACTGGATGCTAGTTATGGTTACGACAGTCTTAGGGTTGGAGATGAGTTATATTTTAATCAGAGAATAATACATAGTAATACAGAGCAATGGCTTTATAAACTTGGAAGTAAGGGACTTGAAAAACTTACCTCATCTAATACAGGTATAGATCTTTCTAAGGCAGTAAAATGTGGAGACGTAATTTATTATGCCGATGACCGGGTGTTGCATGGCAGCGGTGCTTTGAAACTTCATAAAATTGATTTAAATACAAATCAAATTTCTCAGGTCCAAACAAATGATAAGGGTGATTCAAGCGTTTATAATATCATATGTGCTGATTCAAATTATCTATATTATGACTTTTCTTATGAGATTTATGCTTTAAAACTCTCAGACGAAAGTTATCAGAAAGTTTCTGATAGTGAAGGTGTAAGACCGTTTGTTTATAAAGATAAAGCATATATAAAACTGCGAGATAAAGGTAAGTATTACATTATAAACGGTACAAAAACTCCAGAACTTGTAGAAAATGAATTAACAGCCCTTTTGCTTGAAAAATATGACTACACTGAATTTGAATATTATACAGTCGGAGATTCTATTGTTTTTTATAACCCTTACTGGTGTGTAATATATGATGGAACAACAGTAAAGTCATACGAATGCAACTATGTTTTTAGAGACGGAGATTCGATTTATTGGATTAAACAAAACGATTCTTATGACAATAATGGATACACTGGAGAGCTTTCATATTTTGACGGCTCATCTGTAAAAGAGTTGAACAAGGATTTGCTGTATATGGATGACAATTCAGATCAGGTTTTTAAAATTCATCAGACATCTGGTAATAAAAAAATATATTACAGTGGTTACAATGGCTCACTTATAAGTTTTGATTTTACAACTCAGAAAACAAGAGCGGTATATTTTACGAATAGTAAAAATGTTACAGGCTCAGGTGATCCATTTAATGATAAATGCAAACCATATATAAGTTATGGGGATGGTCTTTCTTATAACGGAAATTTTTATTTTACAAGCGAACGTTCACTTTATTCTTACAGGGAGTAAAAAAAGAGTTGTGAACTAACTTTTAAAACGGCTTTTATCTTCATGGAAGCCGTTTTTTTATCCCTCAAACCAATTCTCAATCATAAGATTAGACACTTTTGTAATGGTTTCAAAATCCTGGGTGTTGCGGGTAACAAGGATGAGGTTGTTGGCAATTGCGGTGGCGGCTATGAGAAGATCGAATTGCGGGGCGGGGGAGCCTGATTCTTTGAGTTTTTGGGCAAGGTCGGAGTAAATGCTTGCACAACTTGCATCAAAAGGAATAATTTCGTACATTTTCTGAACATTTTCGACAAGGTAGTCAAAAAGGCCGGTTTTTCTTTTGCCGTCGGGCAGTTGTTTTACACCGGTTAAGGTTTCGGCCCAAACAATAGAGCTTATGCCTGAATATTCAAGGTTTTCAGCGAGCTTTTGGATTACTTTATCCGAGGCTTGAGCTTTTGTTGGCTCCGAAATGATGTTTGTATCAAGCAGGTAAATTAACTGACTCATAAGCCAAAATCCTCTGCATGGCGCACATCATTTTCAAGCTGCCTGTTGCGTGCAAAAATATCTGCCGCTTCTGAATCTGACAAAAGCCACTCGGCATTTTTCTTTCTCCAGTTCTGGACAGAATCAAGAAAGCGCTGTTTTTTGCTTAAAATTTCATTCTGTTCAACTCCATTTAAAAGAGCAACCATTTTTCCATGGCGGGTAATTTGAATCTGCTCACCCTTTTCTGCCAGATGAAGAAAATAAGGAAGTTTGTTTTTAGCTTCACCAACCGAAACCTGACGCATAATTCTACGCTCCTTTTTATTTGGCTAAAAATATTGAAATTAGCTAAATTATAAGGCACAATCTGGCAGCTGTCAATGTTCCAATTATAGCATCTTGCATTTTTTTCTATAATAAAGTATTTTTATAAGCGGCAGGGGTATTTCTTCTTACGGAGTTAAAAATGGGTTTAAAAAAGTCTTTTTCTGATGATAAGACAAAATGTACTGTAACATTCACAGTGACTCGAGAAGCTGCTCAGGGTGCAAAGCAGATCAACATAGCAGGGGATTTTAACAGCTGGAGCAGTACTACCACACCAATGAAGCCTGCTAAAGACGGCTCCTTTTCTGTTTCACTGGAGCTTGATGCCAACCGCGAATATCAGTTCCGCTACCTTTTAGACAATGCAAAATGGGAAAACGACTGGAACGCCGACAAATATGTTCCTGCTCCCTACAGCAATGCAGACAATTCAGTAGTAGAAACATACGTTAAATAAATCCCCAAAAACTAAAACCTAGAATCTGACTACCTCGTCAAGTGTAAGAAGCTTTGTGATTTTAATGGTCTGGGTAAGTTTGGTTCCGTCAGGATTTTTAAGGGTAATTCTAAAGTCTGCATCGCGCATTTCTTCGGCAATTTCTTCTCCGTAAAAAGAGGCCAGAACTTCCAGATATTCTTCTTCGCTCATTTTTTCGTCGTTAAAAACCGGGGCCAGAAGCATGTCCATAAACTGAACGGTCTGGCTGTCTGCTTTGCTGTAAAAGTCTACGAGTTTTTCCGGTGTAAGGACTGCAGAAAGCTTTTTGTTTTCTACCTTTACAACACCTGAGCTGAACAATGCAGATTTTCCGTTTTTGTCTGTCATGCTTACGCTAAGGTCTGTGCCTGTTTTTGAAACAGCCTTTACATTAGAAAACCCGTTACTGGACATCTCGTATTCAATGTCCTTGGTGTCAAAAATTACATTGGAAGAAGCGTCGCCCGACAAGCCTGCGGCAGAACGGATCATTGCGGCAAAGGCTTTTCCTGCACTACCATTAAAAACAACATCTACAGTTCCGTCTTTTTTAAACTCAAGACTAATTTCGCTTGTGCAGGACGCAAAACTGAATGCTGCAAAAACGCAGACAGCGGCTGCAAAAAGTATTTTTCTTAAAGATTTTTTCATCATCAACTCCTCTTATAAAAAGCAGAAAGCGGAACCGAAATGCGTACGCCTGTATAAAGTACAAGGCCTGCCGCAGCAGATTCTACAAATGGCAGGGCAGCTCCATCAAGTCTGTTGTAAACCGTATAGCTTATGTCCTGTACGGCCTGCAATGCCACCTTGCCTATATTCCACTTTGGGGTTGAAAACGAAACTCCAATCAGTCCCGGGAAAACCGAACCTTTTATTTCCTTATCTGTATCTATAAGGGTAGGCTGCTTAAAGGTAAAAACCGGTCCTGCATAAACCCTTATAAAATCGTTCATGGTAAGGCTCAGAATCACAGGAATCTGGAAGGTATTTAATCCCGCATTAAAGCGCAGAAAAAATCCTGCACCGGGATTAAGGTTCCAACTTTCATAGCTTACATGAAGTCCCGCATCAATTCCTCTGTATCTGAAAACAAATTGGCGTGGAGAAAGTAACGACCAGTCAAAGAAAATAGAGGAATCAAAAACTACACAGTCTTCAAAGACTTTTGAAACTACCGGTACAGAACTCTCCTGCGACTGACCATCAAAGTCTTCTTCTTCCATTGGAGTTTCTTCAAGCTGGCTCCCGCTTTTGTACTCTGCCTTGCCGGAGGGTAAAAACTGGCCTGTAGAAACATAGCGGCTTTTCCAGTAATCCTGATTAAGCGAAGAAACTATTACGCCGGTGTTCGGACCGTCACTTATGGCAGAAATAAACTGATTGTTTCCTATATAAACGCCAATATGTGTAATGGATGCCGAAGAATTTGTCTTAAAAAACAGCAGGTCGCCAAGCTCTCGTTTTTCGTCGGGAATAATGCGGACATAATTGTAAATTGCCTTGGAAGTTCTTGGCAGCTGCACCTTGATTGATTCCCTTGCAGAATAATAAATGAGGCCTGAACAGTCAAAATTGTCCGGTCCTACAGCTCCATACTGATAAGGGGCACCGATATGTGTCTTTATTTCTTCTACAAATTTTTCGCGCATGGACTGAGCCTGTCCGGGGGTAATATTATTGCTCTGAGCGCACAGACGGAAACAGCCCAGACAAAAAAGCAATATCAGCGAAAAGCAGATTTTATATATATTTGATTTGTGACTATTCATATATGCTTGCCTCTCTTTATAAACACTTTATATTCGATTTTATTACATTTTTGTTCAATTATTTGTTTATTTCTTCATATATTATCGGAAATATGGAAATTAAACTTGCTTTATTTGTGAATCAGATTGGGTATGACCCTGACAAAACTAAATTTGCGTATGGTACGGCTCTTAATGGCGGAGAAGAGTTTATTCTCGTAGATGCTGCTTCTTCCAAGCCTGTGTTCAAAGGAACAGTGCCCGAGCCAAAAACCGACCGTGTCGCCGGAGAAGGTGTATGCTGCCTTGATTTTTCGCAGTTCAAAACACCGGGAAACTATATCCTTAAGGTAACCGACAGTCAGGGAAAAACCGCAGAAAGTCTTCCTGTAAAGATTGGAAACGGATTATATAACGACATATATTTTGCAACCCTCAATTATTTTTATCTTTCACGCTGCGGCCAGGAAATAAACGAGGGAGTGTGGAGTCATCCTGCCTGCCATGCAGAAAAAGCGGTTATTTACGGAACAGACATAAAAAAAGAAGTTAATGGCGGCTGGCACGATGCCGGAGACTACGGACGCTATATTGTTGCGGCTTCTAAAGCTGTTATGGATCTGCTTATGGCTTACGAAGCAGAAAGCGCACGCAGCAACGAAGCAACCAGTTTCGACATCCTTGCCGAAGTACGTTTTGAACTTGAATGGATGCTCAAGATGCAGCGCGAAGACGGAGGAGTTTTCCACAAGGTTTCGTGCTATCATTTCTGCGGCTTTATAAATCCACAGGACGAAAAGGATGAGCTTGTTATTGCTCCTGTTTCTACAACCGCCACTGCCGATTTTGCAGGCTGTACGGCCTTTGCTTCAGAATTCTTCCGGGAATCTGACAAGGCTTTTGCAGACCGCCTTATGAAAGCAGCCCTCTTGGCCTTTGACTATCTTGAAAAAAGCGAAGAAGAACCCTATAAAAATCCGCCGGAAATTACAACCGGAGGTTACGGAGACTGGTCCAGCGCCGACGAACGTTATTTTGCCTGTGCAGCCCTTTTCCTGAGAACAGGTGACAACGAATATGTAAAAAAAGCCATGAAGCTGCGTGACAGTGTTCTTGCCATGCCGCAGGATCCGGAATGCCCATGGAAACGCTGGTTCGAAGGCTTTGGCTGGGGCATGGTTGCCGGCTACGGTACAGAACTGTTTTTGCGAGCCAAAGATAAAATACAGGATAAAAAAACAGTCCAGACACTTACAGATTCCCTTTTGCACAGTGCAGACAGACTGCTTTCTACTTCGCAGGCCGCTTCTTTTGGAACCAGCATGGAGCGTGTAATGTGGGGAAGCTCAGGCCATGTATGCGACGATGCACACGCGCTGCTTGTTGCATATGACCTTACCGGAAAAACCGAATATTACGAAGCCGCCAAAAAACAGATGGATTATGTTCTTGGCTGTAATCCAAACAATATTTGCTATGTAACAGGCTTTGGTGTAAATACCGTAAAAAATCCACATCACAGACCGTCCGGAGCTACAGGCCAGGTTATGCCGGGAATGTTGAGCGGCGGCCCATGCGAAGGACTTTATGATGCCTGTGCCAAGGAAAAGCTAGGCCCTCTTAATCTGCCGCCGCTGCGCTGTTTTATAGACGAACAGCCAAGCTACAGCACCAACGAAATTGCTATTTATTGGAATTCAACTCTCGTATATGTAGCGGCAAAATTGAAATTTGTGTAAGATTATCCTTGAGGTCCCTGAGCTTGTCTAAGGGTACTAATAGGAGACATGAATGTTAGAGCTTAAAAACGTAACCAAATCCTACAGCAAAAACAGTGTAAAGGCTGTAGATTCACTCACAATGACTGTTAACAACGGTGAGATTTTTGGTTTTCTTGGACCAAACGGTGCAGGAAAAACAACTTCAATCAGAATGCTTACAGGCATTCTCCAGCCGGACGAGGGCGAGCTTTTTCTGGACGGCATCTCAATCAAGGAACGTCCTATTGCAGCCAAAAGAACCTTTGCCTTTGTACCAGATAACCCCGAAACTTTTTCACGACTCAAGGCAGTTGAATACCTTGATTTTATCTGCGATGTATATAAGATTCCTGACGACGTGCGCAAGGAACGCATAGAAAACTACTGTCAGAAATTCGGAATGCTCGAAAACCTTGGCAGCCGCATTTCTTCGTTCAGCCACGGTATGAAGCAAAAGCTCTTCCTTATTGCAAGTCTTATTACAGATCCAAACAACTGGATTCTTGACGAGCCTATGGTAGGTCTTGATCCGGAAGCTGCCTTTACAATCAAGGAAATTATGCGCGAACGTGCCGCAGCCGGTAAAACAGTTTTCTTTTCCACCCACGTAATGGAGGTTGCAGAAAAGCTCTGCGACAGGGTAGGCATTATCAAAAAAGGAAAGCTTGTTTTTACAGGAACAATTGCAGAGCTTCAGGCTCAGCATGGTTCGGCCGGTCAGTCTCTTGAAGATATATTCCTTAAGCTTGTTGCGGAGGAATAAAATGAAACAGAATACTCTCTGGTCAGTTTTCAAAATTTTTGCATCAAATATCTTTTCGTTCGGAAACTTTGCCGAAGGCTTTAAAAAAGGCATAAAGGGAATATTAAAAAATATTCTCGTAATAGTTATGTTTTTGTACCTTGCAGTTGTATCCGGCGGAATGTATATCTTTATGATGAACTCTATCGGCAACGGGCTGCTTGCTTCCGGCGACATACATTTAATGCCGGTGCTCATTCTGTCTGTTGCTCTGATTATTGTTATAGCCTTTGGCTTTGTTTCTGCAGCTACCAATTATTATACAGGCTGCGGAGAAGAGCAGTTCCTTTCCATGCCGCTTAATCCCATTGATATATTTGGTGCCAAGGTCGGCGTTACTGCAATTACAGATGCCATACTTGGTGTGCTCATAGTTGTGGTTGGTGGAATTATCTACGCAATTAAGGCAAAGCTCCTTGCAAATCCTTTGTTCTACGTGGGCCTCATAGCCGTCAGTCTTGCAATCTGTTCGGTTGCCCTGCTGATTATTTACGGGCTTATGATTCTGGTTCTTTCGCTTTTTCCACGCCTGCGCAGTAAGGGACTTTTAACCGGAGTAGCAACAGGTCTTATTTTACTCTTTGTAATTGTTTACAGCCTGTTTTCTTCACGCCTTGGAATATTGATCGATATGGGTGTGGATGCCGCCGCTCCTGCAGCACAGATGCTCCATCTTGTAGTACAAAAGGCTCCATTCGTTATGATAATTGCAAACACCTTGAATGGAAACATAGTTTCAATTCTTCTTATGTTTGCCGTAACAGCCCTGTTTGTTTTCCTGCTTGTTCCGCTTCTGGCTCCGGTTTACATCAAAACCTTAAACGGATTCTCTGATGTAAAATCAAAAAAGATTTCTACCGAAAAAGCCAAGGTTGTGATCAACAAAGAAATGAAGTCCAATTCAATTTTTGGAACTTTGTTTGTAAGGGATCTGCGCACAGTTTTCCGCGAGCCTTCGTTCTTTGGAAACGGCCCGCTTATGCTCATCCTTCTTCCGGTAATTTTCATCATTTCATTTACCGTAAGCTTTACCGCAGGAAAAAACATCAATATTGACGAACTGAGAAATCAGCTTACAATGATTTTCCTGGAAATGGAACCGCAGAAATTCATCAGCCTTAAATATTACGTCGTGCTCATACTAACTGCAATTTCTGTATTTATGGGCAACTGTACCAATATTGCCGCTACCTCTTTTTCGCGAGAAGGAAAGGCTCTTTTTGACCTTAAGGCCATGCCTATAGAACCTGATACAATCGTGCTTGTAAAATTCTGCCACGCATTCATGTATTGTATTGCCGCAGTTTTGATTCTGGCAGTATTCTTTGTTGCGGGCGTAACGTTCCTGGGGCTGCCTTTTACCGCTTCCGAGATTGTAGAGATTTTTATAAGCTATACGATAATTTCGCTTATAATTTCCATGGTGCTCATTTTTACAGAAATGTTCATCGACACGGTAAATCCAAAGCTTTTGTGGGAAAACCCTACTGCCGCCTTTAAACAGAATGTAAACGCTTTGATTTCTGCCTTTGTCTCTATGGGCGTTGTAGCTTTAATTGTTGTACTCATGATTTTCCTTCCAAAGAATTTCCTGGGCTTTGTAATAATTACCGGAGTATTTGCTTTGATTGCAGCTCCTCTGGGCTTTTTCTACTTCCGTTATGCAGTAAAAAAGCTCCCGAAGATGTAGTACCGTAGAATGAAAAACAGGATTGTTGCAAAAGTATTTTTGTTTCTTTTAATATGCAGCCCTTTGTCTGCTGTAAATCAGGGTGTAATGTCCGGAGCCGGCAAGCTTAGGGTGTCGCAGACTAAATGGTTTGATATTATTTATGCTCCCAAAAATGCCGTAACTGCAAAAATCCTGTACGAAAATGCTGATGATATTTACAGCCGCCTGGCCCAAAGCTATGGCGTAGAACCTTTTTTAAGAATGCCGGTTGTCATCACTTCTACAGTCGAGCAGTTTAATGCCTACCAGACCAATACTCCCTATGCCTGTATTGTAATTTATGATACGGCAGTCAGCTCAGACCTGGCTGTTTTTTCACAGACTCTGCTTTCTACCTTTACACACGAGCTTACTCATGCGCTTACCTATAACCTAAAGGATGACGCATATAAGGTGCTTGCAAAGATTTGGGGAGACGGTTGGGCAGGCTATTATCTAAGCATTACCCGCGGAATTGCAGAAGGTGCCACAGTTTCGTACGAAAGCTCTACAGGCGAAGGCCGGTTAAATGATTCGTATGTTCTGCAGATGCTCCGTCAGGCCAAGATAGAAGGACAGTTTCCTTCTTATTCTGATGTAAAGGGCGCCTCCGATTCTTATCCTGCAAATTCCTTCTATTATTTTAACGGGGCCTTTGCTCAGTTTTTGCAGCAGAACTATGGAATGGATAAATATGCAGAGTTCTGGTTCCGCTGTGTAAATTTAAAAAACTATACGGCAGCCGGTGCTTTTAAAAAGGCGTTTGGAATTAAACTGAACCAGGCCTGGACGCTTTTCAAAGACAGTTTTGAAGTTCCCGAGGTTGCAGGTGCAAACCCCGTAGAGCTCGGCCAGGCTTATGATTTTTTTGATCCAGCCGCAAATGATTATTCCATAAATAATAATGCGGGCTCCACTTATACAAATCTTTGTGCCAGCTCAAAAGGCATTTATTATTCAGGCGGTTCATATAACTGGGTTTATTTTGTAGACACAGCCCAGCTCCAGAAGGGTGGGGCAGTCAAACCCAAAAGAATATTCCGCCACGACTATCTTGACGGGCTTACAGTTTCGGCCGACGGACGCTTTGCAGCCGTAAGCTATTATTCAAATCTGTCCAGCAATACCAAACACAAGGCCGCCATTTATGACCTGCAGAATAAAACCTGGTTTAATATTCCTCAGTCAAACATAGCGTGTCCTTCCATTATAATCAAAGACGGTCAGTATTATGTTGTCTGGCAAAAATACGAACCGCAAAAATATTTTATCTGCGTAAACAAAATCCGTCTGGAAAAAAATATAAGAGGGCTGGAAGAAACTGCCGTTCTGGAATTTGGCCCCGAAGAAATTCCTTTTGATTTTACCGACCTTGGAGACGGGCGTCTTGCCTTTATAAAAAAGTCTGAACTCAACTATGGTATCTGTGTTGCAGACCTTGAGCTTTCGGCAGTTCAAGAATATATGGTGCCGCAAGAAGGCATTCGCCTCCAAAATCTTTCTTCTGTTATGGGCGAAGGACAAACAGGCCGCCTTGCTTTTTCGTGGGCTACAAAACAAACCTTGCCGCGCCTTGGCTTTTTTGACACAAACCTTGCTCAGTTCAGCCTTTACAAAAAAAACATCTCCGGCGGAATCCACGAGCCTGCCTTAAGCGCAGATTCTCAAATCATATATGTAGCCAAATTTTTCCGCCAGAACAGACTGCTCAAGCTCAATCAAAACGAGCAGGACTATGATACATACATAGCACAGGCACAGGACACTCAGCCGGCCGCAGCTCCTTTAATCACAACACAGGTGCTTCCGTACAAACCGTTCAAGCCGTTCAGCTATGCCTTCAAAGGATTCTTACTGCCGGTTTCCATTGCTTCTACCGATTCCAATTTGACACCGTTAGGTTTTACCTACATAACTTCTACACCATGGACAAGCGGACTTTTTATAACCAGCGGAGGCTACGGCATACAGGCAGGTGCGGGTGCTTTCCACATGGAATATAGCGGCGGTACAGGAACCTCTCTGTTTACCTATGACATTTCGTCAGATATGGTAATAGACGGCATGGGTATGAGCCAGGTAAGTGCAAATGTCTCAGCCCAAAACCGTTTTGATTTTGGAACCCGTTCCGCAGCCCTTTTTGCCGCAAGTGCAAAGGCAGTTTACGGCCGTTCAGATTTCCTTGTAAATTATCAGTCTTTATCGGCAACCTATTCAAATATAGTTTCCTATGGTCCCGGTAAATATGAACGCGGCGGCTTTACTTTTTCTACAGGCGTAATTCACAGCGGTTCTGTAAAAGTCAAACCCGTTTTTGCCAAAGATATGGACTATTTTGACCTTGTATTTGCCCTCGAAACAGACATCCCAAGGCTTATACCGGTTTTATGCCATAATAATTTTACCTACAATCTGCCGCTCAAGCTCAAAGCCGGCCTTTTTGCCAGCAATGCCGGTAATTATTCCGTTGCCTCTGCCAGTGCCGAAGCCCTCCTTTTTGGCTACAATATCCAGAAGGCAATACCGGGAGTTTCTGCACTCTTTATAAATGATGTAATTCTTACCCTAAGATACATGGGCGGCTTTGATTTTGCCGATATTGCCGACTACGATGTAAACTGGCACATTGCATATCTTGATAAATATGTCCGCCAGATTGCCGACGGCACCATAAAATACCGCGATTACGCAACTATAAAACTAACCCTTGGTTTTACCCCAAACGTAGGCGGTTTTGCCGACACCCAGTTCCGCTACAACTTTTTCCTGTCCTATTCCTTTGGAAAAAAAGAAAATCTCCCTCAAAAACTCTTCGACCTGGGCCTGGAAGCAAAGTTTTAATCGTTTGAAAAGACCATAAACTGGAAGCTTCTTGATGAAGGAGAACAGTTTTTTAAGATAGAACCTTTGAAATAGGAGTCATGATAAAATGTTACGTCCGACAGTTATAAAAGCAATTCCCAAGGATGATTACAAACTGGTTCTTGAATTTGAGAATGGAGAAAAGAAATCATTTGACGTAAAGCCATATATAAAGGGTTCCTGGTTTGGAAAACTGAATGACAAGCCTTATTTTTCTGCTGTAAAAACAAATGGTTTTAATGTTGAATGGCCGGACGGACAGGACATATGTCCCGATGACTTATATTATAACAGTGTTGAAATTCACTGATATATCCTGGTTTATTGTTTTCAGACTATCTAGAAATACGGCGTTTTTATTCCCATAAATAAGAATTGATGGGAGTGGTAAGGAAAAAACTCCTGCCAGAGGTTACAAAAAGGCTGAATAAAAAAAAAACAAGAGGTTTTTAGAACAAAATGTTTATCTGAAAAAAAATTCTAAAGGAAAAAATGAATAAGGTTCTGAAATACAGTTTTTTAATCTTAGGATTAGTAAATCTATTGATGTTGTTGGAAGAAAAGTAAATATCATTCATCTGCTTGTTTCAATTATATTGTTTATTTTATATTTTATTTAAATCTATATTTGACACTGTGTCATAAATGTGGTACACTAAAGTATGACTGAAAAAGAATGTATAATCTACAAAGGTCAGTTTTTTCAAATCGAATGGTATTACACCGAAAAAGGAGAAAGCCAGCCCTATGATTATTACAAAGCTTGTGATGTAGTACAGCAACGAAAGTTTTTGATGCTGTGTCAGCGCATGGGAGATTTTGGAAAGATTCTTGATATAACTAAGTTCCGGTCAGAAGGCGATGACTTATATGCGTTCAAACCACAGCCAGATCGTTATCTTTGTTTTTTCAAGAAAGGAAAGAAAATTATTGTAACAAATGCCTATCTGAAAAAAGGCGATAAACTGCCAAAATCAGAAAAGCTTATAGCTATAAACTGCAGGAAAGATTATCTTAATCGCTTTCAAGATGAATCAAAGGAGGAAGAAAAATGACAACATTTGAACAATTTTTTAAGGACAATCCAGACCAGAAAGAAATCTACAACAAGGAATATAGCGACTTTCTCCTTTCAGAATTTATGCTCGAACAAATGGAAGCCCAGAATATTTCAGTTCGCGAACTCGCAAAAAAGGCAGATGTGTCCCCAACAGTAATCCAAAAGCTTCGTTCTAAAGATTCACAGAAAGTAAATCTCACAACATTTACATCAGTACTCAGAAGTCTTGGTTATCAAATCAAACTTGAAAAAGTTCCAACACCTGCATTAAGGTAATTAACGACTAAGAAATTGGAGTTGTTTATATTATGACTTGCTGTTCTAAAAGTGATTATCGAAAATAAATAAATTTCTAAAATATTGTTTTTTAATCTTAGGGTGGGGTTTTGTTATACTATCCTTGTTGTTCAAGGTTCCGTAGATATTTAAGGTCTTGTCGCGCTCCATAAAGATGATAATGCAAAAGCTGTTTATGTAACCTGGATGTGTTCAAGTCCAGAGAATAATCCAAGAATAGCAGAAGACATAAAATACAAAGGGGGTGGAGGGCATTTGTTTGCAATCGCTGCAAATAAATCTATTGAATGGGGCTATGATGGCATAATGTATGGATTTGCTGCAGATGAAGCTCTTTTGAAACATTATATGGAAATGTTTGGTGCTGACTTCATCGGAATACAGCATCCATTTCACTTTATGATTGATGAGGAACATGCAAAGAAAATAATGGAGGTTTATACTTATGAATGGACTAATGACAAGATATAAGGAAAGCCTTTCAAAAACTCCTAAACCAATTCCTTTTAGTGAAATAAAAGGAAAAATGGATTATCGGGGTCTTTTAGCCTATGCAAAATCTCAAGGAAAAAAAGTTTCAGATCTTACTCAAGCAGAGAAAAAACAGTTTTACTCTGAGTAATTTTGGATTGTAGAGCATACAAATAGCAATTTATAGGAAGAGAAAAATAATTGAAGAAGTTATAAATGTATAATCAAGAATTTTCTTTTTTAAATTTTTTTACAACAAAAAGAATGAAAAATTTATAACTCTGAAGTATAATAAAAACAAATTTTACATTTTAAGCTTTTTACACGATGTAAAAATCTGTGCCGAAGCGACATTCTGGAAGATGAGGTACTATTTCAGCACCAGGCCCTGTGGGAGTGACTTTTGCATTTTCTTTCAGAAAATACAAAAGTTTAAGAAAATACTTGACGATAAAACATGTACAGAATATTATGTACATAGGAATTAAAAATGACATTTGAGTGGGATGAAAAGAAGAATGCCATAAACAAAAAGAAACATGGTATTTCATTTGAAATGGCAGTCCGTGTTTTTCTTGATGAGAAGCGTGTTGAAAAACTTGATCTTGAGCATTCAACGCTTGAAGAGGAACGGATTAATATAATCGGACGGGTTTCTGACATGCTTGTACTTTTCGTTGTCGCAACAGACAGAAACGGAAATACAAGAATCATATCAGCACGAAAGGCTGAAGAAAATGAGGAAAAAGAGTACTATGAAAACTATGACGCTCGATGAAGTAAAGAAATTGCCGCCTTTGACAGAAGAAGAAATAAATGCTGCAATGAGTTTTAAGAATACAGACTTTTCTGACTGTCCAAAGATGACAAAAGAAGAGTTGAAAGAATTCAGACCCTGGTATGAAGTACATCCTGAATGGGTAAAGATGAAGAAAGGAGATGTTCATACAAAAATCGACCTTGATATACTGGATGCTTTGAAAAAAGGCGGAAAAGGATATCAGAAGCGCTTGAATCAGGCTTTGAGATGGGCATACGAAAACCACTGCCCTTATATGACAGTCTGATAAAAGTTTACGTTATACATCAGATGATTGGTTATATTTTATTCAATTCAATTGTGAAAATAATAAAATAAATAAAATTACAATTGGAAAAAATTTATAATATAATCCACATCTAGTGTTCATACCAGATAAAAAAAATTGTTGAATTTCTCCCACAAATAGCAATTGATATGCCCAACTCCTTTTATTAAAACTGTGGTTCCCGGACTTAAATCAAAGAATTCCCAGCTACTCAACCCCCTCCTGCTAGAGGTTTTTACAATAATTCTTTGCTTTTATTCAAATTCTGGTATAAAATATATAATGCAAAATAATAAAGTAGTGATTATCGGCAAATCTGCCGATAATTGAAAAGATAAACTATACTTATCTTTTCGAAAAGGAGCACAGAAAATGAAGTTTACAAAAAGTTTATTATGTTTATTTTTATTCAGTTTTATGACTGTTTTTGCTTTTGCACACGGAAAGGGTGATGTTGAAGAAATTGAAGTAGACAACGTAAACAGTTGGAAAGAATCTTTTGATCTGGAAGGAAAAACTCAGAAAAAGGCCGTTAAGTACAATATTATGATAACGGCAACTGACCTTGGTGGTAATGAACACATAGAAGGTCCGTTCAATCTGTATGTAGATCCTGAGTCTGACCGTCCTATCTGCGGTATTACAAACCCGTATTCCAATATGCGTGTTGTTGGTAACCTTAACATCGTTGGTACCTGTGTTGATGATGATGGTGTATCCAGGGTTGAGCTCCTCCTGGATGAAGGTACAGAACACGAAAAGCTTGTAATAGCAGACGGAAAAGAATTCTGGTCATATTATCTTGATACAAATAACCTGGAGGAAGGTCCTCATACAATCAAAGTAACAGGTTATGATATAAACGAAGAGCCTGTAGTAAGTAAACCGGTTACACTTACCTGGCAGCTGGACCGTAAACAGCCTTTGACTGCTGTAGAAAACGTTGGAATGGGACAGCTTGTATCCGGAAACGTTAATTTTAAGGGTACTGTAAGCGACGGTAACGGAATTAAGGAACTTTATTACTCTGTAGATGCAGGTCAGTTCTGGATTCCTGTAAAGCTTTCTAAGACAAAGCAGTTTGATACTGTAGAATTTTCACTTTCTATAGATACACGCAAATTTGCCGACGGACCTTCTGTTTTGTGGTTCAAGGCTATTGATAATGCAACTTCCGAAGGTGCTTATGCCTTCCTCTATTATATAGATAATACTAAGCCTGATGTTCAGATTGTTTATCCTGCAGAAGACCCTGTAAACGGTAAATTTACAGTTGCAGGTTTTGCAAAGGATGATGTAGGTGTTACAGATCTTTCCTGGACCTTTGGAGATCAGAGCGGTGTATTTGAACTTATTCCCGGTAACCCTTACTGGTCGGTTACTCTGGATACAATTGGGCTTAAAGATAAATCACGCAAGTTTACGGTAAAAGCAATTGACCGTGCAAACAACGTTGTAGAAGTTACTAAAAATATTGTTTTGAATCAGGAAGAAGACAAGCCTGTTGTTTCAATTGTAGAACCTGCTCCTGACGAGGTTTTTGCCGGAGATGAAAAATCGGTATTTGTACGTGGTTTTGCAACTGATGATGACAGCGTTCAGTCGGTAAAGATTCAGCTTGACGGTAACGAACCTGTTATCCAGGAAACCAAGGGTTCCTTCTATCTTGATTTGTGCAAGGCTTTAGACCTTTCTGCCGGAAATCATAAAATTACAGTTTGGGGAATTGATGAAAACGGAGTAGAGGGCAATCCTGTTTCAGTTCAGATTGTTTCAAGAGGTGCCGCTCCTGCATTCAGCAATGGAACTGTAAGCTCCGGAAAAGAAAGCGTAGACTTTGTTAATGGCATGGAAATTCATCCGGAAGCCGGCAAGGTATTCTCGGTAACTGCAACCTCTCCACTTGGAATTAAGGCTGCTCACATAGAGGTTGCCGGACAGGAACCACGCGACGAAGTTCTTAAGAATCTTACATCTTATACAGTTTCAATTCCTGTAACTCCTACTTTTGGAAAAGGTCTTGTACCTGTTTCTATCACAGTTACAGACGTAATTGACAGAACAACAGAATACCGCGCTGTACTTTATGTAACAAATACTTCTATTGTAAAGAGTGAAGATCCTCTTGTTGTATTTAATGACAGCACAGTAGGCGAAGACGGTTCTGTAATCAATAATCCTGATTTCCCTGCTACAGGTTATCTTATTGGTGCAAAGGCTGCCAAGGTAGAGCTTGTTCCTGCAACTCCATTTGCTACAGCCGTACTCGAAGGCAACCAGATTAAGCTTGTTCCTGGTAATGCAATCGGTGGTTCAGAACCTGTAGTTGTACGCGTTACAACAGACAAGGGTAAGGTTGTAGAATCTCGTCCTTTGATTTTCAAGAACGACACTGTACTTCCAAACCTCTTTATCAATAACTATTCTGCAGAAACTGCAATCAAGGCAAGACAGACAGAGCTTACAATTACCGGTTCGGTAAAATGCGAAACCGGAGTAGGCGGCTTGAGTTATAGAATTCTTTCGGTTCAGTCTGTACTCGACAAAAACGGACTTATTTCTAAGGTAACTCCGCTTCCTGTAGATAACAGCTTCCAGAGTATTCCTGTCGGAACAGACGGAAACTTCTCTTTGAATCTGGATACAAATGTATTTGCAGACGGAATGTATATAGTAGAATTTGTTGCAGAAAGTGCCGGCGGTAACAAGGCTGCCAAGGCTGTTGCATTCAATACACTTCCTGAAATTGAAGAAGTTAATGGAAAAATGCCAGCTGCTAAGCCTCAGGTAATTACCTGGGTAGATGCCTTTGACGTTTATGCGGTAGTTACATATCAGGGCGAACTTGAAAGCAACTTTAAGACCTTTGCCCGTGCCGAAATGACAGAAGGTGCAAACGCACTTGTTTATGGCAGCGCAAAATATACTGCACAAAAAGCTCCAACCCTTGCTGCTTACATTGCAGAGGTTGACGGACTTCCTTATTACAGCGGTATGCCTGTAGTACTCCCTTACGGGGCATCTAAGGAACCAAAATATCTTACAGCTTACATTGATACAGGGGCTGTAGTAAGCGCAGTTAATTACGAAATTACCGGTGAAGATGTTGCCGGCGGAGACCTGCGTCAGACTGGTGCAGTTAAACTTGCAAAACCGGACGGACAGAGATGGACTGCTGCTATTCCATTGAATAATCTTCCGTCACGTGTAAATAACATTAAGATTACAATTAAGGCTGGTTCACTCGAAACTGTTTTGAGTGGTTCGGTTACTGTAATCCGCGATATTTCTTCAGACTTTGCAGATGATCAGGAAAAGATTTATGGTTATGCCGGAGTAGGCACTGTATTTGACACCCGCGATGAAAACTGGATTTTGCTTGACGGTTCAAAATACATGTTCTATGCAAATCTTACAGGACCTGTAAAGGCAGAAATTGTAAATGCTCCTGAAGGTCTTGAAATTCAGACAGAAGGAAAATTCATTACACTTAGCGCCGTAAAAGACGGTATTTACAAAAAGGTTGTGCTCAAGGTAACAGACCGCTTTGGAGATGTTTACCAGACAGAACCTATGAATTTCCTTGCAGACTCAGAATCTCCTGAACTTAACCTGCAGACACCACAGCTGCACGACTGGCTTGGAAACACTGTAAAACTTTCGGGTACAATTGCAGATTCTCTTGGTGTACGCAGAGCTGAATACTCTCTTGACGGTGGCGGAACCTGGCGTGAGCTTATGCTCAAGGGCGAAGCTAAGGGTCTTGGTGTTACATTTAGCGAAGATATTGACATTAAACTTATGGAAGACGGACTTATCAGAATTGATATCCGTGCATTCGACAATGCAGGCCATGTTGCAATTGTAAGAACTTCGGCCTTTAAGGATGTAACTCCTCCTGTTGTAAGCGTTGTAGAACCTCTTCCTATTGATATTGTAAACGGTGAAACTCTGGTTGTATTCAAGGTAGAAGACAACGGATGGTTCAACAAGGCAGAATACCTGATGGTTGCCGGCGGCAAAAAGCAGGAAATCCGCAACAATGTAGAACTTGATCCTCTTGTTCACACAATCGTTGGTTCAGAAGCTCAGCCAATTGACGACATCATGCAGTTTGTATTTACAGATGATGCCGGAAACTCAACTGTAATTGAGGGCTGGGACTTTACAATCGATAACAAGTCGGACCTTCCTATTGCAGAAATTCACGTTCCTAACGAGCTTGAAGTATTAACACGCGACTTTACAATTTCGGGTGTTGTATACGATGATGATGGTCCTTCTACAATCTGGTACAAGATTGATAATAACGAATATCAGTCATTGCCTGAACCTGGAACAAGCTTCTCTATTGATGTTCCTATTTCTACAATGACAGATAACGAACATACAATTTCTGTTTATGCCGTAGATATCAACGGTGTAAAGGGTGAAGTTGCAGAGCGCGTTTTCAGAATCTCTCTGGAAGAGCCAAAGGGTTCTGTTGTTACTCCAACAATCGATACTTCAGTTCGCGAAGTAGTTACTATTGCCGGTGTTGCAAGCGATAAGAACGGTATCATGAAGGTTGAACTTTCTCTGGATAACGGTAACAGCTACAACGATGCAACCGGTACAGAAAACTGGTCATACAAGGTAGATACACGCGCAATTCCTGGTGGTACTCAGGTAGTATTCCTCCGCATTACAGATAATTACGGAATTAAGGGATTGTATTCTTCCCTTATCAATATTGATAACGAATCTCCTTCAATTTCTCTTGACCTGCCTCTTGATGACTCTACATCTACAGGTCAGCTGTTCTTCTCTGGTTACGCATTTGATAATGTAGAAATCTCTGATCTTTACATTACAATCCGCAACATGGAAAAGACTTCTGAAGCAATTAAGCGCAAGATTCCTATCAACAACATCATTGGTGAAACTCTTGATATTACCGACCTTGCCGACGGTTTCTATAACGTAGAACTTTCCGGAGAAGATAGGGCAGGTAACAGAACAAATGTAAGCCGTAACATTCACCTTGATAAGTCTAGACCACCTGCAGTAGTAGACGTTCTTTATCCATTGAACGGAGAACACAAGAACGGACGCTTTAACATCTATGGTCAGGCTGCTTCAAATGTTACATATAAGATTTCTTCCCTCAAACTTTATGTAGATGACAAGTTTGTTAAGGAAACTTCTCTTACAGACTCTGGCTTCTTCAAGTTTGAAATTACTCCTGCTTCCGAAGTAAATACCGGAGAGCTGGACGAGGATGGAAATCCTGTTAAGAAGATTGTAACTGACATGACAGATGGAACTCATACTTATTATGTAGATGCAGTTCTCGAAAGCGGTGGACACGTTCCTTCTATCGTTCAGACAATTACATACAGTTCAATTGGTCCATGGATCACACTCGATAACTTTACTTACGGTGACTTTGCAATGAGAAGACCTTACCTTAAGGGTACTGCAGGTTACAGCCGTGATCCTGAAGAAGTAATTGCCGCCAAGGCTAAGGATGCATCTAAAGAATTTAAGGATGCCGTAGCTGCCAAGGCAGTTGCCAAGATTGAATTGAGTTTTGATAACGGTAAGACATTCGAAGAGCTTTCTAAGAATGAAAAGTGGCTCTATCGTGTAGAAAACGAAGACTGGACAGAAGGTTATCACTTCCTGCTTATCCGTGCAACAATGAAGAACGGCGAAGTTGCAATTGAACGTACAATTGTTCAGATTGATAACACCGCTCCAACTGTAAGACTTATTGCTCCTGGAAACGGCGGACGCTATAACCAGATGCTCGAAGCAAGCGGACTTTCTAAAGACGAAGTAGGTCTTGAAAAGGTAACTATTGCCCTGCGTAAGGGTGACAAGGCTTCTTACGAAGTTCCTTCATTCATCCAGGGTCTTTATGTAGACTTCCACTTCTGGGGTGCTTCTCTGTTCGAAGTTGGTGCAGGTCTTACCTTCTTTGATGACAACGTTAAGCTTCAGTTCATATTCGGACAGTTTACACAGGAACAGCGTGATGCAGTTAATAACCTCTTGGGCCGTGAACCTACAGAGCTCCGTTATGGTGGAAATATCTTTGGTGGAAAGCTTCTTGCCAACATTTCTACAATACCGTTCAGCTTCTTCTTTGGTCACGACTTTGACTGGTTGTCTGCAAGCGTTGCAGTAGGTGCTCAGTTCAACTACTTCAGCCAGACAAACAGTGGTAAGGGACAAATCCTTTCTGCCGTTCTTGGTCAGCTGGAATTCCCTCGTGTTCATATAAATGAAGTAAAAATGTTCAGTACATTCTCGATGTACTACGAGTATTCAATGTGGTTCATCCCGTCAGACGTTGCCGGTGATGATATCAAGAAATTAATTCATCAAGGCTCAATCGGTCTTCGTGTGAATATATTCTAGCACAGGCTTTAGTTAGAGGTGGCTATGATTTTCAGCAAACGTGTAAAGTCATTTTTACTTTCGATACTCTTTGTTCTCTGTGCAGGCTCTCTGTTTGCGGTAGAAGAATACGTCAGCAAGGTTTATAAAGAAATTGACGTAATCTTTATCAGAAAAGCCGACAAGGAGCTTGAATCAATCCTCAGGGATAATATTGATGATAAGTATTATTACCTGATGGAAAACTACACAAAGAAAAAGGTTCGTCGTCTTATTATTGACAACGAATATGAATTTGCCATGACGGCAATTTATATCATCATCGACAACAACATTGACGGTGATTTTGAAGATGAAGATGCTGTAGACCTTTATGCAACAATTGCCGAGGCTTACGATATCCAGCTGCAGTACGAGGCAGAGCAGAAGCGCAAGGAAGAAGAGCTTGCAATAAAGAAGGCTGCCGAAAAAGAAAAGATTCGAACTACTGTAGAAAAGGATTATACTGTAGCAACTACTTCAGAAGGAAAAACAGTTTATCTTTCTTCTAAAGACGAACGACAGCAGAACTACAGATGGGGTGCCAACTTTGGTCTTATCGACTTTGGCGTAACCTCTTCAAAGAATATTTCCAAGACTCTTTTTGCAGAGGGTATTTCGCTCGACGGAGTTTATGAATATACTATTCCTAAATCTCTGATTATCGGTGCAGACTTATTCTTAGACTTTAAGTTTATGGCATTTAATGGCGGCCCAATGGAGCTCAATTTTGAAATTGCTCCTAAGCTTGCATTCCCTAAGCTTTCTTCACATTTCTTTGTAAGGCTTGGTTTCTCAGACATGATGCCGCTTAAGAATAACACAACTACACTTGCAAAAAATCCTGAAGCAGCAGCAATTCAGAACAACCTTGCTGATCCTGTTGTTTCACCGTTCCTGGGTGTTCAGTTGAGCAATTTTGCTCTGGGACCTGCAGGAATTACCTTAGATGCAAACTATCTTTTTGCCGGTCTGTTCACCGGAGAGTATCAGGCTTTGAGCTTTAAGTTTAATACTTCGGTTCCTTTTGCAGAACTGGAACGTGTAAAGCTTATGTTTAATGTTGGTGTAAGAGATACACTTCTGATATTAAAGCAGGGTGGTGTAGAAAATCACCTGAGCGCTATCTTAGGATTTGGAGTTGAAAATGTTATCAGATAAATTAAGAAAATTACTTACAATATTGCTTTTCTCTGCTATGACTGTTTCGGTATTTGCCGCAGATACTTCTGCTCTTGTAAAAAAGCAGCTTACTGCAGCCGAAGATGCCATGGACGAAGATGATATTGAAACCGCATATAAGAAAGTAAACGGTGCGCTTCAGATGATGAATGACGAAACTACACCAAGCCTTCGTTCATCAGTTATTTCCGAAGCAAAGCTTATCTATCAGCAGAAGCTGGAAGGACTTTTGGAAAAATACGACGGTAGTGCTTTGAGCGACATCAAAATCATGCTCGAAAAATATCCGGACGTAAAGAATACAAAGATTGAAAAGCTTTTGGGTCAGATTGACGAAAACCAGAAGCTTGCCGCAGAAAATCAGCGTAAGGCAGAGCTTGCCGCAAGTGAAGCCGCTGCCCAGAAACGTCACAACGAAGAGCAGAAGTCTTTGCAGAAGCAGACAGATGCTATCGAAAAGCAGAACGAAGCTTTGTCTAAGCAGAACGAGGCTATTACAAAGCAGGCCGCTTCTAACGCCGAGCTTGCAGAATCTATGAAGACTCAGGCCGAAGAGCTTGCTAAATCAAATGAAAACTCAGAGAAGAACCTTAAGGCTATTCAGGAAGGCTTTGCCGGTATGCAGGATTCCATGTCAGACCAGGCAGAAGCACTCAAAGAATCTTCTAAGGCTCAGGCAAAATCTACAACAATCATGGTTATTTCCATTGTAGGTATTGCTGTTCTTATTCTTATAATCGTACTTGTTGTTATTGTAATTGCACGCCGCAGTATGAAGCAGCAGGCAGAACGCCAGGAGCAGTACATGCAGGCCTTCCGCCTTATTGCAGAAAATACAAGCAATACAAACCGCATCATGCTTGGTGGTGTAACCGACCTTTATGGCGGACATTCAGAACCGCTCAAGCTTGCAGGCGCTTCTACCTGGGCACCGGCTCAGGCTTTACCGGATGTTACCTTTACTCCGGAAGACGAAGAAGAGCTTAAACAGCTTGCAGTTAAGTGCGAAGATATTGGTACTCAGATAGACCAGGTAACAAACCGCAAGAATAACTCAAAGAACGTAAGTGAACTTGTATATAAGCTTTCTATGCAGCTGGGACTTTCACAGGGAAATGCAATGCTCAATTTCTGTGCTTCTATGATTTATGATGCAGGTTTCCTTGGTGTAAATCCTGATTTGTGGACTGCAGAAACTCTTACCGACGAACAGAAGGAAGAAATGCACAACCACGTTAATATTGCAGAAAAATATCTGGACTTTGTTCCAAAGAAATACTGGGAAGTATTTGACGATGCTTCTAAGAAACATCACGAAAATATGGACGGTTCAGGTTATCCAAACGGCCTCAAGGGAGACGAAATTCCACAGATTGCTCGTCTTATCCGTGTTGCCGAAACTTATGTTGCCATGTCCAGCCGACGTAATTACCGCCAGGCTATGGATAAGGAAACTGCAATTGAAAAGCTGCGTGAACAGCCTGAATTCTACGACACAACAGTAGTTGATGTATTGGATCAGATAGTATAAAGATTGTCGGGTCAAGCCCGACAATGACACTATGTCATTCCCGTGCTTGACACGGGAATCTTTTTTTTAAATTTCACACTCAATCTTGCCGATAATCAAAGTATGAAAAATTTTCTCATTACGATAATGTTGGTTTTGTGCATGCCGTTTAGTATTGCGTATGCACAAAATGCAAAACCTTTGTATCAGCTTCCTGGTAAAGCTAAAACAGCTCCGTCTGCAGATTCAACAGCGGATTCAGATATTTTTCTCGTTGGTTCGGATAACGGCCTTTATAAGGTTACTTCTTCTAATAATGTTTTTCCGTTGTGGACAGAAGCACGTGTAGATCAGCTGGTGCATGTAAATGTGCCGGGAGAAAACGGTCAGCCAAAGGACGGCTGGTTTTTGCGCACCAAAAAGGGAATCTTTTTTACTTCGGACTTTAAAACCTATACAGAAAAAGACAACGGACTTCCTTTTCTTACAATAAAAAAATATGACGGAACAAACACAACCCTGGTTCAGCAGATTCAGGAGCTCAAGGATTTGTGTATTAATCCGCTCAATTCAAAAGAAATGGTTACTGCCACCAAGGACAGTGTTTATTATACAAGCGACGGCGGTAACAGCTGGAAATCTTTAGGTTCCATGAGCCTTAAAACTGCCGGCATTAAAGCTGTAGCAGTTGCAACCATGAACGGAGAGTCGGTTGTATTTATGTCGCATCCTATTCTCGGCCTTTCCTATATTTATCCAGATAATCCAAAAGCCAAATGGAACGATGTAGAAGACGGCTTTATTAAGATGCAGTCGCTTTCTTCTCCGGACGAAATTGCAGATATTCTTCCTATCGTACGTACAAAATCGGACGGAAGCTTATATACAGAGCTTTATCTTTCGCAAAGCTATCTTCCATGCCTTTACAGATTTAACTGGGAAGAAAAAAAGGGTGAGCTTTTATACCGTGGGACTGAGCCTGTAGATTCCTTTGACGGGCTTACAACAATTAACGATGTTCTGGTGTACACACATCTGGAAGGAATCGGCGCCATTGATATGAACTCGCTTACAAGCCCGGGAACTCCTGTTCAGTTTACAGACTGGAACAAGGCTTTTTCTGCTGTTCCAGGTATGATAAATACCGCATGGATTCCTCAGAGCCGCAGCGGTTTTTCAAAGGGAATCCTTCTTAATGAGCTTTGGCTTTTGTATCCGGGTTCAATCAATACACCTTATGCAGAAAAGGCAAATGGTAAAAAAGCAATTTATGCTTCTGCCTACCAGTGCCGTAATTCAGAAGGTATTGCAAAATTCAAAAAGGCTGTAAAAGACCGTAATATGAATGCCCTTGTAATAGACATGAAGGACGATTACGGATTTTTGCGTTACCAGACCAAGGATCCTCTTGTTCTGGAAAAAGGAACTGTTTCTACCTATGCAGTAAACCTTGAACAGTTCATCGAAGAATTCAAAAAGGACAATATCTATCTTATCGCCCGAATCGTTACGTTCAAGGACCGCTCGCTTACAAAATATCAGAAAGGTAAATATGCTGTTTGGGACAAAAAGTATAATACAGTCTGGACCGGTATTAAAGAATATGAACCAATCCTTGACGAAGAAGGAAACGTTACCGGAAACAAACCTATTTATTATGATGAAAATTGGGTAGACCCGTATTCAGAAGAAGTTTGGGAATATAATATTGCCGTTGCCAAAGAATTAATTTCCCGCGGCTTTGATGAAATTCAGTTTGATTATATCCGTTTCCCGACCGATGGAGATAACCGTGCAAATGCCCAGTACCGCTGGAAGAGTAACGGCATGGATATGGAAAGTGCCCTTATTTCGTTCCTGTCTTATGCACGCGAAAATATTAATGCACCAATTGGTATAGATATTTACGGTGCAAACGGCTGGTACCGCAGTGGAACCAGAACCGGTCAGGATGTAGAAATGCTTTGCGAATATGTTGACGTAATAGGACCTATGTTCTACCCAAGTCATTTTGAGCAGACCTTCTTAAATCATGCTCCGTATGCAGACCGCACTTACAGAATCTATTACTATGGTTCGTTCCGCAATACAATTATGGCACGCAACCGTTCGCTTATCCGCCCATGGGTTCAGTCCTTTTATATGGGTGTAAGCTACGACCGCCAGTATTATGATGAAGATTATATCCGCAAGGAATTTTTTGGTGTACGCGATTCAATCAACCGCGGTTATATGTGCTGGAACAACTCCGGAGAATATGGAGTTACTCCGCGCGATGTAACTGATACCGAAACCTTTACAGGTACTGCACCTGAATCTTCCTGGGAATTTAAAAAGCCTGCAATAGGCACAACAATGAAGCCGCTTCCTTCTTACGGCCAGGATACAGATCTGTCAATTCTGGACAGCATCTTAAACCTTTATGCCGAAGATGACGACTCTTATTATTCTCCTTTATTGCAAAACACGAGTGTAAAACGGTATCATAATTAATTATGGCACTGAATCAATACACTCCCGAAGAACCAATTGCTTCTATTGCAACAGCTCTGGCTCCCGCCGCATTAGGCATAGTTCGTGCATCCGGCAAAGGATGCATTGAGCTTGTAAGTAAAATTTTTTCCCGCCCGCGCGCCCTGCTTGAGGCTCCCGGCAACACCATTGTTTATGGCTGGATTTTCGGGGCCCCTGAGCGAACCGTGGTCCCTGAGGCTCTCGAAGGGCAACAAAAAAATCGTATTGACGAGGTTCTGTGTGCCGTCTACCGTGCGCCTAAATCCTACACCGGAGAAGACATGGTAGAAATTATGTGCCATGGAGGACCTTCTGTAGTTACTGCAATACATAAGCTTTTGCTGGACAACGGGTTCCGTCAGGCAAACAGGGGAGAGTATACCTTCCGTGCATACATCAACGGAAAAACAGATCTTACCAAGGCAGAGGCTGTCCGCGAAATTATTGACAGCCGTACAGATGACTCTCGCTCCCATGCTGCGGGACGACTTGCCGGTAATCTTTATGAGCATATAGATTCCATTAAAAAACTGATTGTAGATACAATTGCCGCAATAGAAGTTGAAATTGAATATCCCGAAGATGAAGAAAACTTTTCTGACACCTTTGACTGCAGCGGTCTTGAAAAAGCCTCATCACAGCTTGCAGAACTCGTGGAATCCTGGCGTGGCGAAAAGCTTTATCAGGACGGTGCCCGGGTTGTGCTTGCAGGCCGCACCAACGCAGGCAAATCTTCTTTGTTCAATGCAATTTTAAAAGAAGAACGCGCCATTGTAAGTGATATAGAGGGAACCACCCGCGACTGGCTCGAAAGCTGGGCCGGCATAAACGGCATTCCTGTAAGGCTTTTTGATACTGCAGGTCTTAGAGACACCCAGGATGTAATAGAAGCCAAAGGTGTAGAAATAAGCCGCAGCCTTGTCCACGAAGCCGACGTTGTTTTGTATTTAATAGATTATAATACCGGCATGAACGACGAGGACAAAGCCTTTATCGAAAACTGCACTGTGCCGCTTATTGTGGTGTGGAATAAATGTGATAAAGATTCCCCGGTCAAGCCGGGGAATGACACAATGGTCAAGCCGGGGAATGACACAATGGGCAAGCCGGATGACAAAAATGTGTCATTGTCTGATGACAAAAATGTGTCATTGTCGGGCTTGACCCGACAATCTATTATCTGCAAAATCTCCGCCAAAACCGGTGCCGGCCTTTCAGACCTTTATAACCAGATATATACCCTGCTGACTCGTGGACTTTCTACCGAGCGCACTCAGGCAGGACTTGGTTCTGCACGCCAGAAGGATTCTGTAACCGAAGCCCTTGAACGTGTAAACCATGCACTCGAAGTTGCAAAGCAGGATTATTCTTTGGATGCAGTTGTTCAGGATCTGGAAGACGCACTCGATTCCCTTGGCGAAGTAACCGGCCAGGTTACCCCGGATGATGTTCTTGGAACAATTTTTGCCAATTTCTGCGTCGGCAAATAGCATTTTCGTAATAATATACATAACATTGCAAGAACACAAATAATGCTGTAAAATATTAAATCATCATAAAAAGTAGACTAAAATTAATAAAGTCCGTCATCCTGAACTTATTTCAGGATTTCATACTAAATAGGAGACTTTTTAAATGGAATTCAACAAAGAACAATTTAAGGAAAACCTTTCTGCACGTCTGCGCCGTCAGTATGGAAAGGACATTTCGCAGGCTAACAAGCATGACCTTTTTGATGCTGTTTCTGCAAGTGCAATAGAAATCATTATGCCTAACTGGATGGCAACCCGCGCAGAATACGATAAAAAACCTGTAAAGCAGCTTTATTACCTTTCTGCAGAGTTCCTTATGGGACGTGCCTTGAGCAATAACCTTATAAACGCAGGAATTAAAGACTCTGTAAAAGAAGTTCTTCAGGAAATGAACATCGATTTTGATATGATCGAAGACGAAGAGCCTGATGCAGGTCTTGGAAACGGTGGTCTTGGTCGCCTTGCTGCCTGCTTCCTGGATTCTCTTGCAACACTTGATTATCCTGGACACGGTTATGGTATCCGCTATGAATACGGTATGTTTGAACAGCGTGTAGAAGACGGTTACCAGGTTGAATATCCTGATAACTGGCTTGCACACCGCGACCCTTGGGAAATCAAACGTTCTGACCTTGCTGTTACAGTAAAGTTCGGCGGAAACATCTGCTACGGAAAAACTCCGGACGGTCAGCCACGCTTTTATATAGAAAATGCAGAGGAAGTTACTGCAACTCCTTATGATATGCCTATAATCGGCTACGGTACAAAAACTGTAAATACACTCCGCTTGTGGCAGGCTTCCAGCCCTAACGGTTTTGATCTTCAGCTTTTTAACAACATGGAATACAACCGCGCAGTAGAACGCCAGAACAGCGCAGAAAATATCAGCCGCGTTTTGTATCCTAACGATAACGGTCCAAGCGGTAAGGCACTCCGCCTTAAGCAGCAGTACTTCTTCAGTTCTGCATCGCTTCAGGATCTTGTACGCCACTATGTTGCAAACCACGGAACAGACTTCAGCCATTTTGCAGATTTCCATGTAATTCAGCTCAACGATACTCACCCGGTAGTTGCAATTCCTGAGCTTATGCGCATTCTTTTGGATGACTACAACGTAGGCTGGGATGATGCATGGAATGTTGTAACACACACCTTTGCTTATACAAACCATACTATCCTTGCAGAAGCTTTGGAAAAATGGCCGATCTCTATTTTCCAGGGACTGCTCCCACGTATCTACCAGATTGTAGAAGAAATTAACCGCCGTCTTGTAATTGAACTCCGTCAGAAGTTCCCTAACGATTACTACAAGCACGAGCACATGGCAATCATTCACAACAACATGGTTTACATGGCCTGGATGGCAATTCATGCCTGCTTCAGCGTAAACGGTGTTGCTGCCCTTCATACAGAACTTTTGAAAACTGCAGAGCTTAAAGACTGGTATGCAATTTACCCTCAGAAGTTCAACAACAAAACAAACGGTATTACTCAGCGCCGCTGGCTTTTGAATGCTAACCCACGCTTGAGCGACTTTATTACAACACGTATTGGTCACGGCTGGGAAAAGGATTTGAAAAAGCTTAAGGAGCTTGAAAAATATGTTGATGATGATGCTTCTCTTAACGAGCTTATCAAAATCAAGATGGAAAACAAGCAGGACCTTGCAGATTACCTTAAGCATGCACAGAACGAATTCCTTGACCCTGAATCAATCTTTGATGTTCAGGTAAAGCGTCTTCACGAATACAAGAGACAGCTGCTCAACGTACTCCACATCATGTACTTGTACAACCGCCTTGTAGAAGAGCCAAATTATGACCCTCCTGCACGCACATTCATTTTTGGTGCCAAGGCTGCAAGTGGTTACCGCCGTGCAAAGGCAATCATCAAATTGATTAACACAGTTGCCGACAGAATCAATAACGACCGCCGTGTTCGCGGAAAGATCCGTGTTGTATTCGTAGAAAACTACCGCGTTTCTGTTGCAGAAAAAATCTTCCCTGCCGCAGATGTTTCAGAGCAGATTTCTACAGCCGGCTACGAAGCTTCGGGTACATCAAACATGAAGTTCATGGTAAACGGTGCTTTGACACTTGGAACTATGGACGGTGCCAACATCGAAATCTTTGAAGAAGCAGGAAAAGAAAACGGCTTTGTATTTGGTTTGCTTACAGAAGAAATCAAGAAGATGGAAGCAGAACACTCATACAACCCACAGGAATACATCGACTGCAATCCGGCACTTGCCAAGGTTATCAACCAGCTTGTAGACGGTACTTATGATCCGACACATCAGCTTTTCAAGGAACTTCACGATTCTTTGATTTACGGTGTAGAAGGTCAGCGTCCTGATGTTTACTATGTTCTTGCCGACTTTGATCTTTACTGCAAGGCTCAGGAAAAAATTGCCGCCGCTTATGCCGACCGCAAGAATTGGGCTAAAATGGCATTGCGCAACATCGCCAATTCCGGCAAGTTCTCAAGCGACCGCACAATCGAAGACTACGTCCGCGACATCTGGAAGCTTGAAAAGCTGGTTATAAAATAATGACCGGTAAAGCAACTTCTGTACTGGCATCATTTGGTTTAATCCTTACAGCTGCAATATGGGGCTTTGCCTTTGTAGTTGTAAAGGATAGCCTGGACTATATTGGTGCCGTGTATATGATCGCAATAAGATACTCCATGGCAGCTCTTGTCATGGGGTTAATTTTTATTAAAAAGTGGCGCCAGCTTGATGCCCGCTACATCCGACACGGCCTGCTTACAGGTATTTTCCTTTTTACAGCATATACAACTCAGACAATAGGCTGCGACTTTACTACTGCCGGTAAAAACGCATTCTTAACTACAGTTTACGTTATCTTGATTCCGCTCATTTCGTGGGCCTTGTATAAAAAGCGCCCGGGCTGGTATGTGTTTGTGGCTGCAATTCTTTCTATGACAGGTATTGGGCTGCTTGCACTGGGCACCGGAGACACAGCAGGCCTGAACAAAGGAGACGCACTTACACTCGTCTGCGGACTTTTTTATGCCCTTCACATTATCTGGACAGCAAAATACAACGAGCAGGGCGACGACACCTTATTCCTTACGCTGCTACAGTTTGTAGTATGTGCCGTTCTTGGCTGGGTTTTTGCACCGCTGTATGATGGAGCTTTCCCAGCTACCGGCATACAAAACCCGCGCGTAATTCTTTCTATGTGTTATCTTGGCCTTTTTAGCACAATGCTTTGCTTCTGCCTGCAGAACATAGGTCTTAAATACGTGCAGTCATCCCTGGCTTCATTATTTTTGAGTTTTGAATCTGTGTTTGGGGTTTTGTTCAGTACGCTATTCCTACACGAAAAGCTGACTTTTCGTATGGGAATAGGTTGTATTTTGATTTTTGTTGCGGTTGTTTTAGCTGAAACACGCTTTCAGTTTAGAAAAGAGTCGCAATCAGAGCAGCATACTTCTCAACAATCTTAAATCGCATCATTTCCTGCTTTGCACTAAGCTCTTCGCCAACCTTAAAGCTGTTAGGAAGCAATGCAATCTTTGCAATACGTTCGCATGGGCGGAAACCGTTTGCAGGA
>JAFZOJ010000010.1 GCA_017550685.1 Treponema sp. | reverse complement strand
CGCAGGTAGTTTGAAGCAGGCGGTTCCCCTGTACTGATTTTTACACCAGTCTTTCCTGTTGCAGTCCAGCCAAGTGCGTTATAAAGCTTAAGCATTCCGGCAGAAGAAATGTCACGGGTAAAATAAACAACCGGAGCGGCATCATCATTTGTGCGGTGCTCAAGCTTATCAAGAGCAATTTCCTGCACAACAGAAGTATCAGTTCCCTTAGCCGATTTTTTCGAAGCCGCAAAAACACATCCAATCAAAAGCAAAGAAGCCGCAACAACAAACAACAGTTTCTTTTTCATATTTTAAACTCCTATGGGAATATTATACACTATTCCATCTATTTTTTGCGGCTATTTCTTAAGCCACTCATCCACCTGTTTTTCTGCTTCTTTGCGGTTGTTCTGTGCAGTGCGGCCGGTCATTGCAAGAGCTTTTTTCATGGCCACATTCTTGTAGAGTTTTTTGATGTTGTTGTCGGTACCGCTAAGTCCGCTTCCTTCGTGGGTGCAGAACGGAACGATTGTTTTTCCGCTAAGGTCGTGTGCTTCTAAGAAAGTATAAACAACCATTGGAAGATCGCCCCACCAGATTGGATAGCCGATGTAGATTGTGTCATAGCCGCTTGTGTCGATGTCGCCTTTGTAAGCCGGGCGGGCGTTTTTGCGCTGTTCGTCTTTGGCAACATTGGTGCATTCGCGGTAGTCTTTTGGATAAGATTTTTCCGGCACGATTTCGAAGATGTCTGAACCGGTTTTCTGGGCAATCATCTTTGCAAGAATTGCAGTGTTACCTTCTGTGATGTTTCCAACGCCATAGTTTTCATCAGCACGGGAAAAGTATAGCACGAGTGATTTTGATTTTTCCTGTGCGAATAATGCGGTGGTTGAGCCTGTCGAAACCACCAATGCAACAAAAGCCGCTAAAATAAATGATTTGATTTTCATAAATTAAACTCCTTAAAGTCCGTTTGCATTAAGCCACTTCTTCACGCTTGTTTCTGCACTGTTACATGAAGAACCATTAATTGCAAGTCCCTTTGCTACATCCGCATTCGGGCACAATTTTTTGATGTCGCTTTCTGTGCAAACTCTGCAACAACATGAGTGTTACCTTTACTGATATTCTTGATAGTTCCACCGAAGTAGTTTTCTCCAGTGTGTGAAAAATATGCGATTAAAGTTTTAGCCATCTGAATCTCCTCATTGTCCTGAACATGTAAGCACCGCTGTAACGTTTCCTTCGCCAAGAATTTTTTTAAGTTCTGCTTTTGTCACGCCGTCAACTTTTCCAAGTGGGGTAAAGTCCCAGCTGTTTTTATCGTAGTAGATTACAAAACGTTTGCCCAAGTATAGAATAAGGTCACCTGCGTCTGTGTTGGTTGGTGTGTCGTTTCGGGGAAGTGTTACTGGCAAATCTCCGACTTTTTCAAAGTTTGAAAAATCGTGCATATCGATTGTAACAGCACCTTTTTGCAAAAGCTCCACCAGTGCACGTGAAGAAGAATTATCATAGAGGGTTGCTGTGAGAGTATGTTTGTTTGTACCGTTGTCAATCTGAATGTTGAGTTTCATCGGAAGAACTCCTTTTGATGATGTCTTGCCACCGGCTGCACAGGCTGTTGTTGTAAAGAGTACGGCAGCTATCAAAAAAGAAATCAGTTTTTTCATAAAGACTCTCCTACATACTCTGTTTCAATATTTCTATGATTTCTTCGTGCGTGAGTTTACGGTAACCACCGTCCAGAATGAAGGAGCCTTTTGCAATTCCGTCAAACATTTCTGGTGTAACGCCAAGCTCTGAAATGTGAAGGCACACACCGATTTCTTTCATCCAGTCTTCCATTGCTGCAAGTCCTGCTTCTGCAATTTGTTCATCAGCCTTTCCTTCACCCTGAACATCCCAGACATTCTTTGCAAAGCGCACAAACTTTGGAAGTCCGTCCTTCATAATAAAGCGATAGTACGGAAGAGAAACGCCCGAAAGTGTCATTCCGTGAGTTGCGTCTGTAAAGGCTCCGATTGACTGGCCAATCATATGAACCATCCAGTCCTGAGACTTTCCGCGGCCAATGAGTGTGTTTAGTGCCCAGGTTGCAGTCCACATGATGTTACTGCGGGCTTCGTAATTTTGAGGATCTTTTACTGCGATGCGTGAAGAATGAATTAGAGACTTCATAAGGCCTTCTGCAATGTAGTCGCTTGTGTTGTCGTCACTGCCGGAAAAATACTGCTCCATGATGTGGCTCATGATGTCAAAAATGCCTGCGACCATCTGACGCTGTGGAAGAGTGTAGGTGTATTTAGGATTCAAAATTGCAAATTTAGGAAAAACTTCTTCGCCGAACACATGACCAATCTTAAGCTTCTGCGCGTGATTTGTGATAACAGAACCGCCGTTCATTTCACTACCGGTTCCAACCATAGTGAGCACCGAGCCAACCGGAATGATTCTGTCATCAGCTTTTGGTTCTTCCATATTGAGGTAGTATTTTTCCCAAGGATCGCCATCGTACCAGGCCGCAACAGAAACTCCTTTTGCATAGTCACATACAGAACCGCCGCCAACTGCAAGGATAAAATCAACATTGTTTTCGCGGGCAATTTTACAACCTTCAATAAGCTTTTCGCTTGTAGGATTTGGCATAACTCCAGCGTCTTCAAAAATCTCTTTGTTGTTTGCCTTTAGGATTTTTATTACTTCATCATAAATGCCGTTCTTTTTGATTGAACCACCACCGTAGCTGAGCATGATGCGCTTTCCGTATTTTGGAAGCTCGGTGTTCAAAAAGTCCAGAGCGTTGTCGCCAAAATAAAGCTTGGTTGGGTTTGAATAAGAAAAGTTTCCGATCATAAGTTTTCTCCTGTTCTGTTTTTATTTATGCACACTGCCTGGGGCAATCCCTGCAGATGATTTTTGTTTTTGCTGGGTCTACAACACTTTCTTCCATGATAATTTCTTTAATGCAGTCGGCTTCTATTTTTCCTTCCAGAGGATTTTTTACGCTGTCGATGTTTCCAATTACGTTGGCTTGCACAGTGCTTCTTTCAAAAGCAAGGTCGCAGTTTTCCATAGTACAGTTCTGGAGCACAAGATTTTTGCAATAGCAGAAAGGTTGAGTTCCAATAATGCGGCAGTTTATGAGAGTGAGGTTTTCTGAATACCAGCCAAGGTACTCGCCGTTTATAACACTGTCGCGAACTGTAACATTTTTTGAATGCCAGAACGCATCTTTTGTGTTCAGCTCGGAATTTTTAATTTCAATGTTGCTGCAATACTGGAAAGAATATTTTCCTTTCATTTTAAGCCCGCTGATTTTTGCACTGTCAACTTCAAAAAAAGGATATTCTGATTCTAAGACTTCTACATTTTCAATAGTGAGGTTTTTGCATTTCCAGATAAATTCCTCGGAAGTGGCAGTGGAGTTTTTTAGTGTGATGTTTTCGCATTCACGCAATGCTTTGATTCCGTTCAGCTGAGCTCCTTCAATTCTGATATTTTTATCGTACCACAAAGCTGCTCGACAATTTGCTGTAAGCTCGCAGTTAGAAATATCTGCATTTGTAACATGCCAGAAAGGGTAGCGGAGATTAAAATATGAATTGCTGACTTTTATGTCATGTGCTTCTTTTAATGCAGATTCTCCGTCGGCAGGGCCATCAAAGCGGCAGTTTTCTATAACAGAGTCAGAAGCTGCATAGAGGGCACGTTCTTCATCAAGGGTTAGATTTGAATAATACATGAAATCTCCTGCTGTCATTCCGAACTTGTTTCGGAATCTCCCTAATAAAAGATCCTGAAACAAGTTCAGGATGACTAATTCATCATAAGTTACACTATGTAACTAATAATAAATATAATAAACAAAATATCACTTGTCAAGAAAAAGTTTTTGGTTTATTATAGAGGTATGGCAGACTATAAAAGAGCCCGTTCAGACGAGCAGAAAGAAGAACGAATGACTCAAATCAAAAAAGCGGCAGATGAACTTTTTAAATCGATGCCTTATACCGAAATCACTCTTTCTACGATTGCAGAAAAGCTGGACTGGTCGCGCGCAAATCTTTACAAGTACGTTACAACAAAAGAAGAAATATATCTGCAAATTGAACAGGACAGAATGACGGAATATCTGAACTCGCTGCTAACGGTTTTCCCGGAAGGCTGTAAGTTCACGCCGGAATGTGTTGCCGAAATCTGGACGGCACAGGTTGTAAGTCATGAAGATTACTTCAAATACGTTTCATTCCTGCTCACGATTATTGAACGCAATGTTACAGTTGAACGCCTGACAGTTTTTAAGAAAACTTACTACGACCTTGCCTTTGTTTTGCAGAAGCGTCTTTCTTTTGCACTTGGAATTACCGAAGCGCAGGCCGACACTCTTTTTCTTTCAATAATGAATTACGGTGCAGACTATTTATGCAACTGCCAGTCAAATCCTCTTATTGCGCAGGCTCTTAAAAAACTCAAAATCAAACCAAAAGAAATGAACCTTGCGCGCGACGTAAAAGATTTTATTTTGATGAATATCAAGTGGATGAAGAAAAAGTAATAAATATGAACAAAACAAGTGCAAGCATACTTTTGATTCTGGTCTTTATGGCTCGAGGAACCTCGTTTTTATTTTCAAAAACATTAATGCAGACCATGACTCCAATGAGTGTTCTGGCTGTAAGGTTTATTCTGGCTTTCATAGTGCTTGCAATTATTTTTAATAAAAAGCTTTTTTCATGTGATAAGCGCTGTCTGAAAAATGGATTTATTCTTGGAACCTTGTACACTATCTGCATAACTTTTGAAATGTACGGACTTCGTCTGGTGGATACCGGGGTAAGTTCATTGATTGAAAATATGGCGATTGTACTTGTTCCGTTATATGTTGCGCTTTATACAAGATCACTTCCAAAAGCAAAGACAATGTTTTGCGCTGTTGTGGCTGTTATTGGTGTAGGCTTTTTGTCGATTGATCAGGGAAAGACTTCTGGCGGTGGTTTAGGTATTATTCTGATTGTTCTTGCAGCAATGACTTATGCTTTATGTATTTTGTTCACAGAAAAAATCAGTCACGATTCTGATCCGATTACTATAGGAATTATTCAGCTGGGAACAATGGGCGTTCTAAGTCTAGGTGCTTCTTTTTTTACAGGCGGATTCGCTTTACCGCAGAATGGTTCGCAATGGGGAATGATGCTTATTCTTGTACTTGTTTGCAGTTGTTTTGGCTTTGCATTCCAGCCGCTTGGTCAAAAATATCTTAAAGCAGAAAACGCCGCTGTTCTTACTGTTGTAAATCCTCTTACAGCAAGTGTGCTTGGAATAATTGTTGCCGGTGAAACTTTGACATTGATAAAGCTTGTGGGATATATTCTTATTCTTGCTGCACTCGTG
>JAFZOJ010000104.1 GCA_017550685.1 Treponema sp. | reverse complement strand
TTTTAGAAAAGTAAGATTTGCACAGAAGAGTAAAATCGTCAGGTTTCTTGTATCCGATTTTTCGCTTCAATCTTCTGGTGTAGCAGGATACAGTCTGCTTAGAAAGACCTGTAATGTAGCACAGTTCTTTTTGAGTAAAACCATTTCCAAGGTACAAGCCAATCTGCATTTCTTTCTCAGTTACTTCCGAGATAGATTTCTGGTCGAGCAGATAGTCACCGTCTTCAAAACTCTTTAGAATCTGGTCCGGGTAAAGACGCATACCGCTCTTAATATTGTTAATACAGTTTTTGAAATATTCAGCATCTTCAATGTGCGGAATAAATCCCTCAACACCAAGCTGATGTACTCTCATTGCCAGATAATGAGAACAATCGCCCAACTCAACAAAATAAGTCAAAAGCTTATCATTCAGGTATTTAAGGCGTATAAGTTCATACGAAAGAACGTAGCCTAAAAAGTATTTGTCAAAAATGACAGCTGTATCATTTGCATATCTGCAAGAGTTGTGTAACTCATATACATTTCTGCAAACTGTAATCTGATTTTCTCCCATCAAAGAAGAAAATCCCTTTAAGACGATGCTTTTTACATCTTCATCAATGCAACATACAATTATTTTTTTTACCATTATGAATTACTCCCTAGATTTTCCAGAATCCTCCGGAACTAGCGAAGAAGCTCTATACCAAATATCCCCCCAGGGCTTAGTGTCCTGCCCACGGCTTTTCAGTACATCATTGATGGTCTTCAGTCCAGCGTTGATTTCAGCAATATCTCTATTGCTCTGTGCATCCTCGCTTTCCTGAAGTTCTGGAATAGAGTCAAGATTGAACAGTCCAGTTTCACTAAGATTAAATCTCTTGAAAAACTGAACTTCCAGAACCTCTTCAAAATTCTTAAGAAGAGGAATCAATGTATAATTCCAGAAAGCACGATGTTGAGAGTCTGTGTCTGTACCGCTTAAGGAACTCTTTGAATCCTGTATATTTGCAACCCGCGGCGGAATACCATACTTCGCAAGCAGCGTGTATAAGTTCCATTTCTTCATGTCGTAAAGCTTAAGTACATCAGGGCTAAAAGTTAGCGGCTGATATTCCGTTCCTTTACCGAGCACGGCCACGCGGTTTTTCATGCCGCGTCCATATTTCTTATCCCACGTCCTTGCAAGGATTTCTGCTTCGGCTTCCGTCAGTACCTGGTCAGTCTTAAGCAGTCCTTTAGGCACGCCTCCTTCTTTGAGTAGGCCCGTGTTCTGCTTTGCTGCCAATAAATCCTGTTCAACTTCCAGACCAAGGCTTACCAGAGGGCTAACCCCGCGGAAAGTATTCCAAGGGTTCCAGTCCTTAAAATGAATAATTTCATCAGGAAGAATAACTACGGGTCTTCCGCATCCTTCTTCCGTGTATACCCATTTTGTGACTTTGCCGTTATCAACGACGTGCTGCATATTTCGAGGATTTAATATAAAAATTTCTGAAGGCAAACCGCAGCTGTAGTTCTCTCCAAACCACCAGAAAGCTTCACCGTCCAGACTCCACCAGGCACAAGTCTGCTTCCACAAGTCAAAGCGGCTGAGATTCTTGTTCGGCCAGCGGAACAGTCTTGCAAGCTCTGTGTCCTTCTGTACCTTGCCATTCTTTTTGATTTCGTATTCAGCTCTCGCAACGTTTCGTGTCAGAATATCAATGCATACCGACACCCAGGCGTGCTGAAGATAAGGATCTGTGCAGGTCTTTTTTTCTGGGACAGAAAAATCATCTGCAACAGTTTCATTGTTAATTTCCGAAAAACTTCTCAGCTGCTTCTCAGGTTTTCGTCTGTTAAACAATCCCACTTTTCTATTACCTATATTTTCGGTTAGTATGACTACCATCGATGAGCCGTTAAAAAAAATGCACTGCATTTTTTAGGCTCTTCCATCGTAATGTCTCGGAACAGCTGGCTGTTCCGTTAGGCCATTACTACACCAGATGTCACTGCACTAAATATTGCGTACCGCATAGCATCCATGTAGTGGTCATTTACCTTTACAATCTGATTATTCTCGTCACGGGAATAATCCCAAATCTCACCAAGAACGCCGGTACAATCTTTGCATACAAAAAACTGTCCGCGTTCAATTTTTGCAATAATGTAATCAATCCCGGCATCAACAGAATTGTTTGCTTTTACGCCGCCAGGAACCTCTTGTATTCTTTCGCCACCTGCCGGGTCACAGTAGGTAACAAAGCTTTCTTTGTACCAGTGTTTTGCAGTCTGCTGTTCGACCGAAGTTTTAGTCGTTATGTTGAAGCCGCCAAAATCAGCCACAACATAAACTTTCTCTCCAACCCAGCCAACTTTTACAGCTGCAATATGAAGTCCAAAATCCTGTCCGCCTGTAAACTTGTCGAATTTCTTCGGAAGCTTATCCCGCGGAAGAATCATGGATTCCTCAAACTTCTCATAAACGCTGCCTTCTGGCTTCACCCAAAGACCGTCACGGAATCGGGCTCTCTGCTTTTCCGGCATGTTGTCCAGAATGTCGCTGATGTAATCTTCATCAAGATTTTCAGCGTTATCCATGGGGTTCAGAACAGCAGAAGCGTAAAGCTCCGGCTTGTTTAATTTCTCATCCGTCCGAGGCTCAATCTTTCGGATAAAAACTTTGTACGCCCAATGCATCGGACTGCATGGGTTGCAGTCGTAGAAGAACTTGTTCTTACAACCAGGTACTTTCATCGCAAGACGAGAGTAGGCAGTCGTAATCGCAGAATAAGAAATCTGGCTCACTTCATTGAAATAGATCGTCACATACTCATGACCCAGAATCCTATCTACCTGTTCTTTATCACCAAGCCCACCAATCCAAATCTCGCTTCCGTTCCAAAGAGTTATAAGTCCATCGTGTACGTTGGCTTTATAATTCTTTGCACCAATAGTTTTGTTCAGCCACGGAATCAAAGTTTCATGCAGTACAGAACTTCTTGCATCCTTCGCACGAAAGCGGCAAATCAGATGTCTGCTTCCCGGGTATCTGCAAGCTCTGAAAATTACAGCCATAACAAGAACCGTAGTTTTACCGGAACGCGAACCACCAAAAAGCAGAATGTGTTTTGCTCCAGAACTTAAAAGCTCCAAAGCTTTTTTCTGTACCGCAGTCGGCTTAAAGAGCTCTCGCATTACAAGTCCTTAAAGCTGTCCGCAAATGTAATCGCCAGTTCTCCCTGTACCGGCTTATCGTTGTCTTTGTCTGCACCCGTTATAAACGAGTCCAGCTTCGCAGAACGTTCAAGCAAGTCCATTGCGCCGTCTGCATTTAAGTCATCAGGATTCAAAGTCTTCAAACGCTTAGCCACAATTCCATCAAACTCATTTAGCATTTCCATCTGACGTTTCTTGCGTTCTACGCGCTCATTTATTAATTCTCTTTCAGTCTCCTTGGCCACAAACTCATCGTACTTTGCAGCTCTTTCATTCCAGTTGAACATCCGGGCGTAACGTGCCCAGGAGCCGTACTTCTTCGGCTCAATTCCATTCAGCTCAAGGCAGGCTTTAATGCTGCGCTTGTAGCCCATGTTCCTGAACATGCAGAAGGCCTTAAATGCTTTCGAACTCTCGGCTTCTAAACGAGTTTCCCAGCATTTAGGCTCTGCCTGTTCACCAAGATTGCCGGTTGGTATGTCAGCAACTTGTCCTCCCAAAATAAAAACGCCTCCTATTTCTGTATTACAATTTTGTCATGTTCATACCGAACAAGATTTTCTCTTTCAGATTTCTGGATCTTTACAGGCCGTCCTCCATACATAGTCAGCGACACTGTAAACTCACCAAACTCCCTGGTTCTAAGACAGTCGCTAAAAAGCTCCTGAATCTTATCCAGCACATCAACATCATTCTTCAGAATCATCATCCACCTCACAGTCAAAATCGTTTACAGGTTCTATGCGATTCCGTCCAAGCCATTCATACAAGTCTTCCTGACGGAACAGAATTCTTTTACCAAGTTTCGAATACGGCACAGCCTGAGCTTTTACAAGCATGTACAAATAGTATTTGCTAATAGTTAGATAGCTCGCAGCTTCGCCAATACTCATAACGCTTGGAAAAGTAATCTGCCGTGCAGGTTCAGACTTTTCCGCACATCCCATTTTTACTCCCCAGTGCAGTATGAAGAATCTGGGCTTTCCTCAACCTGCGCCGATTTCTTTTTTCATTGTTGAGTAAATAATAAAGCGGAAAGTAAATACCAAAGTGCTTAAAAAGTCTTATGCAAAATACAAAAAGTCTTATTAACAGTATTAAAAGTCTAATAAGCGTAAGACTACAAACGTCGTTAAACGAAAAAAGGCGGCAGTCAAAAGACCACCGCCT
>JAFZOJ010000103.1 GCA_017550685.1 Treponema sp. | reverse complement strand
TCGCCCGGCTCGCCTATCGCGTAGCAGGCGTGAAGATTAAGCTTCTTTTTGCCGGGTATAAGCGAAAACGCCTTATCGAGGTCCGCCATAAGTTCTTCGGGCGTATTTGCTTTGCCGGGGTAATTGCCGGTAGTCTGAATGCCGCCGGAAAGGGTTTCGCGGCTGTCAAAGCCGACAACGTCGTCACCCTGCCAGCAGTGTACGGATATCGGAACGTTTTTGAGCGCTTCCAACGCCTTTTCCGTATCCACACCGTATTTTGCGTAAATCTCTTTTGCGCTTTCGTATCTGTTCATAAGCTTATCTCCCGTATATCAAAAGATTTTTTAACTGTTTCTCTCGCCTTGTCAAGACCGATATTCTCACTGTACATTATCTTTGAAAGTATGTTGCCGGTGGCGGTTGCCTCGTCAAGACCTATCACGACTCTTTTGCCGGTGATTTTCGCGGTAAGTTCGTTTAAGTATTTATCCTTACTGCCGCCGCTACCGTCAACACTTCATGGGCATTTTGAATTTGTGCCGTATTGCATACTTGCACTCATATATAGATTGTTTTATTTATTTGAGGCCATACATCATCTCCATAAAAGCGATGTCCGCCTTCACCTATTATCATATGACAGTTTTCTGATTTTCCCAATTTTCCATACGCCGAAGCAATTACATCATAAGCTTTTTTTGCTCCGCCTATCGGGAATATTTCATCTTTATTTCCATTTACAACAATAAGTTTTTTGGGTGCAATCAGGCAGCCGATATCGCCCATATCAAAATATTTTCTGATTCCCGGTACATAATTGCATCCACAATGAGATATCGGAATTATTGAATCATCAAAACTGCACACCGCACAGGACGGAACAGCAAGGTGTATACGATCATCAATCGCAGCAGCATAAAATGTTGCGGTTCCTCCACCGGAATTACCCATGCACATAATTCTGCACGGATCAATGTATTCTGTCAAATGCTTTTCCATTACATCAATTACGCGTTGAATATCCCAAACTCTTTCTCCGATGGGAGTTCTTCCCATAAGCAAAGAAGGAAAAATAGCATTGGTAACAATACATTCCGGATTGCCTTTTTCATCTCGCCCGGCGGCTCCCATATATCTTTGATCAAACGCTACTGCACAGTAACCGTTTTTAACAGCTTGTACAGCAATATTAGATCTGTTAATATAGTTTTCTGTGTCTCCGTCAAACAATTTATATCCCAAAGAAATATGCTTCCCCGTACTATGTCCTTGTAAACAAATAGCAACCGGCAAAGGCTTTGTTTGGTTTTGCGGGCATAGCATTACACACGCGATGTAATATCCCTGTTCGCTTTGAAATTCAAATTCAATTTTTTTGATTTGGGATGTTTCTTCAATATTTGTTATTTTAAAATCATCATCACACGCGGCAAACGGCAATCCCAACAGTTGTTGTAATTTCGACCTGGCATTTCCCCTCCACTTGTCAAAATCCAGAAGTTCATGAAAGCCCATGCCTGGCTTCACCGTTTTGGAATACGCCGCAACAAATTCTTTAGAATTATGTGTTTTCATTATCCGATAACCTCCAAAAGCACCAAGGGTAATACCCTGAATTTGCTAACATCAAGTACGCGTTGAGCCAGAAATCTTGCTGATTTCTATTTTTTTACCTCACTTAAATTCTGTTACATTTGATCCAATTCCAGCAATAAGCAAACCAAAATTTTCAAAGCGCCGAAAAAACCTTCAACGCTTATTTTTTCATCCGGCTGATGAACGCCGCCGTG
>JAFZOJ010000009.1 GCA_017550685.1 Treponema sp. | reverse complement strand
TGTATCTGCAACTCAGACAGGTAAGGAAATGCAGTTCTTCGGAGCTCGTGCTAACCTTGCTAAGGCTTTGCTTTACGCTATCAACGGTGGTAAGGATGAAGAAGCTGGTCTTACACCTGGTGTACAGGTTGGTCCAGAGATTGCTCCAATCACATCTGAATATCTTGACTATGATGAAGTAATGAAGAAGTACGACATCATGCTCGAGTGGTTGTGTGACCTTTATGTAAACACATTGAACCTTATTCACTACATGCACGATAAGTACTACTACGAAGCTGCTGAACTTGCTCTTATTGATACAAACGTACGCCGTACATTTGCTACTGGTATTGCAGGTTTCTCTCACGTAGTTGACTCACTTTCTGCTATCAAATATGCAAAGGTTAAAGTCCTCCGCCGTGATATCAACATCACAGACAAGAAGGGTAACAAGATTTTTGCTCCTAACATGGCTTATGACTTCCAAATTGAAGGAGACTTCCCACGCTATGGTCAGGATGATGACAGAGCAGACGAAATTGCTGTATGGTTGCTCAAGACTTTCATTGGTAAGGTAAAGAAGCATCCAACATACCGCAATGCTGAACCTACAACTTCTATCCTTACAATTACTTCTAACGTTGTATACGGTAAAGCTACAGGTGCTCTTCCTAACGGACGTCCAGCTCACGCTCCATTCTCTCCAGGAGCTTCTCCATCTTACGGTGCAGAAACAAAGGGTCTTATTAAGTCTTTGAACTCTGTTGCTAAGGTTCCATACAAGTACTCACTTGATGGTATTTCTAACACACAGACAATCAACCCTTCTGCTCTTGGACACAACGAAAAAGAACAGATTGATAACCTTGTAAATATTCTTGACGGATACTTCTCTAAGGGTGCTCACCACCTGAACGTAAACGTATTCGGCGTTGAAAAGCTCAAGGACTGCCAGGCTCACCCTGAAAAACCTGAATATGCTAACTTCACAGTTCGTGTATCTGGTTATGCAGTACGCTTCATCAACCTTACAAAGGAACAGCAGGACGACGTTATTGCTCGTACTTGCCATGCAAGCTTGTAATTGATGCTCACATTGGTGGTTGAGCTTGTCGAAACCACCATTTAAGATGAATGAAAGAGGAGTGGTTTCGATAAACTCAACCACCCCTCTTTTTTTGCTCTTCATCACTTTTCATTTTATTTTTACTACATCCTATGATATAATTTTACATCATTATGAGCTTTTTTAAGAAACATCTTTTTTCACATAACAAAGATTATCAGATGGCATGGTTTATTTCTCTTCTTATCGGGGTCGAAGGTCTGGTAATGGCTTTGATATGTCTTAAAGAAGCTAACCTCCGCATGGTTCTTGTTTCTTCGGCTTATGCTTTTGCAATGCTCGGAACATTTGCCTATATCAATATCACAAAAAAACTTTCACCGTTTTATGTTGTCGTTTATATAATTGCTTTTTTCCTAACGATTGATTTTCTTGTGGACGGCGGCTCCGAAGGCTTTGGAATTATCTGGATGACAATCATTCCGCTTTTTTCGGTTTATGTTTTGCCGTACAAAAGCTTTTTTATTATGAATTCGGGTGTTCTGCTTATTCTTATTCTTGGAATGTGGACGCCGCTCAAAGCTTTTGTTTATGACTACACCGTTACGTTTGCAACTCGCTTTCCTATTATATACATGGTGGACTTTTTGTTTGCCTCTTTTTTAAAGCACCGCATTCTTCTTACAGAAAAGGAACTGAGCGTTCAAAAGGATCTGCTTGCAACAGAAATTCAGCAGGCCGCGCTTATTCAGAAAACTTTTTTTGACCAGGATTTTACGCATTTTTCGGACTGGGAAATTGCCTGCCGTTGTGTGCCTATGGCCGGGGTAACAGGCGACCTTTATGATTTTTATCCTGCTAAGGGAAAGGGCGTGGATTCACTTTCTGGGGCCGGTATTTTTGATATTTCGGGGCATGGTATTTCGTCAGGCATTATTACGCTCCTTGCCAAAAATATCATCATGCACGAGTTTTACGAAAACGGTGACATTCCGCTTAAGGATATTGTTCAGAAAATCAGCGACCGCTTTATTGCCGAAAAGGGTGGAATTGATAATTACATAACCGGTATTCTTTTGCGCTGTAAAGGAAATAAAATTGAACTTGTAAATTCGGGTCATCAAAAGCCGCTTTTGTACAGAATAAATGGAAACGTTATTGATTTGATTGATAATACGCCAAATGCTTTTGGTGCAATAGGTATAAGTAATTTTCCTTCTACGTTTGATTCAATGTCTTTTGAAATGAGCAGCGGTGATGAATTGATTTTGTATACTGACGGAATTGTGGACTGTGAAAATGAAGAAAAGGAACAGTTTGGTTATGACCGTCTTAAGCAGGTTTTTAAGAAGGCCGCCGGTTTTACTGCAGAAGAGCAGCTGGAAATCCTTTACCATACACTGGCCGATTTTGCAGGTAAGGCTGCTCCCGAGGATGACAAAACTCTGGTCATCCTCAGAAAAAAATAATTAAACTTCGTTGTTGTAATTATTCTTTTCGATATCTTTGAAGTACTTTACAGTTCCAACCTTAAGCTCATCAGTTGCATCGTCATCGCAAACGATTACTGCATTTTCGTGCATCTGCAAAGCGCTTACTGTCCACATCTGGCTTATGCCTTCTTCTACAGCGTGCTTGAGGGCTACTGCCTTGTTGTGGCCTGTAATCAAAATCATAACTTCGTCTGAGTCGCAAACTGTGCCAACTCCAACTGTAAGTGCTGTCTTTGGAACCTTGTTTACATCGTGGTCAAAGAAGCGGCTGTTTACAATGATTGTATCCTGTGTAAGTGCCATTTCGCGTGTGCGGCTTGCAAGGGAAGAACCCGGTTCGTTAAAAGCAATGTGTCCGTCGCAGCCAACGCCACCCATAAACAGGCGGATTCCACCGGCAGCCTTGATAGCCTTTTCGTATTCTTCGCATTCCTTTGCAAGGTCCGGAGCGTTTCCGTTTAAGATGTGAACGTTTTCTTTTTTGATGTTTATGTGGCTGAAGAAGTTGTCCCACATAAAGCGGTGATAGCTTTCAGGATGATCTTCTGAAATACCAACGTATTCATCCATATTAAAGGTAACAACATTTTCAAAAGAAATTTTGCCTGCCTTGTAAAGATTGATAAGCTCCTTGTAAGTGCCAAGCGGGGTAGAACCAGTAGGAAGCCCGATTACAAAAGGCTTGTCTGCAGTAGGATTAGCTGCAATGATTTTCTGAGCAATATGATTAGCTGCCCATTTAGAAACCGAATCGTAGTCCGGTCGGATTATTAAACGCATAAAGATCTCCTGTGCGAGGTCATCTTTGACCATTTTTTAGTATGTAAATTCAATTATACGGAAAAAAAATTCAACTGTAAAGAAAAAAAGTTTTTTTCATGTTATAATAAGTCATGGCATTCATAGAAATCCTGTATATAGACCAGCATCTCGCCGTAATAAATAAACCTGCGGGGCTTTTGAGTGTTCCGTTTCCGGGTTTTAAGGGGAAGACTGCGCAGTCTGTTTTAGAAGATATTTTGAGAAAGCAGGGTAAAGCTAATGCCCACCACAGGCCTTTTGCCGTTCACAGACTTGACCGCGACACCAGCGGCGTTATGATGTTTGCACTTTCTCAAGTTGCTCAGAAAAAGATTATGGATGGCTGGCATAAAATTGTTACTGAACGTTTGTACCATGCGCTTGCAGAAGTGCCGCGGGCAAACAGTAAGTTCCCGCCGCTCCCGGAACCGAATGAAGGGTGGATAAAGGATGATCTTTCGTTTAATAAACATCATGTGGGGTATGTGAAGAGGGATGGTGAAGGTGGCCCTTCGAGAGCCTCAGGGACCACACCTGCCAGAACTCATTATAAAATCATAAAGCAGGGGAGCAGGTACGCTTTGTTTGAGCTTTCGCTGGATACAGGTAAGAAGAATCAGATACGTGCGCATCTTGCAGCCTACGGATACCCGCTGGCAGGTGATAAGGAACACCGGGCGCATACCGACCCATTCAACCGTTTATGCCTGCATGCCTGCTCGCTGGAGTTCACTCATCCTTTTACCCATGAACAAATGAAGTTCGAAATCCCAGAGCCTAAGGAGTGGGAGAAACTTTTTTAATAAAAGGTAAAGCTTCAAAGGTTTTGTTTTCTAACATACTGATTAATCTACAGGCAGTTCCTGTGGGATGATTTGTTCCTTTTTCCCATGCTTCGACTGTTTTACAGGAAACTCCCATATAATTTGCAAAAAGATTTTGCGTCATGCCAACGGATGTTCGAATCTTTTTTATCTGTATATTATTATATTTTTTTACAGGCTGAATTTCATAAATCGTTTTTCGTCCAATTATTTCGCCTCGTTCAATGGCTACAGCTTCGTTCAATCCTGTCATCAAATTATCAAAATATTTACTCATGCTTTTTCTCCCAGTTCTTTGAAATTTCTGTCTTTAAGAAACTTAGAACTTTCTTTATGGAGTTTTTTTCGTTGTCTGTTAAATTTGATTTTTCATTTTTTGAAAAAACTTGAATCAGATAGGTTTTCTCGTAAGAAGCGAAATCAACATAACAGACTCTCGAACTTCCGCTTTTGCCTCTTCCTTTAAAACTGTAACGAATCTTTCTTAAACCGCCAGTTCCAGAAACTATAACTCCTGCTTCAGGATTGTTAATAAGAAGGGTTTGCAATTCTGCAAGGTCTTCATCATCAAATCCTAAATCATACCATCTTTTGGTAAAAGATGGGGTTTCAATGAATTCTCTTTTCATTTACTAACCTCAGTTATTATACCCTATAAAATAGGGTGTGTCAATTTATTTTCCCACACCGAACACTAATTCCTCTACATATAGTTAACAAATTTTTTTTAAAAATAGGAAGTTTTTTGAAAAAAAAGTATAAAAAAGTTATTTTTTTCCCGGGCAACGGGGAGAATATAACCTTTTATTTTTCCTTTACCAATGCATATTTATTATTGTATAATTACATATTCATTTTTAGAGGTATTTTATGAAAGGTTACATTCACCAGCTCGAGAGTTTTGGATGCGCAGACGGTCCTGGAAGCCGTTTTATTATATTTTTTGCAGGCTGTCCTTTGCGCTGTCTTTACTGTCACAATCCTGATACCTGGAAGATGACAGACGGAAAGCAGTACACCGTAGAAGAACTCCTTGCCGAAGCAGAAACCTGCCGTGCCTACTGGGGTAAAAAAGGCGGCATTACAGTTAGTGGTGGAGAACCTTTGTTCCAGCTGGACTTTTTGATTGAACTCCTTACAGAATGCAAAAAGCGCGGAATTAATACCTGTATAGATACCTCCGGTGCAACCTTTACAAAAGAAGGCGAGTGGTTCCAGAAGTTCCAGAAACTTATGGAAGTAACAGACCTTCTTCTTATGGACATCAAGCACATAAATGAAGACGAGCACATAAAGCTCACAGGCCAGAGCGGAAAGAATATCCGCGAAATGTTTGCATATCTTGACGAAATTAAAAAGCCAATCTGGATCCGCCACGTGCTTGTTCCTGGCATTACAGATAACGATGAATATCTTACACAGACACGAGACTTTATCAGAACTCTCAGTAATGTTGAACGCGTAGAGATTCTTCCATATCACGGTCTTGGCGCAATGAAATATAAAGACTTGGGCATTGATTATCCGCTCAAGGATCTGGAGAGCCCGACTGTGGAAAGAGTGGCTAATGCTAAGAAGATATTGGAATGTGATAAGTATACCAGATGGGAATCTTAGTGGGGCCCTTCGAGAACCTCAGGGACCGCGGGTTATTGAGAAACCCTGTTTTTTTCTATATAATACTACAACTATAAAAAAAGAGGTCAACGATGATTGATAAGTGGGAAATTGTAATTGGTTGCGAAATTCATACACAGCTTTTGACTAAGACTAAGGCTTTTTGTGCCTGCGAAAACAGATACGGCGGAATGCCTGACACTCGTGTTTGTCCTGTTTGTCTTGGACTGCCTGGTGCCATGCCGCGTATTTCTAAGGGCTATGTAGAACTTGGTGCAGTTGCCGGACAGGCTTTGAACTGTAACATTGCGCGCTTTACAAAATTTGACCGCAAGCATTATTTTTATCCTGACCTTGCCAAGGGGTATCAGATTACTCAGTATGATATTCCTCTTTGTACTGACGGTTATGTTGACCTGCCGTTTGCTCACTATCCAAAGGATGAACAGCCGGGTGGTGCTAAGTGCCGCGAAAAAAACTTTAAGGGCGATGACTGTATTATCGACGGAAAATATCGCCGTGTCCGAATTGAACGAATCCACCTTGAAGAGGACGTAGGTAAGTCTCTCCACCTTCAGGGTGCACACTCATATATTGACTACAACCGCTGTGGTACTCCTCTTATAGAAATTGTAACTAAGCCGGATATGACCAGCCCGGAAGAAGCAGCCTTGTTTATGCAGACTGTTCAGGAAATCCTGCGCTATGTAAAGGTAACTAACGGTAACCTTGAAGAAGGTAATATGCGCTGCGATGCCAACATCAACCTGAACGTTTGGGAAGACGGCAAACTCTGGCACACACCAATTTCGGAAATTAAAAACCTTAACTCATTCCAGAAAATTAAAGATGCCTGTACTTATGAAGCACAGCGCCAGCTTAAGGAATTCCAGGAAGACAGACAGGAATTCAATCCCGGTTTTAAGGTTACTATGGGTTGGGATGACGAAAAGGGTCAGACTGTCGTTCAGCGTACTAAAAACAGCTTTGTAGACTATCGATTTACCACAGAGCCTGATATCAAACCGTTTACTGTAAGCGAAGAACTTATTGCACGCGCAAAAGAAGCAGTTGGCGAACTTCCTGAAGCTAAACGCGTACGCTACAAGGCACAGTACGGAATGAGCGACTTTGACGTAGAAACTATTACTTCTTCCAAAGATCTTGCAATGTTCTTTGAAGAGGCTGCCAAAAAGTCCAAGAATCCTAAACGCGCTGTAAACCTTATTCTTGCAGAGCTTCTTGCCGTATTGAACGAGAAAAAACAGACTATAAATGATGTTTCTATAACTCCGGCTCATATTGCACAGCTTGCCGACGCCCTTGAAGACGGAAAAATCACTTCTAAACAGGGTAAGGAAGTATTTGCAGACATGCTTGCCTCTAACAAAATGCCTTCTGACATCATCAAAGAGAAAGGCATGGAGGTTGTAAGCGATGCCGGAGCAATAGAAAAGCTTGTTCAGGACGTAATTGCCGCAAATCCTAAGGCTGTAGAAGACTACAAAGGCGGAAAAACCAATGTAGTTGGCTGGCTTATGGGTCAGGTTATGAAGATGAGCCAGGGAAAGGCTAATCCTAAGCAGGCAACCGATCTTCTTAACAAGGCTTTGTCTCAGCTTTAATCCCAAGAAAATCGAAAAAAATTCATAAATTTATTTCTTGCAAATTCGCATTTTATCTGTTATAAGGGAGGTATAGGGGAAAAACCCGACTCTTGCCGGAGTTTGCTTTAAAAAAATTATTTAAAGGAGTTTTTCGATGAAAAAAACATTGAGAGTTATTCTTTTTGCAGCTGCTGTAATGATGATTGCTACAGGTTGTACAAAGAAAGAAGGAATGGCTGGTAGCAATGCTGAAAAGCCTACAATCAATTTGTGGTCATTTACAAATGAACTTCCGGGTATAGTTGAAAAGTATCAGAAGACTGTTAATGACAGTTTCAACTTTACTACAACAATCATTGATACAACTGATGGTTCTTATCAGCCAGCTTTGGACCAGGCTCTCCAGAATGGCGAAGTTGATATATTTGGAGCAGAATCATCTTTCGTTCTTAAGTATACACAGGGTGATATGGAAAAGTATGCTGTTTCATATGAGGATCTTGGAATTGATATTAATGATGCTATCAATACTGCAGATATCGCTGAATACACAATTGATATTGGTTCAAACTCAAGGGGACAGGTTGTTGGTCTTGGATATCAGGCTACTGGCGGTGTAATGATTTACAATGCTGGTATTGCTCAGAAGCTTTTTGGAACAGACAATCCTAAGAAGGTTTCTGAAGCCGTAGGTGGTGGTTCCGGTTCATGGGACAAGTGGCTTGAAGTTGCTAAGAAATGTGCAGACATGGGAATAGCTGTCTGTTCTGGTGACGGTGACCCATGGCACGCTATTGAAGCACAGGCTGAAAAGGGATGGATTGTAGATGGAAAACTCTACATTGACCCTGCTCGTGAAGCTTTCTTTGATATGGCTAAATTCTTTGCTGATAACAATCTTACAAACGGAACTCAGGACGGGCAGCCAGAATGGTTCGCTGATATGGCTGAAGAAGGACCAAAACCTGTATTCTGTTTCTTTGGACCAGCATGGTTGTTGAACTACTCTATGAAGAACAACGTAAAGGGTGAATTTGGTAACTGGCGTGTAACTGACTCTCCGGTTGGATTCTGGTGGGGCGGTACCTGGATTATTGCTACAAAAGAAGCTGCTCAGGACGAAGCTAAGAAAGAAGTTTTGAAAGACCTCATCTACTGGATTACTCTTGATCCAACAAGTAATGGTCTTCTTTATCAGTGGGCAACTGGTACATTCCAGTGGGAATTTGAAACTGGAACTAAACCTGAATCTAACACAAAGGATGCTGTTTCTTCCGGTACTGTAATGGCTATTGCTAATGGTTCAGTAGATATCTGTGACGGACAGAACATTTTCGATTACTTTATCCCGGCTGGTGTTTATGCTAATGGTAAGAACAAGACACAGTACGACGAAGGTATTAACCTGCTTTGGCGTGACCAGGTTCGTGCTTATGCTGCCGGAAAGAAGAGTCGTGCAGCTGCAATTGCAACCTTCAAGTCTGACGTAGCTGATCAGTTCGGTCTTGAAGCATATTAATTTTTTTAGATAAGTAATTGCTATTAATTTGACTTATATTGTCTTTCTCTGTTAAAATTGAAGGCACTATATAATAAAAAAAAGGATTAGTTATGAAATACGGATATTTTGATGATGAACACGCCGAGTACGTAATTACTCGCCCGGATACTCCTACTAGCTGGAGTAATTATCTTGGTTCTACAGTTTATGGTGCTGTAATTACCAATAATGCCGGTGGTTACGGTTTTTATAAGTCTGGAGCACAGGGCCGTTTTATGCGCCTTCGCTTTAATTCCATTCCTATGGATCAGCCTGGACGTTATTTTTACCTCCGCGATCAGGAAGACGGAGACTTCTGGTCTGCTTCATGGCAGCCTGTAGGTAAGCCGCTTGATCAGTATAAGAGTGAATGCCGCCATGGTACTGCCTATACTGTAATTACTTCTGAATACAAGGGAATTAAGAGTGAAACAAAATACTATGTTCCTCTTGGACAGAACTTTGAATACTGGCGCCTTAAGGTAACTAATACAAGTAACAAGGCCCGCAAAATCCGTGTTTTTTCATATTGTGAATTTACAAACCAGTGGAATACAACTCAGGATCAGGTAAACCTTCAGTACTCTTTGTTTATTGTAAAGGGCGAAAAGGTTGGCGATAATCTGCTCCGCTATTCAATTCAGGATAACCTTTATATTCAGCATCCTGAATACGAAGTTGGTGGTGCTTACATGAGCGAGTGGGTTGCACTTATTGGTACTCCAATGACCGGTTTTGATACAAGCCGCGAAGCATTTATTGGTACTTACGGTTCTTACGAGCATCCAAAGGCTGTTGTTGACGGTGCTTGTACTAATTCAGAGGCTTTTGGTGATAACTCTTGTGGTACTGTTCAGGGTGACCTGGAATTGCAGCCTGGCGAAACAAAAGAAATCATGCTTATGCTTGGTATTGGCGATGCCCGCGCTGTTGGTCAGAAAATTGTAAATGAATTTGGTAACTTTAAACGTGCCGATGAAGAATTTGATAAGCTTGTTGCTAACTGGCATGCAAAGCTTGGTTCTTACAAGGCAATTACACCGGATGAAGATATTAACCATACTGTAAACGTTTGGGGTCTTTATAACTGTTTGATTACATTTGCGTGGTCGCGCGCAGCTTCGCTGGTTTACAATGGTGAACGCGATGGTCTTGGTTACCGCGACTCTGTTCAGGATATTCTTGGTGTTTCTGCTGCAATTACAGAAGAAGCAGAGGAGCGTCTTGTACGCATGATTAGCGGTCAGTGCCAGAACGGTGGTGCTGTTCCTGTAATTTCTAAGGATTTTAATGCAGGTCACGAAAAGGCTCCGGCTCCGGACCAGTTCCGCTCTGATGACTGTGAATGGTTCTTTAATGCTGTTCCTTGTTATGTTGCAGAATCTGGTAATTTTGATTTCTATAATAAAGTTGTTCCTTACGCAGACGGTGGTGAAGCTACAGTTTACGGACACTTGCGCCGTGCTTTGGAATTCAATCTTGAGCGCATGGGTGCAGACGGACTTCCTTGTGGTCTTTTGGCTGACTGGAACGACTGTCTGAAATTGGGTTACCACGGTGAGTCTTTGTTCGTTGCATTCCAGCTGCGTCTTGGTCTTACAACTTATGCAGATATTTCTGAACGCCTTGGCAAAAAAGACGAAGCTGCCTGGGCAATTGCTCAGCGCGACACACTGGACGCAAACATTCAGAAAAAATGCTGGGACGGAAAATGGTTTATCTGGGCTGTTGGCGAAGACGGAACTGTTTACGGAACTCAGTCTATAGAAGAAGGTCAGATTTACTTTAATACTCAGGTTTGGGCTGTAATGTCCAGCGCCGCAACTGCAGAACAGGCAAAAATCTGTATGGAAAGCGTAAAGGAAAAATTGGCTACACCTTACGGTCTTATGCTTTGTGCTCCTCCATTTGTAAAGACTCGCAGCGATATCATGAGTTCTGTAGTATTCCTTCCTGGTATTAAGGAAAATGCTGGTATCTTTAACCACACACAGGGCTGGGGTATTATTGCAGAAACAATGCTTGGAAACGGTGACCGCGCTTACGAATACTGCAAGGCTGCCATTCCTGCTGCATACAACGACAAAGCAGAAATCCGCCAGAGCGAGCCATATGTAGTTGGTCAGACAACTTACTCTACATTCAGCAAGCGCCCTGGAAATACTCGTGTATCTTGGCTTAGTGGTGCCGGTACCTGGAGCTACTACGCAATTACTCAGTACATGCTTGGTATTAAACCACAGTACGAAGGTCTTTTGATTGATCCATGTATCAAACACGACTGGGACGGCTACACTGTAGACCGCCGCTGGCGCAAGATGAACCTCCACATCGAAGTAAAGAACCCTCAGCACGTAAGCAAGGGAATCGAATACCTCGAAGTAGACGGCAAACGCATCGACAGCGCATATATCCCGGTTGGCGAACTCAAAGACGGTTCTAAGATTGTGGCTTATATGGGTAAAGCTGCGGTGTCAGTTGCTCCGGAAAGAGTGTAGAAGCATCGCGTTCTCTTTACAACAAACTAGATGAACACAAATCAGTTTGCCCGAACCAGGCTCACATTCGGAAAAGACAATATGGAAAAGCTCTACAACTCCCGCGTGATTGTTTTTGGCATTGGCGGGGTAGGCAGCTATGTTGTTGAAGCTCTGGTGCGTTCCGGGGTTGGGGCGATTGATATTGTTGATGATGATAAAATCTGTCTTTCAAATTTGAACCGCCAGCTTTTTGCGCTGCAGTCTACAATCGGCAGGGATAAGGTTGATGTTGCCCAAGAGCGCATTCATGATATTAACCCGGACTGTAAGGTTACAAAATGGAAGACCTTCTTTATGCCAGACACCGCCGATCAGTTTGATTTTTCGCAGTATGATTATATTGTTGATTGTATTGATACGGTGACCGGTAAGCTTGAAATTATCTCTCGTGCAAAGGCGCTTAAAAAGCCGGTTATCAGCTGTATGGGCGCTGGGAATAAGGTTGACCCGACTAAGCTTAAGGTGGCTGATATTACACGAACTTCTGTTTGTCCTCTGGCGCGGGTTATGCGTAATGAATTGAAAAAGCGCAACATCAAACGGCTTAAGGTTGTGTTTTCTACAGAGACTGCAATTCCTCCGCAGGTTGATGAGGTGGACTCGGAGTTTGAAGATACTTCTGGGGTGACTCCTGAACGAAAGGGTACTCTAAAAAAGCAGGCTCCCGGCAGCAATGCATTTGTTCCTTCTGTTGCAGGGATGATTATTGCTGCGGAAGTTGTGAAAGATTTAACTCAGTTTCATGTTACGGATTTGTTTAGGGAGTAGGGATTCTATATTTCCGACACACTAATCTCTGCATCCGCTCTTTGATTCTTTATTGCAATTTGAAAGTCATCTTCGTAAATAACTTCTCCAGGCGGTTCGGTGCATTTTGACATATAAAGCTTTAGCCCGTATTTATTTGCCATGGCCCGGTAAAAATCCATCTGTCGGTAAATGTCGTTTCCTTGTGGAGTGTCTTTGAACCAGGTAATGGCATTGTTTGGGTTGTCCTGTTTGTAAAATGGCGGAACGGGGAGAACCTTTTCAAAGTATTCGCGGTTCTTCCAGTATTCGGCAGTTTCTTCTTGGGTCAAAGTCTTGGACTCAACGAGCTTCCAGATTGCAGTAAAAAGCCCTCGTGGCTGCTGAGTCATATATGCGATGTCGGCGGTGTGGATTCTATAATAGGTCATAATTCACTCTTTAATTATTCAAAAGATAACTTATTATACTATAATTTTGAGATATATGAAGATAATTTAAATTTCGATTTTTTTTTGAGGCAGGTTTAGAGCCAAAAAAGATTTTTCAAAAACTTGACGACCTGTGAATTATAGTTTACACTTATATTATGTATGAAGTAAGACAGACATCTGTATTCTCTAATTGGCTTAAAAAGCTAAAGGACAATGTTGCAAAAGTTTCTATTGCCAGGCGGATTGTCAGGTTAGAAAATGGCAACTTTGGAGATTCAAAATCTGTTGGTGAAGGCGTTTTTGAATTGAGAATAGATGTAGGACAAGGATATAGGGTCTACTTCACGAATAAAGATAATACAATAATAATCCTGCTTGTTGGAGGTGACAAATCTTCACAAGACAAGGATATAAAAGCCGCTAAGGATATGGCAAAGGAGGTTTAAAATGTTAGAAACCACAAAATTTGATGTTGCAGATTATCTCGATACAGAAGAACTCAGAGAGGATTATCTTGAATTAGTTTCAAAAGATGGAACTCCTGAAGAATTACTCAAAGCTATAAACGATGTAGCAAGAGCGCGAGGTATGGCAAAGACTGCCAGAGAAGCTGGGATTACAAGAGAAGGTCTTTACAAGGCACTTTCTCCAGATGGTAATCCAGCCTTTTCTACAGTTTATAATATTCTTCATGCCATAGGATATACTCTAACTCCAACTCCTCTTTCAAAGAGAGTGTAAATTTTTTGAAATTGAAAAAACACGTATCTTCAATCATCCCATTTGATCCTCAAACCCAGTATGCCGTAATTAAAAGTTCAATCTGCACAGGTGAAAAGGTTGCCGGCTTTAAGAACAAAACAGACGGACATTTTACAGAAGTCATGGTGATTCAGTCTCCTGCAGATGAGGCTGCCTTCAAAAAGCTTTATAATCTGGAAAGTGTGAGGAAGGAATACTAATATACTTAGATATACAAATTCCTTCCCGGAGTTTTAGAGTTATAAGGTGTAAGCTCAAAGCCTTTGCCGCTGACTGCACAGCTGATCATTTTCTTTGTAAGTTCAGGAACACTTTCGTTGGCAAGAGCTTCCTCGGGATCCATCCAGACAACCTGGTCGTTTTCGTCGCCATCGGAACGGGCTTCGCCTTCAACATAAATTGCTTCAAAAACGGCATACCAGTCCTTTGCACTGAATCTCATTCCAATAAGCTTTCCGGCTTTTACAGTGATGCCGGTTTCTTCCTGATATTCACGTACCAAAGTTTCTTCCGGAATCTCGCCAAAATTAACATAGCCGCCTGGAATAATGAACATGCCTTTGCCAGCTCCATAAGTATGACGGGCCAACAAAACTTTCCCATCACGAATACACACGCCGCCAACCGACTGGCTCCAATTTGTTTTTTCGATATCTGCTTCTGCCATAGCGTTACCTCACTTTTTTATTGTCATTTTATTATACCCTAATAATTGTCCTTTGACACCTTGGATGCTATAATTATTGCAACAACTCAAAGTGGAGACATTATGGTAGAAGTTAAAAGAATCAAAGGCGGCACAGATAACTGTTATGTAGTGACTGACGGAAAAAATGCAATCCTAATAGACACCGCAAGTAAACCTCATATCAATTCGGTGATTGAAGAATGCGATAAATACGAAATGAAGCTGATTGTTCTAACTCATGTTCATTTTGATCATGCAGAAAATGCTGCGGAACTTTCCAAGCGATATAATATTCCGGTTGCCATTCATAAGGCTGATGAAGAACTTTTTGAAAGCTTTGATAAGCAGCCTTTGAAGTCTTATGGTCTTGTTGGCCGCGTTGTTCTTGGTGTTTCACTTAAGGTTTTGAGACATACAAAAGTTGAACGTCCTGAAAATCTGATTTACATAAAAGACGGTGACGACCTTTCTTCGTACGGAATAAATGCAAAGGTTCTGGAATTGCCGGGACATACCCTTGGTTCAATCGGCGTTGATGTTGAAGGGACCCACCTGTTTGTCGGCGACGAGCTTGATAACTGGATTCGTCCAGGACTAGGCCACCTTTATTACGATTTTGAAGCCATTAAAACCAGCGCAGAAAAAATAAAGGCGCTTGGTTCCAGAACAATTTATTACGGACATGGAAATCCGACAAGGTAGTGCTACTTACATCCTGCAAGAATCTCTTTTGCAGAACGCTTAATATCTTCAATAAGCTCTGGAGGATTAAGCGGCCTTGCACCACCACCAAAAGACAAAATCCAAGCCGCTGCCTGACCAAGCTGATTTGTTTCAAAAGAAAGATAAACCGAGCCATCCGGATTTTCACGGATAGTCTGACCCTTGTGCCAGGTGCGCTCCATTACATAAGTTTTCAGCCCCTTAACAAACTCAATTTCAACTTTGACCTTTTCACCGGTAAAGCCCCAGGCTCCCATCTGAACATCAATGTGGTCTTCAAGTTTAAAATCCTTTGGAATAGAAAACTTGTCTTCAGTAATCTGGCAGTTTCTGATTCGAGGCATTGCCCACAAACGAATTGCCTCCGAAGAATGAGAATATCCAAGCAAATACCAGCTGCCTTTCTGACATATGATGTGATAAGGATCAAACAAGCGTTCCTGATATTCAGAATCCTTTGCGGTTTTGTATTCAAGCTTTAGCGTTCGGTGGAGTTTGGTTCCCTTAAGAACCGCTTCAAAAACTCCATCTTCCATTGTTGTGATAGGATCCGAAATAAAGTGGACCTCGTTATTGATGAGTGCAGAGTCAACGGTGATACTGTCCGGGAGCATCTTAATTAATTTGTTCATCAGGTCCCGATAAGATTTTTCCATCGGAGTATTTTTGTATTGCTCCAGAAGCGGAAGAATTGTAGAAAGCGTAAGGAGCTCTCCTTCTTTAAGCATAACCTGGTTCAGCGAAAAAGTAGAATCCGTGTAGTAGTAACCGTTCTTTTTAAAATCAAATTCAATCGGCGCATCATATTCGTCGCGCAAAATATCAATGTAGCGTCCAAAAGTACTTCGGCTGAAATTAGTTCGCAATTTTTCATTCAGTTTATTAGCGTTCGGATATTCACCGTTTCTGATAGATTGTTCAATCTGAAACAAATACCGAAGCATATGAGTAGCGTTTCGCTGTTCTGTAGTCTTCTTTTTCTTCTGTGCCATCTGGGCCTCCTGTAAACATTAAATTACCGCGGTCCCTGAGCTTGTCGAAGGGTGACCCGACAATCTTTCTCTAAAATTATATCATACTTTTTTATAGGGTGCATCATTATCTGCGACACCCCCTGTTATATAATTTATCATGTAAATAAGGAGGTACTATTATGAACGCACAGATTTTAATTAAGACAGCCAATGACTGGTTCGAATTCTCAAAGAGCAAAACAGGTCAGCTCGATTACGTTGGTAAGTGGGAAAACAACGCGCTCCCAAATGTCGAAGGC
>JAFZOJ010000102.1 GCA_017550685.1 Treponema sp. | reverse complement strand
GGGCAGGCGTCTCTCCTTTCTTGACATTTTCACAAATTATGTCATACTGTAATCACAATACATATTTAACCAACCATTCAGAGGTATTATATGAACATTTTTAAAAAGATTTACTGCAGGATTTTTCAGGGGTGTTTCCATCTGGCAATTCCGATTTTGCCTTACAGGGACCCGAAAATCCTTGATTCAATTGAAAAGCTTCCGGCGGAGTTTGCGGCTAAGGGAATTAAAAAGGTTCTGCTGGTAACGGACCCGGTAATCCGCTCGCTCACGGGAGAACTGGAAAAACTGCTGCCGGCCGCCGGTGTGGAATGCGTTGTTTATGACAAAACTAATGCAAATCCTACTGTTTCTAACGTTGAAGAAGCTCTTGCGCTTTATGTAAGCCAGAACTGTAAGGGACTTATTGCTTTTGGAGGCGGTTCTTCTATGGACTGTGCCAAGGCTGTTGGTGCGCGGGTTGCCTGCCCTCACAAGTCTCTGGCTCAGATGAAGGGAATTCTTAAAATCCACAGACGCATTCCTCTTCTGGCTGCTATTCCTACAACTGCTGGAACCGGCAGCGAAACAACTGTTGCGGCTGTAATTACTGATGATAAAACTCATTATAAATATCCTATAAACGATTTTCCTCTTATTCCGCGCATTGCGGTTCTGGATCCAAAGGTTACATACAGTCTTCCTGCAAGCCTTACCGCCACAACCGGAATGGATGCTATGACTCATGCTGTCGAAGCTTTTATCGGTGGTTCTACTACAAAAAAGACAAGGGATTATTCTATTCGTGCTGTTCAGCTTATTCTTCAGAATATTGAAAAGGCCTACAAGGACGGTCATGATGAAACTGCCCGACGCAACATGCTTATTGCTTCTAATCTTGCAGGCGGTGCTTTTTCCCGTTCTTATGTTGGTTATGTTCATGCGGTGGCTCATTCTCTGGGAGGCGCCTACAACATCCCGCACGGTCTTGCCAACTCGGTTTTGCTGCCGATTGTCCTCCGTCGTTATGGAAGCAAGGCATGGAAAAAGCTTGCCATTCTTGCTGTTGCGGGTGGCGTTGCCCTCAGAAACGACAGTGAGCAGGTGGCTGCAGAAAAATTTATTGCCGAAATCTGCCGATTAAATGCCGCTATGGGAATCCCCCAGACTCTCAGCGGAATTAAAACCGAAGATATTCCGGAGCTTGCACGCAGGGCCGACAAAGAAGGAAACCCTCTCTACCCTGTTCCTGTTTTATGGAATGCAAAAGAGCTTGAACAATTTTACTACGAGGTAATGGCAAAATGACACCAGTTGAAATACAGAAAATTCTTGAAAACCAGAGCAGATATTTTGAATCGGGTGCAACTCTCCCTGTAAAAGCACGAATTGCCGCACTTAAAAAGCTTCATGCCGCAATCAAGCAGAACGAAAAAATGATTACCCAGGCGCTCACCCAGGATCTGGGCAAAAGTGATCTTGAAGGCTTTATGTGTGAGGCAGGTCTTGTACTTGGCGAGATTTCTTACATGATTAAAAATATCCGTAAGTTTGCGCGCAATGAAAAAAAGGCTACCTGCATTACAAACTTTGCAGCTTCGACCTTTGTAAAAAAATCTCCACGCGGCAAGGTTTTGATTATGAGCCCGTGGAACTATCCGTTTCTGCTTTCTATGGATCCGCTTGTTGATGCTATTGCGGCAGGTAACACTGTTGTGCTCAAGCCTAGTGCCTATTCTGCAAATACAAGCCGCGTGATTGCAAGGCTGCTTGAAGAAGTTTTTTCTCCTGAATATGTTGCTGTTGTAACCGGCGGACGTGCGGAAAATCAGTGCCTGCTTGAACAGAAATTTGATTATATCTTCTTTACAGGAAGCCAGGCTGTAGGACGCGAAGTTTTGCGCAAGGCTTCAGAAAACCTTATTCCTGTTACTCTTGAGCTTGGCGGAAAATCTCCTTGTATCATCGACAAAACTGCAAACATTCCTCTGGCCGCAACCCGCATTGTCTGGGGAAAATATCTTAACTGCGGACAGACCTGCGTTGCACCGGACTATATTTTGTGCCACCAGGACGTAAAAGACAGATTTATTGAAGAGCTTAAAAAACAGATTGAAAAACAATTTGGAGCAAGTCCTTTGGAAAATCCAACCTACGGAAAAATCATCAATCAGAAGCATTTTGAAAGAGTGTGCTCGCTTATTGACAGCTCAAAGGTTGTTCACGGCGGCAAGTCAAATCCTTCTACGCTCAAGATTGAACCTACTGTTATGGACAACGTAAGCTGGGACGACGCAGTTATGGGTCAGGAAATCTTTGGACCTGTTCTGCCGGTTCTTACTTACAAAAATGATGAAGAAATGATGAACGTTGTAAACAGTCATTCAAAACCGCTTGCGCTTTATCTTTTTACAGGCAGCAAGGAGCTTGAGCAGAAGGTACTGGACAGATGTATGTTTGGCGGCGGCTGTATAAACGACACGATTGTTCATCTTGCAACAAACAATATGGGCTTTGGCGGAGTTGGAGAAAGCGGTATGGGCGCTTATCACGGTCAGGCCGGCTTTGACACCTTTAGCCACAAAAAAAGTATTGTAGATAAAAAGACCTGGATTGATGTAAACATGCGGTACCAGCCGTATACAGGCTTTAAGGAATTCCTGCTCAGGATGTTCCTTAAATAAACAAAAAAAGGAGTCCGGGAACGGACTCCTTTTTTTATATGCAGAAAATCTGCGGGGTCAGATTATACAAGACCCTGAGCAACCATAGCGTTGGCTACCTTTACAAATCCTGCAATATTAGCTCCGGCTACGTAGTTAACCCACTTGCCATCCTTAGCACCAAACTTAACAGCTGTGTTGTAAGCGTTGTCGTGGATGTTGATCATGATGTTGTGGAGTTTTTCGTCAACTTCGGCAGCAGACCATGCAAGGCGTTCTGAGTTCTGGCTCATTTCGAGACCAGATGTTGCAACACCACCGGCGTTAGAAGCTTTTCCTGGAGCGTACAAAATCTTAGCCTTAAGGAACTTGTTTACAGCGTCGATGTTAGAAGGCATGTTTGCACCTTCTGCAACGAGCTTACATCCGTTCTTCAAGAGCTTGTCTGCATCTTCACCAAGAAGTTCGTTCTGTGTAGCACATGGGAATGCGCAGTCACATTTAACTTCCCAAACTTTCTTTCCTGCAAAGTACTTAGCTTCTGGGAACTTCTTAACATATTCAGAAATACGACCGCGTTTTTCGCCCTTAAGCTTCTTAACCCAGTCAAGCTTTTTCTGTGTAATTCCGTCTTTATCGTAAATGTATCCGTCTGAGTCAGAAAGTGTAACAACTTTTGCACCAAGCTGGATGAGTTTTTCTGCAGCATATTCTGCAACGTTTCCTGAACCGGAAACAACACATGTCTTGCCTTCGAAGCTGTCGCCAACCTTCTTGAGCATTTCCTGAGCAAAGTAGATAAGACCATATCCAGTAGCTTCTGTACGAATCAAAGAACCACCGAATGAAAGACCCTTACCTGTCAAAACTCCAGTATATTCGTCGCGGATTCTCTTGTACTGTCCAAAGAGATATCCGATTTCGCGTCCACCTACGTTTTTGTCACCGGCTGGAACGTCTGTATCGGCACCAATGTGGCGATAGAGTTCTGTCATGAATGATTGGCAGAAGCGCATAACTTCTTTGTCTGATTTTCCATGTGGATCAAAGTCTGAACCACCCTTACCGCCACCCATTGGGAGAGTTGTAAGAGAGTTCTTGAGAACCTGTTCAAAACCAAGGAACTTAAGAACAGAAAGGTTTACTTCCTTAGAGAAACGAAGACCTCCTTTGTAAGGTCCAATTGCACTATTGTACTGAACGCGGAAACCACGGTTTACATGGTACTTACCCTTGTCGTCCATCCAAGGTACTCTGAACTGAATAACGCGCTCTGGTTCAACCAGGCGTTCCAAAATTGCGTTTGGTTCAAGTTCCGGCATTTTAGCAACTACTGGATCCAGTGTTGTCAGAACTTCTTCAACGGCCTGCAAGAATTCAGGTTCATTGGCATTCTTTGCTTTTACTTCTTCCCATACACGGTTTACGTAAGCATTTTTCATTTCGTTTTTACTCCTTGGTAAATGCAAAAAACTTCAAGCGGCAAATCAGCAATCGGCAGGCCTGAGTCGCTTGTTGCATAATTATACATTCCCAAGGAATAAATATACCACAACTGTGTTTCTGTGAAAAGTAGTTTAAAGTAAAAAAAGTTAATTCTTTCGCTGGCGCAGGGTTGTTTCGGTAAATCCTTTGGAGGCAAGCTGGCTCTGCATGTCGTTTACTTTTTCTGCCGGAACCTTTTTGATTGCAACACGGATTACTTCGCCATAGGTTTGAAGAACGATATTTTTAAAGCCGGCCTTGGACAATTCCCCTGCCCGTTTCCTGGCATTTTCTTTTGATTTGAATGCACCTATCTGAATGTCCCAGTATGTACCCGGTTCAAGCTTTGCTTTTGTTGTTGAAGATGAACTGCTTGTTCCGCCAAGCTTTGCCATTATCTTTGCAGCGCTGGCCGCGGTCTGACGGCTTAATTTTGTATCAGGTCCCTGCTTTACAATTTCAAGCTTAACCTTTGCAGTGCCTGTTCCAATCATGCCAAGCTTTACGGCTGCAGCCTTGGACAAATCAATTTCGCGGGTTGCAACAAAAGGTCCGCGGTCATTTACGCGCACTTCTACAGTTTTTCCGTTTCCAAGGTTTGTAACTTTTAAAATAGTATTAAACGGAAGCGATTTATGTGCACAGGTAAGCGCATTCATATTAAAGCGTTCCCCGTTAGAAGTCTTTTTGCCATGAAAATCTTCTGCGTAATATGATGCTGTTACTCCTGTCTTATATATAGAAGCAAAAAGTGATGAAAGAGGCATACAAATTAAAAAAGCGGCCGTAATGACAAATGAAACAAATCTTTTCATATATATAATATCGGCACAAAGGGCGTTAAAAACCTATTTCTGTATATTCTTTTTGATAATTTTCATTTATAATGAATTTATTAAAAAGGAGAATTAAAAAATGACATTCGGCTTTTCTTATATTGGTCTTATCTATATTTTTATGCTCATCATTCCAAATCTTATCTGGATAAAACACAAACCTGCGGATTATGATAAATATGCCGCCAAAGAAAGCAAGGTTCTTCTTGTTTTTGAAAGAATGGGCGAGGTTCTTGTAACAGCTTCGGCTCTGGTTTTTGCAGATTTTAATTTGCGTCCGTGGAGCTTGTGGACTTTATGGCTTTACGCTTCGTTCCTGCTCATGATTCTTTATGAACTTTACTGGATAAAATATTTTAAAAGTGAAAAAACAATGCTCAGCCAGTATGCCTGTTTCTGCGGCGTACCTGTTGCGGGAGCCACTCTTCCTGTAGCGGCATTCCTGCTTCTTGGTTTTTACGGAAGAAATCCTGTAATGATTATAAGTGTTGTACTGCTTGGAATAGGACACATTGGCATTCATCTGGCACATGCAGCCGAAGCAAGAGAACAGGCCGGAGTAAACGTAAAAGAACCTGAACCGAGCAAACTGACACGCTTTTTGTATATTCTTGTTCATCTTACCTGGGGACTTGGCCAGACAATCATCGGTTTCTTTTTCTTTCTTCTTCATATTGCAAGACCTCACGGCAGATACCGCTGTGCTCTTCAAACCAGCTGGAAAGATCCTTATGCAGGCTTAAGTCTTGGTCTTTTTATTTTTATTCCTCGTGACCAAGGTGAATATCAAAGCGGGGCCAGAGTTCATGAATACGGACACACTGTTCAGTCTTTGATTCTTGGTCCTTTTTATGCAATAGTCGGTATTATTTCTGTCGGCTGGGGAAGCATAATTTTTCCTATCTTAAAGAAAACCAGGAAGTACAAGGATGTTCCTTACACCAAATGCTTTATTGAATACTGGGCAAGCTGGCTTGGAGAAAAAGTAACCGGAGAAAAGGCAGTCTGGTAATTATTCCGG
>JAFZOJ010000101.1 GCA_017550685.1 Treponema sp. | reverse complement strand
TCCGCCATTCCTACGTGCCCAGATTTCCACACCCACCAGTGCGTTTGGAAAACGCTACGAGCCAACCTTGTAGCTGTAGCGAGCCAACAGGGCAGTTGCAGAACACAAAATCCACAAAAAAACACGGATACTTTCATGGTTTGCTCTATGTAACAATTTACCCTAACCGCACACCCCCACGCAGGCCGGGAACCCTGTGCAATGGGCAGGGACTTTGAAGGTGTTTCATTCTCCGTGCAGAAAAATAAAATCGCACTGCAAAAGTACATTTTTCCCTAAATTCTGCTTTTCACAGTGCAATAGACACAAATGTAAAACGGTTGGGAAAGAAGATAGAGAGGAACTAACGCCAAAGAGGCTCAGTGTCCCATTGAGGAGGAAATCCCATACTATGAACGGAAATCTTGGGATACTGGTTTAGCAAAGTTTTCAACTGAACTTTCAAAGTTTTTCCGATAGGCAGACTTTGCTGTATATATGCTATATAGCAAAGATGACTATATATTTTTTCTGGTCTTGAAGGCCTTATGCTTATCCATGAAGAAGGAAGTGTATTTGGAACTATAGGCGATTGAATCCTTTTATTCCAAATCCTTGAGTGATGTGCACATGCGTTACGAAGCACCCGAAGACATTCCAACCAACTTTCAAGGAACTTATAATTCGGGATGCTGAGAGAATGAGCAACATCTTTCTTTGCCGCTGGATCTTTGCAGTTTCGGAATAAAGACGACAACGACCCTATAGTCACAGCTTCAAGCGCTTTCCATGCAGGAGGCAAGTTCGGCTCATCGTACGTATTAAAATGATCTATAATAAAGTCTTCTTTTGTACGGCTTATTTCAGCTGTGATTTGAACCAGTGTAGAAAAAAAATGATTTCTGTCTTTGAATAGTTGCCGCTCAGCATACCAAAACGGATTGTAGCGCAGAGAAAAAAAATGTACTATTCTTGTTCGGATTGCGACTTCGACATCTTGTATGGCGGCAAAAAGAATATTTCTTAGTTCACAATCGAATCTATAGAGTTCAACAACGGACTCAAACATCGTATTTGGAACAAACATCGATGAATTTGGATAATAGAAAGAATGGAAATAAGATTTTAAACGGAAATAACCAACCGATAACATATAGTCTTCCGCATAGTTCTCATCCATAAAAGTCAGACCATCATTTTTAAGGTTATTTATTTGGTCTGCAATAGAGATTGCTGTTTTTGTGTATGCTGTCATATAAAAACGAAGACCCACCGTGGTACGCATCGTTGAGAGGCGGGGTGGGTTCTATTACCGCAAAGATAGAAAAAAATCTTCTTTGTGCAAAAAAACACAAAAAACTTTCGTAAACGACAACTCTGACTAATGGGTCTTTTTTGAGCACGAGATTCACGAAACGTACGAATACAGCACAGTTCTGTCCTGCCAGAGGTTGCATGCGAACAGTGCGGTCGGCAGACCGTGCCCTCGTCGCCTGTTGTTTCGTCGCTCCCCCGTCTGGAAGACGGTAGCTCGATAACCGGGTATGGGGAAAAGGTGGAACCGCATCCCCGTGCCCGGATGCAGGCATGAGCTAAGGGCGTTTGGAAAACGCTACGAGCCAACCTTGT
>JAFZOJ010000100.1 GCA_017550685.1 Treponema sp. | reverse complement strand
CGCAACGACCAAGGCAAAGCATGTTTATACCGATGTAGAGTATTCCGACAACGATTACATTATGTTCGGAAAAGAAAGCGCGGGAATTCCCGAAGAGATACTCGTTGAACATCCGGACGACTGCATCAGAATTCCGATGCTGCCGGAAATAAGATCGCTGAATTTATCCAATTCCGTTAACATCGTTTTATACGAAGCATTAAGACAAAACGGATTTAAGGGACTGGAAGCCGAGGGTGAACTCCACAGACTTCACTGGTAAATTCATTCAGGTGTTTTTATAAAGAAAAAAGCCTCCTTCGCGGAGGCTTTTGTTGTATATATACAAAAATCTGATATAAAAACTAATAAATTATAGACAATTTATACAAACAATGATATAGTTCATATACGAGCATTACCATACACGGTAGGCGGTTGCCTTCAATCTAAAAACGTAACTATGTTTACGCAACAACCTTGAAAAAGGAATTTTTAGAAAGGAGGTGTTGCTATGGATGTTGTAAACATTATAGCCGTTTTCGGATTTGCGATTACCTGCTTTAGCTTAGGCTATATGCTGGGTCGCAATTCAGAAAAGAATAACCGCCATAGCTCCAGCTAGGCGGTTAAAAACTTTTTAATCTTCTAGAAGGGCAACCGTCTATCGGTAATGCTCTTTATATTTAAATTATAATAATGCCCAAAACATATGTCAAATCGGAATAGTTAACAAAAATGGGGGCCTGTTTTTGGAGAGGTGAAACCCTGAAAACTAATTCTTTTTATATACCCTTGTGTATAAGAATATCATCACAAGCAGACTTACCAGAGTGAAGATTCCGATGTAGATACACATTACGTTTACCGGAAGACTCTTTTCGAAAACAGATGCGTTAAAGGTCATCGACTGGCGGATGGCTTCAACGAATACGCCGTTGTCGACACCGCCGATTGAGCGGTCCATTTCATCAAGGCAGCCTGTTAATAGCATGTTTCTAAGAAGTGCGCAGATGTGACTTGCGGGGAAGAGGTTGCAAACGGTCTGAATCTTTGTGGAAAACCGTGAAAGAGGAATGTATGCACCGATTACAAAACCTGCTGCAGCAGAGAGGATTCCGAAGAATGCGCCTGCTGCCGAAGAGGATTTAAAGAACAAAACCACCGTCATAAAAAGTGCGCTGGATGACATACATCCTAAAAGAATTACTCCATATGTTCCAAGGATACTGAGTGCACTTAAATGCATGTTTCCGAGAAAACCTAAAATAATAAGACCAACAGTTAAAAGAAGCGATGTCATTAAGAAAGATGAAATAACTGCTGCCGACAGATATGAGAGAATTATTTGCCATCTTTTTACGGGTGTTGCGAGGATGTCGTAATCAACTTTTCTTTCGCGGTCTTTTACGATTGTTGTTAAGCAGTTGTAAGGAATTGTGATTGTTGCCGAACCTAAAATTCCGACAAGAAGCAGACCGTTTACAAACATATTGGTATCGTCTGCGTTGATAAAAGCTTCCAGTCCCTGCATGCTGCCTTCGATTGCTTCTACGAAAGTTCCCTTTAAGAAGAGAAGGTAAAGTACGAATACGATAATCGATGTAAGCATCGAAAAAATCACTGTATGAACGTCCTTAAAATATATCTGTATGTTTCTTTTTGTTAATCCTGTAAAGCCTTTCATTTTCATGTCTCCGTTTCTAGTTTGCTATCATTCTTCCCGTGAGGTTTAAAAATACGTCGTCCATGCTGCCTTTTATGATTTCGAAATCCTTAAATTTGTTTTTGTTTTTTGAAATCACATCCAGAATGTCTCCGTCAAAAAGAATGTTGTAATGGTCCGCATCGTAGATGATGTTGGGATTAATTGCACCTGCTGTTTTGTCGTTTTCTTCACTTTTTTTGGCGTACCAGAGGAATTTCGAAGAAGAGTAATTGCTCTTTAGTTCTGCGGGCGTGCCGCGGGCAATGACCTTTCCTTTATCAAGAATTACAACGTAATTTGCATCCCTTGTTTCCTCCATGTAATGTGTGGTCAAGAAGATTGTCATGCCTTTTTCTTTTCTTAAATATTCAATGTAGTCCCAGACGATTTT
>JAFZOJ010000008.1 GCA_017550685.1 Treponema sp. | reverse complement strand
TGGAAGCTAAAAGTTCGCTGACTGTAGTCTTTCCAGTGCATGGTGTTCCACTGATAAAAATAGTATTTTTCATAAAAAATCAAAAAAAAATGGATTATTTCTTAAGAATAATCCTTAAAACGTCTTCATCCTCAAGCACATGGTCAGGTCCGACCTTCTGGCCTGGAAATTTCACTGAAGTTCCCCACACATTGGCATACCTGAAATTCCTGACGAATTCCCTGTGCAGCTTTCTGCATGCATCGATTACGGTAGATCCCTTTTTGATAACCAGCGGATCAACCATATCCGCCTTTCTTCCCTGCGGTTTCAGATAAACCCTAATCAAATCCAGATTGTCGAATATTATATCCTTGAGCTCATCGATGTTGGTATTCTTATCCGCGGAAATCGGAATGAATTCGGGAATGTACTTCTTAAGCTCCTCAATGTAAGCGTCATCAACCAGATCCACCTTATTGAGCAGAATCAGCATCGGAACATATGACTTGTTCCTGTCAAGTACGTCAATGAACTGGTCCATTGTCACGTCGTCCCTGAAGAGGACATCCGCATTGATGTAGCCGTATTCGTTCAGGATAGACCTTATTGTCTTTTCATCCATATGAGTCAGCGGACAGGTGGATGATACCTTTACGCCTCCCAATTTTTTCCTTTTGACTGTCACGTCAGGAGGCTGTTCGTTTGGCCTGATTCCAATAGCCCTCAGTTCTTTTATGATGACATCAATGTGCTGTGGATTGAAAGTGTCCAGCACGACCAATATCAGTTCTGCAGTTCTTGCAACAGACAGAATCTCCTTTCCTCTTCCTTTTCCGCTACTTGCACCAGTGATGATGCCGGGAATGTCAAAAATCTGAATTTTAGCGTTCTTATGCTCCATTACGCCCGGAACGATGTCCAATGTTGTGAACTGATATGCACCGACCTTACTTTCTGCATTAGTAATGTTGTTGAGCAGAGTGGATTTTCCCACAGACGGGAAACCTACAAGAACTACGGTTGCATCACCGGATTTTTTAACGTGAAATCCCTGACCTTTGGAACCCCCGCTGCTTCTTTGCAAGGATTCTTCCTTCAGCTTTGAAAGCTTGGCCTTGAGCTTGCCAATGTGGTGAGAAGTAGCCTTATTGTATGGTGTCTTTTTAATCTCTTCTTCAATGTCTTTAATTTTCTCTTCTATTCCCAATTAAACCACCAAATTATAAATAAAAAAAGGAAGATTAGGAAAATCCTAATCTATTTGCTAGTTGAGTTAGTGGTTGAGTTACCACTTGATCCGCCGGCTACGGTATTTTCAAAGTTTACTTTGAAAAGCATTACTCCAGGCTCGGTGTGGACATTACTGAATATGTCCTGACCTGCTCCGCCCAGCAAGTACAGACGAGTAAACATAGAATTGGTCAATTCATTGCTGATCAGGAACGGAGTGTACTGATTATCGTTACCAATCAGGAATATTGTGAAGTTTCCATCTTCTGCACCCTTAATGGACTCGTTTTTCATGAAGTATCCATCTTCAATGACCATCATGTTGGATGCTTTCAACGGATTGTATTCACTGCCGTTTACCATGATTTTCTCACCGTTCTCTGTATATACGGATTCAACGTGAGCTGAAGTGGTATTGTTTCCGGAGCCTCTTTCAATGACTGCCTTTACGGTCATTCCCTGACTGTCAAGCAGTGTCAAGTTGCCTGTGCTGCCCGGTTCGACTGTTACCTGTGATGTTGGAACATAGTAGTTGTAGTTTTCGGAAGTCTGGTTTTCAAAGTTCCAATCACCGAAGTAGCTCCACCAGCCTGCCTTTTGAAGCATATCTGAAGATGCAACAAAGATTACAGGACGTGGGTTTTCTGGGTGAGTCAGATTAACAACTTCTGCGGCATCACTTGAAGATAACTTGTAGGTATCTACCAAGGTCTTTTGGGCATCGCTGGATGATTTCGGCAAGATGTCAAGCAGTATGTCTACGGATTTGCCTGTATCCCCTGTGACATTCACCAGTTTTGTAACTGACCTGTCACCGGTTGTATCAAGCATTCTGAATATTCCTGCGGACAGCTCCAAATCATCGGTACTCATTGCCTTACCTAACCAGAATGCACGGCTTCCTGCCTGTGAACCCCCATCGAATGTTACCTGTTTATCGGCAGCAATCTCAAAGAGGTAACCGAAGTCCCACCAGGATGTGATTACTGTATCGTCTGACTGGGTTTCGTTAATCCACTGCATCGCATTCCACATTGAATCGCTGGTACCAGGAACAACGTTTTCACTAGTCAGGTAAGCACCACAGACACATGGTGTGATGAGTGCAATTACGATTGCAAGTATGACAATATATTTTTTAGGCGGAACCTTAACGGAAGCGTTAGGTTTCAATGCATAGATGGTAACTAAACCTGCAACAACAATAACAAGGAACAGTGCAATTGCATAAATAGGATTGATTGTTGCTAATGGAACGGCTGCCAGGAATCCGCATAGGAACAATATAACTACCAGCCATCTGTCATCATTTAATCTGTTTTTAACGTAATCGGCTGCAAAGCTTACAAAAATACCTGTGAGCAATGCAAATGGTAATACAATAGTGGTAGTGAACCTTGAACCCCTACTTACCGCAACGGCAGCAACGATTATCCATACGATGAATAATGTAGCGTACATTACTGTCAGACGTTTGTCGGCCAGGATGTCATTATTGCCTCCGAATTTCAAATCAGCCAAAGAAATCTTAAATTTGCGGTCATTATCGATTCTTTTAGCGGCAGCAGTCCTGTCCCCTTTTTGAGGTTTTTTGCTTGAATTGAGTTTTACAGAAGCAGACCTGAATTTAAGTGATCTTGAAACCAGAACATACAACACAATCAAAGCTGCAAACAATACGGAAATACCGCCGATACCGTTGATTACACCGTTGGTGCTTGCTAAAAATGCAGAAGCCATTCCGCTTCCAAGCAATGATGGAGCCTGCATCTCTGCAACGGAAATAAGTACGTTAGGGAAACCTCCAACTACACGTGAAGCGGATTGCAAGCTTATCAAGCTAGTTAAGCTTCCGAAGATGGATAAAACACCATCTATACCCTTGAACGCTGCAAGACCTATAAAACCGAGTACCGCCAAAATCAAAATTGTAATTAAATCCTTATTGTGGATTAGCCAATCCACCTTACTTGAATAATCTTCATGGTCATCGCCAACGTTGAAGAAATAGCATGCGATTAGATATGCAATCGCAAATATTCCCATTACACCTAGGTAAAAGATGTAACCACTCCATGCCTGTGAGAACAGTCCGATTGCCAAAATTGACAATACTGCATAAACCACTTTCAGAATCATGTTATCTGTTCTTAAAGCTTCAATGAAGAAGAAAACGAAGAACAGCGGGAATATGTAGTAGAACATATCTGTATCGAAAAATCCTGGGAATGTGTGCGCAAAGTAGTTCGGAGCAAGAACTATAAGCAATGTTGCAACGATTGCCCCATAGTCATTGGTGATTCTCCTTGCGAAAATGAAAGCCGGAATTACAGCCAATGTGGAAATCACCGCACCAGTCCAGAATGCAACTTCTTTTACTGAATAGTTTCCTCCAGTGAAACTATTCACCATGTCGTGTAACCATGTTGTGACATACACAATCATTCCCTCATAATTGACGGCATTACCGTCAGGAGCGTACCTGTGCATATCCCAATCAGTGCCATTTATAATTTCGTCCCCGAAAATGCCTGAATCCGCATAATTCTCAGTCAACCTTAAGTTATAGTATGAATCCATTTCACTGAAATAAGGAAGACCTGATGAATCAACATATTCTCCTTTGAGTTCACCATTGAGAATTGGCAAATCGGCTGCGGGAGCCTTTAGTGCGAAAACAACAGCTAACAAAATCAAAATAATGATTATTGATTTGCTTATTGTTAAAATTGTTTGTTTATTCATTGAAATCCTCTATTCGTTTCATTACTATTAAAATTCTATAAAGCAAGAATTTTAAATAAATTATATTAAAATTATAAGAAATAAATAAAAATATTTAAATTTTACTTGAAAAAATATTTTTATTGAGTATTATATATTTAATTCACCATTATTAAATATTATGTATATCGGAAAAATAAGAAAAAAGCAAAATTTAATTCAATTTGCTTTCAAGTTCTTCAACAGAACATGTGAATTTGCACTTTGGAAAACCGCTGCAACCAATGAACTCGCCGAATCTTCCTGATCTTTTCAAAAGCGGCTTGCCGCACTTAGGACATGCCCCAACTTCCTGCGGTTTGTATTCTACTGAAGTGTCCTTGCCACAATTAGGGTCAAGACACATTTCACGCCTTTTTTTGCCCTTGCCTGCCGCAATCATCGGAAGCCCGCATTTTTCACAGGTCTTTTTGATGACAAATGCGTTTTTCGGAAGGGAATATGTCACATTGCAGTCTGGATAGTTGCTGCAACCCACAAAGCTTCCATATCTGCCTGCCCTTTTGACAAGCTTTCCTCCGCAGCTGCATTCGCCGACGATGTTGGTTGCCTGATAGGCCTCATACAATTTGGAGCCTATTCCCTTTTGGTTCTTGTCGATATCGACCAGAATTTCCTCAACATCCTTTCTGCCCTCTTCGATTACGCTTTCCTTGGTGGACTCGTCCTGGTTAATGCCCTCAAGTTTTATCTCCAAATCCCTTGTGAGCTTTTCGCTTGTCAGATTGCTACAATAGGTATTCAAAGTGTCTATGAGGTTTTCCCCCAACTGGTTGACCTCAATCTTGCTTCCTTCTATGTATTTTCTGTCATAGAGCTTATCGACAATGTCCGCACGGGTCGCCTTTGTACCGAGGTTTTTCTTTTCAAGCTCCTTAATCAGAGAAGCCTGGTTATAGCGTGCAGGAGGCTTGGTTTCCTTTTCATCCTTAATGAGCTCCTTGACGCTCATCAAGTCCCCTTCGCTGACGTCAGGGAATTTCTCATCATCTATCTTTTTGAACGGATAATGCTCCATCCAACCCTTATGGGTGACTCGTCTGCGCTTGAACTTGAATTTCTCATCCTCAATGTCCAATGTAGCACTCATTGTCTCGAATTCGGCGGATTCGAAGAACACTGCAATGAATCTATATACAATCAGTTCATAGATTTTCTTCTCATCGCTGTTGAGTGATTTCGGAAGAATTCCTGTCGGGTGAATCGGCGGGTGAGCCGCATCCTCCTTCTTACCGTTGTTAGGCCTTAACTTGGAAGGCAGCTTGGAAATGTGCTTTTTGAACACGGGATCTGCAGACAATTGCCTGAAGATATTTTCAAACCCAAGGCTTTCAGGCAACTTTTGAGATGATGTACGTGGATATGACGTATATCCTGCACTGTAAAGGTTTTGAGCGGCATTTTGGGTTCTTTTAGGTGAAAACCCGAATACATTATATGCTTCAGCCTGAAGTCCGCTCAAATCGAAAGGAACCGGAGGCCTTGTCTTTGATTTTGCAAACTTGATTTCATCAACAACCGCATCCTTGCCCTGGCATTTGTCATAGATTTCATCTGCTCGGGCCTTATCGAAGATGTTTCTCTCGACATGCCTTATTTCAATGTCTTCAAAATCAAGGATTGCCCTTATGACCCAATAGGGTTCCGGAACAAACTCCCTGATTTCCTTTTCGCGTTTCACCAATATTGACAATGTCGGAGTCTGAACCCTTCCGACGGACAGCTTCAAAAACCTGTGCTTGGTCTTCTTGACGGAGTCTGACAATGCAATGGAAAGGTTCATGCCGAAGTAATAGTCGATGATGTGGCGAGCGATACCGTTGTCCACCTGGTGCATGTCAATGTCAATCCTGTTTTCGTAGGCATCAACGATGTCCTTTTTGGTCAATGCGGAAAACTTCATTCTGGAAACATTGTTCAGGGAATCCTCACCGCATGCGTATTTCAAGGCATTGTAACCAATCAATGTCCCTTCAACATCGTAATCGCAAGCATGAATGTATGAATCTGCATTTTTACCGAATTTCTTGATGGCCCTTAGGTAATCCCTTGTAAATGCGCTGCTTTTGCTGACCTCATGGGAAGGAGCCCAATGAAGGTCGAAAGCGACCTTGAACCTTTTGTTCTTTTCCGGAACCAATGAATACAAATGACCGACACCTGATAATACGGTGATGTCCTTTGAATCCCTTTGAAGTTCCCAATATTTGACTTTCTTATTGTACACTTTCTTTTTTGCGCTTGGTGAAAGCGCCTTTGCTATCTTTTCTGCCGAACTCGGTTTTTCGCAAATTATTACTTCATGCATTATATATACCTAAACAATTTTTTTATAGATAACTTTAATGAAATCTTTAATATAAAAACGTTACTATTCTGAATTTGGTAATATATTTGCATGAAAAAATTGCCAAAAAAGTGAAGTTAAATGAGAATCCTTTCCCAGATTTTAAAAAAAATAGTCTGACGTGAATGAATGCCTGTGAAAATTGCCAAATCAAACCAACTGCAAATTTCAAAGTATTCATCCACAGATATGTCAATTACAGTGTGCACAGAATTACATCACATTTGAGAGGGGACTTGTCTTTTTTAAGGCATAGCTTTTCATCCTTAATGATGACCTTGTCCTTGAGCTTTACATTGTCGCTTTCGCTATACATTACCACAATCTGTCCAGGTGCAACTACCTGTTTCCAGTTCTCATCCACCGCCTGGGTCTTGTCATTCAACTGAACCTTCAGCTCGTCTCCGTCAATGTCAACAACACGACCTATGTCTCCGTTGTCAATGATTTTATATGACATTTCAATTTCCAGATTCTGTTGGACAAGCTTTTCAATAAGATCCTGCCTGAATCTTGCCAGCAACTTAATGTCATGGTCAATAGTCTTGTTCAAATTCAATTGGGCGGTTGTTTCTGAATAGGTAGGATGTTTAGTTAAAATATCGAAAGTGTCGCCGACGGTAGGTGTTTTGGAAGACACTTCACTTAGGACTTCTTCAAAGACTTCTCTCATTGTAGTCAAATTTTGAGAAGCGTTCCATTTGCTGGAAAGCAATTTCTGAGCTAAGCGTTTTGCATATTTATTTCCGAAAATGATGATTCCGTTATTGCCTGCCTTACGGGATTGAGTTTGAGAGCCCAACAGTTCAACCAACTGAAAGCCGTTTGTTGTACCGTAAATCCTTCTTCTTTTTGTTTGAAAAGTTCCTTTGGAGCTTACTTCACCGCGAATGATTTCTCCAATCTCAAGCAGTTTGCTTGCGCCGTCTGTGATTTTGACTGAAACGTTCAATTCTTCAGCCCTCTGTAAAAACTCATCGTCAGTTTGAATAGTGCCGTTGTACAATTCGCTTTCTAAAGTATCTAGCTCTTCCTTATCTCCAAAATAAGCGATTTTTCTTTTATCAGCTGCCATTACACAGCCCTTCTTGCCCATATATGCAATAATTAAACTCATGATATCCCCAGTTGATATTTTTTAAAACAGATTCATATTTTAAATCTAATTATATCTATATCAATCATAGATTATAAATTTTAAATAGAAATTGATAATGAAATTTTTAAAAGGAGATTGGTTTTCATATATTTAAAAGCAACTATTCCTTTTTGGGAGTCAGATCTTCATTGTAAAATCGGTAAAAATCAGCGCAAAAGTCACAGATTGGAAACTGGCCGTTTCTGTAATATCCCAATTCTGCCTTGTTCATGTCGAACTTCTTGCCGCAGATAAAACAGGTTTCAATCTTTTCTTCGCTCATGTTAAGACCTTAAAAAAAGTAAAAAAAGTAGGTTAAATGATTTAACCTATATTGTATTTTTGCAAGAGTAAAATCTCTTCGGTAGATACTTTTCCACCTTGTTTGAATTTTTCAAAGATTTCTTCAGCTCTTTCTTTTTCTTCACGGTTTTTGTTAGCTCCACCGGAAGGTTTGTTATCGGATTTTCTGCGTTTAGGTTTGTTGGAACCTAACTTTTTGTTGATAACATGGATGTCGCTTAAGATAACTTTGAACTCTTCATGTTTAGCTGAAGCGTTTTTACGAGCTTCGATGAATTTCTTGTGAGCTTCGTCAGCTGCGGTTCTGATGTCATCGGTTTTTCTGAAGTATGTGAGCATTTCTTCGTGAGCAGCTTGTGCTTTTTCGGAAAGTTCAATAACTTTTTCGTGTTCTTCTTCAGAAACTTTTTTGAGCTCTTGTGCTTCGTTTTTAACAGATTCGTCTTCGTGAATTTCCATTAATTGTTTTCTTAAATCATTTGCATTTTTAACAAGTTGATTTTCTTTCTTAATGTCTAAAACGCGAGTTTCAATGATTTTGTCAATCTTTTTGATTTCGTTTTCTATTTTGATTTTGTCGCGTTTACCTGAAGACCATTCGAGACTTTTGATCTTGTTGTTTGCATCATTACGAGCTTTTTTAGCAGCTTCAACAGCTTTGTTGATTTCATTACGCTCGTTTCTGAATTCAATAGCTTTGTTTAAGTTTTCTTTTAAAGATGCGTTTAATTCATCCCTAATTTTACGTTGTTCCTTAGCTATTTTGTTGAATTCTTCCCTTTCATCAGCAACTTTGGAGATTTCAGCTTCTTTTTCGTCTTTTTGTTTTCTTACACCTTCCATGGTGTCAGCGAGAACAAAATTGGATTTAGGAAGACCTTTATCCTTTTTGGATTTTTTAGGTTTTTCTTCTTTTGCTGGTTCTTCTTCAGCATCTTCAGCATCAGATTCTTCCTCTACCGGTTCAGCTTCAGCTTCTTCAGTTTCAGTAGCTTCTTCATCATCTTCAGCATCAGATTCTTCCTCTGCAGGTTCATCTTCAGCTTCTTCAACTTCTTCAGCTACAGGTTCAGCTTCTTCTTCGGCTTCGGTTTCATCAGCAACGTCTTCCTCAACATCCGGTTCAGCTTCGGTTTCGACAGCTTCTTCAGCGTTTTCTTCTTCTACAGTTTCAGTTTCAGCATCATCAGTGGTTAATTGATTACAGATTGCACATAAGACTTTGCATAAGTCTTTTTCTTCAACTACTATATCAGCAATTTCTTTTACGGAATCTTTTGCGTTGAATGCTATTCCGCAACCTGCTGATTCAATCATGGAAATGTCATTTGCGCCATCCCCGACAGCAACTACTTCATCCAAAGTAATTCCTGCTTCTTCGACATGGTCTTTCAATACGTCCAATTTGGAACCGGACACTAAAGGACCAGTCACTTCACCAGTCAGTTTACCGTCTTCGACTGTGAAACTATTAGTATAAACTGTTTCAACTCCGAGTTTATCTTTAATTTTATCAGCCACTACATCAAAACTACCACTAATGATAGCTACATCTACATCTTTATCTTTTAGACATTTGATGGTTTTTTCTGCGCCAGGCATTAATGGAAGATCACAAGCAACTTTTTCAATGTCTTCAATAGAAGTTCCTTCAAGAAGTTGTACTCTGTCTTTAATAGAAGTTTCAAAGTCAATTTCACCTTGCATAGCTTTTTCAGTGATTTCAGCTATGTCCTCTTCAACATTTGCTAATTTACCTATCTCATCTATCGCTTCACCATCAATAATAACGTTATCTAAGTCAAATACTACAAGTTTAATCAATAATACCACCAATTATATTAAATCTAGCTC
>JAFZOJ010000007.1 GCA_017550685.1 Treponema sp. | reverse complement strand
GAATATGCCAGAAAAGAAAAACTTTCTGTAAGCCGTTTCATAAGCATGGCTCTGGGCTTGAGTTCCACGGTTCGAATACGAAAAGAAATGGAGGAAGAAAGGAAGAAATCAGAAACAACGCAGTGAACAACTGTAAAAAAGGAGGTCAATTATGACTGAAAACAAAACACTTTATTATCTTGAACAGGTCAGAAATGAGCTTGTTAAGTTTGGTGTTAAAAAGGAAATTGCCGACAGGACTTCTTTCTGTAAGGTGAGTAAAATCATCACGAAAGAAAACCTTGAGACAGATTTCGTATCAAGCTTTATTGCAGATCCGGACACTCCGGCATTGGGAACTGGCGTAAAGTGGATTCCGCTCTGCATAACCACATATCCAAAGGTGCTTGCAAGCATGACTGCAAACCAGGCAGGCTACTACGCCCTGAAGAAATGCAGGGAACAGCGATGGCCGCACTCGGATTACGATTGCTGTCTTGCAAATCTTGAAATGGATATGTAAAACTATTTCAAAATATTAAAAAAGTTTTTTACCTAAATTCCGTGAAAGTCGGGCCAATCCAGCATTCTTAAAATGTCAGCGGATAGATTCTGTTGTCAACAGTTTCGTGGTGCAGCTGAAAAAAATCAAATTTACATTTTTAATTATTTCAGAGGAAGTATTATGTTTATTTCAAAGAAAGCATTATTTTCTTGCCTCATGCTGTTTGCTGCATTACAGATGGGGTATTCTCAAATTTCTATTGGCGGATTATCGGTAGACAATTCAGAAAACAGTCGTGAATCGGTTTCAACTCATTATGGTGATTTTACCCTTCTCCACGACACACAGGTTGAGCATTACGATTCTGGTGCTGTGAAATCATTCTTTTTTGAAGGTACAAAAACTATCTTTGTAGAAGGACTTGGGGACATAACAGTCTGCTCTCCATATCAGGCAAAGAACGCGCCTATAACTACTACAGGCTCGGTTCCAATCGTATTTTATGAAAATGGAAATATCAAATCTGTAAAGCTGTCTAACAAAATGCCGGATGGCAGCTATAACCTTAAGATAAAATTCAGCAAGTATAATAATGAAATAGTTGCTGCAACGGAGTCTTCCAAACTTGAGTTTTACGAAAACGGCAGCCTTAAATCCTTTACGGTAACTGGCGGACAGAGCCTTTCCTTCCTGCAGAACATGGCTCCTGCTACAAAAGAAAAAAAGCAGTTCAAAGGCATTACTGTCATAGAACTTTATGATGACGGATATTTAAAATCATTTACACCGTCATCTGCAATAAACTTTCCGAATGCTTTGAACCTTGCATTGCAGAAAGAAAAGATTACCCTTGCAAGAAACTCCCCTGTGCTTATTTCTTTTTATCCTGTAAACGGTTCCAGCCTTAAACTTGGTGAAAACCTTAGCGTCCAGCTGATAAACAATAAGCCTGTTGTACTGTCTGATGATGGAAGAAATCTTAAGGAAATATCCTGGAAATATGATACCACCTTTGGTCTTTCAAATGTTGACTTTTATGCAACAAAGGAAAATCCTTCAATGAATACTGTATATTTCAATGACAAGGGAGCTATTGTCCGTGTAAAAGGAATTGAAGTTCAGTCACAGTCATTTTTGGATCAGGGAAAAACTTATATACAACAGTTCCCGGCAAACATAGAAGGAAAGCTTGCGATGGTAGAAGAACTTATTCTGAACGAGGACAGTTCACTCAACTGTGCAGTTTTTGGCAATAGGACTCAGTTTGAAATATCATCCAAGAAACTGGAAAAGATTGAACTGAAGGATGCTACTGTTGGACCTGGCATAGAAAAGTTTACGGCAATAAGGTTGT
>JAFZOJ010000099.1 GCA_017550685.1 Treponema sp. | reverse complement strand
TGTCTTCATCATTTCGCAAAAGCCGTTACGTACGTAAAAACGCATGCCGTCTACGTTTTCCGGGAAAACCTGGGTGCGTATAAAATCTGCGCCGTGTGCTTTGCCGTAGGCCTTTGCTTCGCGGACAAGCTGGGTGCCTATTCCGCCGTTTCGTTTGTTTGGACTAACACATAAGTCCTGCATGTATATTGTGGTCTGCGGTTTGAGGCAGCTCACTTTTTTCTGTGGAATAATCATTACGTGAACAAAGCCAAGGACTTCGCCGTTGTCGTCGGCAACAAGAATGTCCTGTGTCGGGCTGTCAAAAATGCCTTGGAAAAATTCGTCTGTTCTTGTGCCAATAACAAAATGTTCCGGCTGATAGCGCACGCCGTCTTTTTCAAGTTCAAGATAAAGCTCGCGCAGAGTAGGGATGTCTTTTTGGGTTGCGGTTCTGATTGTCATAATGTGCTTTATAATATTGTATTTTCCGTACTTTTGAAAGGTTAAAACTTTAATTGAATTGAATTCAAAAGAGGTGCAGCTGCGTCTTTTGGGGAAACTATAAAATCCCGGTCGCGTATGTCCAGTGCAATTTCCGGGTCCCGATAACTAATGGTTTTGGAAAGCGCCGGATCAAACTCTCTGTCAATCTGAAAAAGCATTTTTGTGTCTGGCTCAGTAGAATAAAAAAGATGACCAAAGCCGCGTGGAATTAAAATCTGTCTGTGGTTAGTTGCCGATAACTCTACGCTGAACCATTTTTTGAAAGTTGGAAAATCCGGTCGTAAATCAATTGCATAGTCTACGCCGGCACCTGCAATAAGGGTTATCAGTTTTTGCTGTGGCTTTGGCTCGAGCTGGAAGTGAATCCCGTATAATGTGCCGGCTTGAGGTATTTCATAAATCACACTTTCTACAGGCGTAAAATCAATTCCGTTTTGCAAAAAATCTTCCTGCGACCAGGTGCGGATCTTAAAACCTCGGTTATCGGTTACGCCGTCAAAACGAAAGAGCTTTACTTCTGCAAAAGGTGTCTGTTCAAAAGTTATCATTTTAATTCCTTTCTGTTAGAAATATGATACAAATATCATCAACAAAAATGTCGCCTCGTTTGGTGTCGTCCCAGTCTTCAAAGTCAAAGTAAAGCTTTTGGAAACGGGACCACTCAAACTTGCCTTCCTGGTTGTAATTTTTTCCTTCTTTGTCGGACCAGGTTCCCCAGCTGTTTTCAAATGCAGAAAGCGGGAGCGAAATTTTTACCCATTTATTCAAAGGATAATCTGCTGCTCTGACTGTATATCCTTTTTTCCACGGAAGGTTTGCTTCTCCTTCGTCTGTGTCCTGCAAAAAGATATTAAAGCTCTGGCTTTTGTCTGTAAACTTTACGGAAAAACTTAGCATAAGAGAGTCATGGTATTCTGTCACCTTAGAAGCAATAATCTCCGGCAGAATGAATTTGCAAAGTAAGGATTGAGACGACACGTGAGGAATCTGCATACAGTGGGATTGTTTGTCTTCATCCCAGACGGCCTGCCTGCAGTTTACTATATCAATTACTGTTTTTTTACCGATTGCACCATCATAAACAACATAAGGTTTTTGTGGAAATTCATTCAGGGTACGGGAGGCTTTTGCAAGGGCGGCCTGGTCGGGCATGGTAAAACCTTCTGCTTCCAGAATCTCCTGGTCTATGTCTTCCGGAAATTTTTGTCCGCTATCACTTTTCAAAAATCCACTACCGCCGTCTATTCCCCAGACGCAGTAAGGCATGTTGTTTTCTTCAAAGGCTGCTCGTACCATTTTGAGCCATGCAATTCTGTCTTCGCGTTCTGCTATGTCCAAAACACCCATTTCGCCGGCAAATACACGAACTTTATTTTTCTTTGCCCAGTCTGCAACTTTTTTGATTCGTGCTTTGACATATTTTTCGGTTCCTTCTGTAGAGTAAGTGTTAAGGGCATCTTTCATCCATGAGTCGGTGAGCTTTGAAGCCTGCTTCTTCAACTGGTTCCAGGACATCTGTTCGCCCTTGTATTCCGGCAGCCGTGATTTATCATAAGGAAAAGGAATCCTTATATCCGCAAAATCTTCTGCGCCAGCCATCCAGTTTGACCCCTGATGTGTAAAAAGCAGAGGCTCATAAAAATGAATTGTATAAATAAGGTTTGGGTCTTTATAAGGCTTCATCTTTAAAAGTTCATCCAGTCCCGTCCAGTAAGCGCTTGAAACTACTATTGCACGTTCAGAATCATAACTTCTTATAAGTTCAATTATCTCTTGTTGGACTCTAACCCAGTTGTCCATATATTCGGGCTGACCGTTGGGTTCATTTACAATTTCGTAAATGATATATTCACTTCTGTTTTTGTAACGCTGTGCAAGCTGTGTCCATACCGCTTCTATGCTTTCTTGATATTCTGCAATTGACGGCGGGTTATAATATAGTGCGGTTGAATTAAACGAATGATTGTCTATTACAAGATATATCTGATATTCTTCGGCCCAGTCGCAGACCTGATCAAGCTTTTCTAAAACAACATCAAGAATTTTTCCGGTGTAATGAGGTTCCATAAGAAGATCAAAATGAATTGGGACTCTTACTACATCAACGCCCATGTCCTTAAGGCAGGCAAAATCATCTTCGTCATATTTGTTCAAAGGAGGTAATTCGTCTTTGTTCCAGTCTTCCCATATTTCAAACCATTTGAGAAGATTTACACCTTTGGAAAAAGGAAGAGGCGTGGGCTGCGGATCCTGTGCCTTTTGCGCAAATACCGGTGCCAGTAGAAAAAGAAGAGCGGTGAGCGCAAAAATTTTCTTTCTGATATTCATAAAAACTCCATTTAACAATTATTAAAATTGTAACATGGGAATTGTCTTTTGTCATTGTGATGGCACCCTTCGACTGGCTCAGGGACCCCGGATGGATTGCCACGTCGCCTGAAGCTTCTCGCATGACGCGGGGACTTGACACGCTCATCCACTAATTGACGCTATTGTTTTTTATCTATATTATATAAAGACTAACTTGAAAATATTTTTTTAAATATGGAGAAATCAATGGCTACAAAGTATGTTTACTTTTTTGGCAACGGCGACGCTGACGGTGATGAATCAATGCGCGCCGAACTCGGTGGTAAAGGTGCTAACCTTGCTCAGATGGCAAAGAAACCTTTAAGTCTTCCAGTTCCACCTGGATTCACAATCACAACAGATGTATGTCAGGAGTTCTACAAACTCGGACGCAAGTATCCAAAGGAATTACCTGCAGAAGTTGACAAGTATCTTGCTAAGCTCGAAAAGGCAATGGGCAAGAAGCTCGGTGATGAAAAGGATCCACTTCTTGTATCAGTACGTTCAGGTGCTGCAATCTCTATGCCAGGTATGATGGATACAATCCTCAACCTCGGTCTTAACGACAAGTCTGTAATTGGTCTTGCTAAGAAAACTGGTAACGAACGTTTTGCATGGGATGCTTACCGCCGCTTTATTCAGATGTACGGTGACGTTGCAATGGGTGTTGATCACGACAAGTTTGAAGCAATCATTGACAAGGAAAAGGCAAAGCGTGGTATTAAAGATGACCCAGAGTTGAACGTAGATGAACTCAAGAACATCGTTGCTAACTACAAGAAAATGTATAAAAAGGAAAAGGGAGAAGACTTCCCTCAGGATCCTAAAAAGCAGATGTGGGGTGCTATCGGTGCCGTATTCGGTTCTTGGATGAACCCACGTGCTATTACATACCGCAAGCTTAACAACATTAAGGAAGGTGCTCTTAAGGGTACAGCCGTTTCTGTAATGGCTATGGTATTCGGTAACAAGGGTAACACTTCTGGTACTGGTGTTTGTTTCTCTCGCGACCCTTCAACAGGTAAGAACGAATTCATGGGTGAATACCTTATGAACGCTCAGGGTGAAGACGTAGTAGCAGGTATTCGTACACCACAGAAGCTCTCTCAGCTTAAGAAAGAAAATCCAAAGGTATATGACCAGCTCTGCAAGATCCGTGATCGTCTTGAAAAGCACTATCACGATATGCAGGATATGGAGTTCACTGTAGAAGAAGGTAAACTCTATATGCTCCAGTGCCGCAATGGTAAGAGAACTGGTGCTGCTGCTGTTAAGATGGCAGTTGATATGGTTGCTGAAAAGCTCATCACAAAGGAACAGGCTCTTCTCCGCGTAGAACCAGAACAGCTCAACCAGCTCCTCCTCCCACAGTTGGACAAGGACGCTGTAAAGAAGGCTCGCGAAATCGCTTCTGGTCTTAACGCTTCTCCTGGAGCCGGATGTGGACAGATCGTATTTACAGCTGACGAAGCAGAAGCTTGGGCAAAATCTGGAAAGAAGGTTCTCCTCGTTCGTAAAGAAACATCTCCAGATGACATTGCCGGAATGGCTGTTGCACAGGGTATCCTTACATCAACTGGTGGACGTACATCACACGCTGCCGTAGTTGCTCGTGGTATGGGAACTCCTTGTGTTTGTGGTTGTGCCGATGTTGTATTCAAGGATGCAAACACAATCAGCGTAAAGGGTAAGACATACAAGAAGGGTGACTTCCTTACAATCGACGGTGCTACAGGTAAAGTATATGAAGGACAGGTTGCTGTAAAACCTGCTACAATTTCCGGAGACCTTGAAAAGTTCCTTAAGTGGGCAGATGAAATCCGTGCAGCTTCTATCCGCAAGACTCCATCTGGACAGATTGTTAAGGGATTTGATGTATATGCTAACGGTGATACACCTAAGAATGCAGAAGATGCATTCCGCTTCGGAGCAAAGGGTATTGGTCTTTGCCGTACAGAACACATGTTCTTCGACGAACCAAAACTTACTGCATTCCAGAAGATGATTGTTTCTGAAAATACAGAAGACCGCAAGGCTAACCTCAAGAAGATTCTTCCACTTCAGCAGAAGGACTTCTACGAAATCATCAAGGCTATGAAGGGTTACCCAGTAACAATTCGTCTCCTTGACCCACCTCTTAATGAATTCATTCAGGCAGAAGATTCAGCTCAGCTCAAGGCTCTTGCTACAAAGCTTGGTATGAAGCCAGCTGCTCTTGCTACAAAGGTTGCTGCTCTTGATGAACACAACCCAATGCTCGGACACCGCGGATGCCGTCTCGCTATCACTTATCCAGAGATTTACGAGATGCAGGTAGAAGCTATTGCCCGCGCTACTGCTAAGCTTGATAAAGAAGGAATCAAACACAAGGTTCAGATTATGATTCCTAACGTTGTTTCTTACCGCGAAGTTGAACAGATTCGTGCTCAGGCAGAAGCTGTAATCGCTGACGTAAACAAGGCATGTGGAACAAAGCTTAAGTTCGAAATCGGATCAATGGTTGAATTCCCACGCACAGCATTGATTGCTGATAAGGTTGCTCAGTTCGCTGACTTCTTCTCATTCGGTACAAACGACCTTTCACAGACAACATTCGGCTTCTCTCGTGATGACTATGGTAAGTTCATCGAATCTTACCTTGATCAGAGAATCTTGGAAGACGATCCATTTGCTACACTTGATCCAGATGGTCCAGGTGCTCTCATGGAAATTGCAGAAGCTAAGGGACGTTCAGTTAAGGCTAACCTCCACCTTGGTATCTGTGGTGAACATGGTGGTGACCCAGCTTCTATCGCACTCTGCTACAAGCTTGGTTTGAACTACGTATCTTGTTCTCCATTCCGTGTACCACTTGCTCGTCTTGCAGGTGCACAGGCTGTTATCAAGGCCGGAGCTAAAAAACCAGCTGCTAAGAAACCTGCAGCAAAGAAAGCTCCTGCTAAGAAAGCAACAACTGCTGCTAAAAAGCCAGCTGCTAAGAAATAATTGACCGGGGTCCCTGTGGTTCCTGAGCTTGTCGAAGGACTCGAAGGGCCCCCCGACAATCTTAAGGTCGTCCTTGCGGGCGGCCTTTTTTTATCTTTTTTTTTTGTCCGATATGCATTATAATAGTTGCAATGCATTATATCATTGAGTACGAAATTGCAGCCATAATTCTTTCTCTTGCAGTCCTTTTCAGCTTTTTCAGGAAAAAAATCATTTCAAACAGGCTTACAAATTCTTTCCTGCTTTTGATTCTGGTTGTACTGTTTTCGGCTATTCTTGATATTGTTGCAGTAGAAGCTATTAGTTATGTAGATAAGCTGCCGTTGTGGGTGCTTTATCTTACTAATATACTTTATTACGGTACCTTCAATTTCTTCCCGTTTGCTTTTTACAAGTGTATCCGCTGTTCTCTTATTGACGATGATACACGTTCAAAATTTAAAAAGCTTAGATATTATTTCCCTATCTGTCTGGCACAGTTTACAGTCCTTATAACTCCGTTTACCAAGTCTGTCTTTTATTTTGACGAAAACCTGGTTTTCCACCGTGGAGGCGGATTCATTGTTTTATATGTAGTTGCCGCCATTTATTTTGGAAGTTGTTTCTACAAAATCATTCTTTATAAAAAGGAATCCAGTTTATCGCAGAGAATTACGGTTTATTTCTACACGGTAGCATGTATCATCGGTGTTGTAATTCAAACCACAGTACCATCGCTTCTGGTTAATGGATTTGTTGCTTCTGTATCTGCAATGATTGTTTTCCTTGTTCTGGTTTCGCCTACCAACTACCTTGATAAGGAAATGAATATCCTGAACCGAGAAGCATTCATGTCGGTCACAAATCAGTATATTTACAGGGCCGCTCCTTTCCGCATTATCGGACTTCATATTATTGGTATACGCTTTTTGAACGAAACTCTTGGTCTGGAAAATAAATCTAAGATTTTAAAGCAGCTTTCCATCCTGCTCAAATCTGCCTGCGGTAGAAATCAGATTTTCAGAATTTCAGAAAGCCGTCTTATGATAATTATTCCGAATGATGATCTTGTTCAGGAAAAAACCATAAGGAATCTGCACACTGTTTTCTCTGATTCAATTCTTATGGGCGACTTTAAGATTTCTCTTACCGAGCACATTGCAGTTCTTAAATATCCTGAGGATGCTCAGTCTTATGCAGAAATTGACGAGCTTATGCGTGCAACCCTGCATTCTGTGGTTGATGCCGAACCTGGAACTATTGTACGTACAGATAAAAATGCGCTTATAAAAAAGGAGCGCGAGCTTAAGATTCTGCAGGTTATGAAGCAGGCTGTCCGCCGCGGAGATTTTTATGTAGTTTATCAGCCTATATATTCTTTTGAGCAGGGACGCTTTACAACTGCCGAAGCTCTTGTACGTCTTGAAAATGATGAGCTTGGCGAAGTAAGCCCTGAAGAATTTATCCCGGTTGCAGAACATAACGGAATGATCCTCCAGATTGGTGAATTTGTTTTTGAAACCGTATGCCGCTTTATTCTTCATAATAAAATCTGGGAAAAGGGCATTGAATATATTCATGTAAATCTGTCGGTAATTCAGTGTATGCAGAAGGACCTTGCAGATCAGTTATTCAAGATTATGGACCTGTACAATCTTGATTACCGCTATGTAAACCTGGAGGTAACAGAATCTGCAGCCATAGCTTCCAGCGAAGTTCTTATGAACAACATGAACCGCCTTATTGAACGCAACATGAATTTTTCTCTTGATGATTTTGGTACAGGTTTTTCAAATACCGTTACACTCATCAAATATCCTTTCCACACCATTAAGCTGGATAAGAGCATGGTTTGGGAAGCTATGCATAACGAAAAAGCAGAAACCGTTTTGCGCAACACTATAGAAATGGTTAAGCTTTTGGATATGGAGATTGTCGCCGAAGGAGCTGAAACTCCTGAGCAGGTAGAAAAGCTCAAGCAGATGGGAGCCGATTTTGTTCAGGGCTTCTATTATTCTAAGCCGATCAGCCGCGATGATTTTATAACCCTTATAACTGAAGATTCGAGGAGGTGGTAATTTAAAATGGTAGATTATTATTTTAGATTTGAAGTTGCCGCCGCACTCATCGTTTTTGCAGTTATAATAACTTTCTTTAAACTCAACAAAATCAAGACAAAGGTTTCTTCTGCCTTTACCGCACTTATCTGGCAATGCTTTACGGCAAGTATTCTCGATATTGCTGCTATCTTCCTTCTAAAGTATATAAGCAAAAGCAATCTGTGGCTTTGTTATATTGTAAACATTCTTTATTATTTTATGTTCAATGCAATTCCACTGTGCTTTTATATATGTCTGTATTATCTTTCGGAAAGATATAAAGTTATGCCAAAACGCCGTTACTGGGCTTTCTTTGGAACTTATCTTTTTGTAACACTTCTGCTTTGTACTACACCTTTTACTCACTGTGTTTTCTGGTTTGATAGTGACCTTAATTTCCATTATGGTTTTGTATTCTACGTATATTATGTTCTTGCGGCTTTTTATGTAGGTGCGGGTCTGCTTCATTTTTACAGGCATAAAAATCTTTATTCGACAAATCAGGTTGTTCTGCTTGGCACCTTTATGACCTTGTGTGTCATTTCGACAATTATTCAGATAATATATCCGCAGCTTGTAATTACAGGCTTTATGCTGTCCATGACAATTCTGATTACGTATCTTTCTCTGGAAAATCCTGATGATTATATGGATTCCCAGATGGGCATTTATAACAGGCGTGCGTTTATTGTTAAGGCCCAGGAAAATTTTGATACAAACCAGAAAATGTTTGTAGTTGGACTTGGCAGTGAAAATCTTGTTCACATTCTTCGTTCTATAGGTGAGTCAAACAGAAAGGAATTCTTTAAAACGCTTGTGGAATTCCTGAGCGAAGTTTTTGGCAAGACAAATCTGTTCCGTCTTTCTCTGGAAAGTATTGGTGTTATCCTTACCGAAGGCACAATGGAAGAATACAACGAAAAACTCAAGCTTGTAAGTAATTTCTTTATGCAGCCGGTAAAATGCGGTAACTTCCAGGTGTCTGTAACTATTAACATGAAGTATGCACAGGCTCCCGAGGATGTAAACACAATCGAAGACCTTATTGATCTTTTGGAAGATTCTCTTGCCGACAGGTCAGATTATACTTCTGATAAACCTTGCCATGCTCAGATTCAACTCTTGGAAAACCGCCGCAGGGAGCACAAGATAGTTCAGCTTCTGGAACAGGCTGTAAACGAAAACGCTTTTGAAATTGTATATCAGCCGATCTACAGTGTAGAAAAGGCAACCTACAACTGTGTAGAAGCCCTGGTTCGTTATAAGACAGAAGAATTCGGCTATATTAATCCTGATGAATTTTTACCGCTTGCCGAAAAGAACGGCCTTATGCTCAAAATCGGAAGCTTTGTTTTCCGCGAGGTATGTAAGTTTATTGCCGAAAACAAGCTTGAGCAGAAGGGCATTGAAGAAGTTCACATCAATCTTTCTGTAATTCAGTGTATGCAGGAAAAGCTGTACGAGCATATTTTTGATATAATGGATCACTACGATATTGATTACAGTTATATCAACCTGAATGTTACCGAAACAACAACAATCATTGCCAACGAAATTCTTTTGCGCAATATGAATACAATGCTCAGCCATAATATGCATTATTCTCTGGATAATTATGGTACCGGTCTTTCTAATACAAATACACTTGTAAAGTTCCCGTTCCAGAAGGTTAAGCTTGATAAAACCTTAATCCGTTCTTCTGTAAACGATTCCAAGGCGCGTATAATCCTTCAGAAAACAGTTTCAATGGTAAAGGATCTGGGAATGCAGGTTGTTGCCGAAGGTGTAGAAGGTTACGGAGAATATGATATGGTTATTTACCTTGGTTGTGATTTTATCCAGGGCTTTATGTTCTCCGAACCTCTTACACCGGAAGAATATCTTAAGTTTATTTCTAAAATCTAATCCAGTCGGCTTTACAATTAACGTAGAATTTGCAGTTAGCATCGCTTATTGGCTTGCCAAGGTCCAGCAGGCAGGTATAACCTACTGCAAGTTTTCTTGTTCCGCCCAAAGACAGGCTCAGTTCTGCAGAAGCATTGATTTTCTTTTCAAGCTGGAAGTTCAATGGGTTTCCGGTTTCTGGTGTTCCGCCATCTGCACTATTTTTCCCAAACGAAGCAAGTCCCTGAACTACAAGGTTTGCATCTGCCATGCCATAAAGGAATCCTGGCATTGTGCAGGTGTAGGTTGCAAGCAGCTTGCCAGGGAACAGGCAGTTTTCGTTAAAGCCGTTAAAATGTGCGCGGCTCATGTCTATGGTAGAAGCAATAGGGAAGTCGGTATATCTTACTACAAGGCCGGCTTCGTGCCTCAGAGTTGTGTTTCCGTAAGATACACAGGCTTCTCCTTCGTATCCGGCAAACAGTTTGTTCTTTGTAAAGTCCCAGGTACCAAGGGCAACATTTGTAATGTTGTATACAAGCTGGTTATCTTTTTTGAGGTTCCAGCCTTCTTTGTAGTCCAGTCCAACTTCAAAGTTTATCTGCTTTGTAAACGGTATGTTTTCTGTAATAGAAAAGGCCTTGTCTGATGTCTGTGTAAACGAAGCACCTGTATAAGTAAGCAGGCTCAGACAGCGTCCAACCTTATACTGTTCGCGGTTATAAATTGGCAGAGAATAACCTGCAATAAAGAGGTTTTTGATGCTGAATTTTCCTTCGAGTTTTTCATTTTTAGAGAACAAGGAATTGCGCGAGAACAGGATGTCCAGGTTACCGGCAAACAATGGGGTGTCAATTGCAAACTCACCGGTAAGGTTTTTAATTTCCGGATAATAGAATGCATCAAAATAGATAATACCCTGTTTGAGCTGGAGCCTTGGCAATGTTCCTACAAAGAAGGCTCCCACGCCGGTATAAACCTTTTGAGGGCTTTCCAGTGTGCTTACAAAAGGCATCCACAGTAAAGGTGAGATATAAGGAACAAAGGCCTTTTGATTTGTAAGCTCTGTTGTTGCTGGCTCAAGATTATCAAGCTTGCTTATGGCCTCCTGGCTGCGGTGCTTTACAGGATCTTTAGGTTCTTCCTTTTCTTTTGCAGGGGCTTCTTCAGAAGCTTCTTCAGTTTCTTCTACAGGTTGTTCGGTCGGGGCCTCTGCAGTTTTTACTACTTCGTCCACAGTCTCGTCTGCAGCTTCATCAGCAGGCTTTTCTGCCTCTTTTTCTGCAAGTTTTGCATATGGAGTAAAATCAGAATAGTCGTTCTGGAATTTTCCCAGAGTAAGAATTTCTCCTGCAGGAGAAGGACCGTTAAAGTCAGGAACTTTACCCCATTCTTCTACCGGTTTGATTTTGATTACAGCACCTGTAGATGCCTCAGAAGCATAGTAAACTGCAATATCATTTTTGTATGCCCACAGTGCTCCGATTGGATCTGAAACAACAGGGGTGCAGGTAAAGGTCTGGCCATCAGAATTTGGAACAGCTTCAAAAACTTCAAGTCGTCCGCGGTCGTTAGAACAGAAGGTTAACTTGCCGTCTTTATTAAAAGAAGGTCTTGAAGGATCTATGATAAAGTCAAAATCAGTATTGTTTACAATTTTGTACTGTCCGGTCTGCATGTCTCCAAGGGCAACGCAGGCTCTGTCTTCTTTAAGAATAAGGAATGCTATTTTGCTACCGTCGTCGTTCAAGGCAGGCTGGATAAAGCTGTAGGCAGGGTCTGCAAACAGGGTTGTTGTGGCTCCGGTTTCGGTATCTACCCGGACAATTGTCATTTTAAGGCCATCCTGCTTTACGGCAACAAGTACGTTTCCGTCGCGGCTTACTGCCGGCTGATAGAATGAGGTGTTGTTGTCGGTAAGCTGTTTGCTTACACCCTGACCGTTTTCATCCTTGGACCACTTAAAAATAGGGAATTCAATTTCGTAATATGGGCTGCGGTCGTATCTTGCTGAGCTTGATGTATAGTAAATATTCATATTACTGTCGGCTGTAATTTCGCTTGCGCCCTTAAAAAGCTTGGTTTCTTTAAATTCGCCTTCATCTTCAAAATATTTTCTTCCGTCCTTGGCACCAGGCTTAAGAAGAACGGTAAAGCGCTCGGTATAATCTTCTCTCTGAGTAATGATGGAACCGTCATCAAGAACAATGGCAGGCCTTTCATAATTAACATTCATGTCATTCGGCGAAATAATAATACCTTCGGGAATCTTACGTTCACCGGCATATTTTTTCTCAAGGGCAATTTTAGCCAGACGGTATAAATCCTGTGCGGAATGGCCTGTAACAAGCTTAATGCTTTCTTCCCAGGTTTTTCCATTTGTTCTGTTGCGTTCAACATCTGCAAGCGCCTGGAGTCCCCAGTTGTCTGCTATTGTACGCATTATAAGATAACCCATTACATAAATCTGACTGTATGGTGGTTCCTGTTCGGTTCCAATCAAACGATAAGGAATAAAGGCGTTATCCAGCGTTACAGCCTTATAAGCAATTTCAAAATACGGGCTGCGGCCTCTTCCTCCGTTTGTAAGTTCAGTTTCAAGTACTGTTGTAAGTCCTTCCAGAGCCCAGCCTGGAATCATGGAATAATCCATACCGCGGATATATTCGCCCAGCAGCTTGGAAGAAAGATAGTTTTTATCTTCAAAGGTTATATTTGCAATGTGGATAAGCTCGTGTGTAAAAAAGATTTTCATCCAGTCTTCTCTAAATCCAAAGGTGGAATAGAGGATCGGCGAATCAAACATAACGATTTCAGGCGGTGTAAAAAATGTGTAGGCATTTACAACATTCATGCGGCTAAAAACATATACGTTTGTCTTTTCCTGCGGCATGGAATAAACGCGTGCTATTTTTTCCCAGGCTTCGTCTGCAATTTTGGCATAGGCCTGAGCAGCAGGTTCAGAAGCGGCTTCGTATATAAAACGGAAGTGTGTGGTTTCTGCCTGTTTCCAGCCTTTAAATTTAATGTGTTCGTCTGCAAAGGTGATGCTGCACAACAACAAAAATGTTGCAACGCAGGCAAGAGATTTGAACAATTTTTTCATGAAAATTTTTCTCCTTATCTTTTAAAACAATGGGATATATATTAAGGTTACGAGGCAATCAAACTATTTAAAATATGCAATCTCGTATTTTCCGCCCTGTACAAATCCAATCCGCTGGTAAAGCTCGTGGGCAGGATTATTTTTTTCTTTTACAAACAGGCTTATTTTTCTTCCCGATTTGAGTACGCGTGTGCAGATTGTATAAACCAGATTCCAGGCATAATAATTTTTGCGGAAAAGAGGGTGGGTGTAGACGCCACCAAGCTGAACATAATTAAAGCCTATGGCATTTGTGTTTGCCTTGGCAACAATTTCTCCGTCGGTCCAAAGGGCAAAACAAAGCTGGTCCTTGAGAATGGATTTTAGCTGGGCCGCTGCTTCCAGGTCGGTTACCAGTTTGCCCGAAGGTGCAACCTCTTTTGCCATATACATTTTTTGTAGTGGTAGCAAAAGCTCAATATCGTTTTCGGGGCTGGTGCAGCGTTTTATTTCATCATCACAGCTTAGTTTTTCGGGAGGAGGCAGCGGCTGCGTATTAAGTGTCATAAGATTGTAATAATTTGTCTGATAGGGTGTGTGCCCAAGCTCCTGCAGTGCCGCAAGAAAACATTCGCCGGCCTTGGGTTCTCCGTTAAGGCAGCTTACCTTTTTGTTCTGTAAAAAATCCTTAAGGGCAGGGGTAAGGTCTGTAAGCTTGTCAGCTTCAGGAATGCAGAACAGCAGGGTCTTATCCAGATAAAATACACCGCAGATCTGGTCATCCTTTTTTATGATGAAAAGCTTTTCCTTTTTTTTGCGAACATTGGAACAAAGCGTAACACAGGTGTTTTCCCAGGGTAACAGAAAATCCTGGAGCTGTGGAAAATCGCTGTCTGTTGCCTCACAGATTGTCATGGGGATATTGTAACATAAAAGACAGGTCGTTGCGAGAAGTTTTATTATTGTGAGCGCAGAGCAGAAATTTAATTTTTTTGCTTGACATATGCACTGTGTTATTGTATTATGTACTTAATACAGTGATACTACAGAGCATGCAGTAGTGTGCTGTAACTAAATCGCGGAGGTTGATATGGAATATCAGTTCACGAATGATAAACCTATTTATCTTCAGCTCATGGATGTGTTTAAAGTAGCAATTGTTTCGGGTGAGCTTCCAAAGGGAGTTCGTCTTGATTCCGTAAGGGATCTGGCAATTGTGGCAAAGGTTAATCCTAATACCATGCAAAAGGCACTTTCTGAACTTGAAAGAATAGGTCTGGTACGAACAGAAAGAACTTCGGGTCGTTTTATCACGGACGATGAAGAACTCATTCTGTCTATGAAAAAAGAAATTGCTGAAAATGAAATACGGGTTTTCCTGGAAAAAATGAAGAAAATGGGTCTTAGTAAAGACACAATAATCAAAATGGTTTCAGAACTATAATGAAACAACGGGGCCCTGAGTTTATCAAAGGGGCTGTCATAAGGAGATTTTTATGGATTCTATTCTGGAATTTAAGAACATAACAAAAAAATACGGAACCAAGGTTGCTCTTGATAATGTAAATCTGAGCATACCAAAAGGTTCCATCGTAGGTCTGCTTGGCCCTAACGGCAGCGGAAAAACAACATTGCTCAAGCTTGCAACAGGACTTCTTCAGCCGACAGCAGGAGAGGTATTTGCCTGTGGCCTTAAGCCTGGTGCAGAATCAAAGGATCTGGTTGCATATCAGTCAGACAAGGTTTATCTGAATGACTGGATGAATGTAGAAGACCTTATGAAAATGCTTGATGATTTTTTCACCAACTTTAATCGTGAAAAAGCTCTGGATATGCTTGAAAGCCTTAACATCAATCCAAAGGATAAGCTTCGCGAAATGTCCAAGGGAACCAAAGAAAAGGTTCAGCTTATTACAACAATGTGCCGCGATGTTCAGCTCTACCTGTTGGACGAACCGATTGGCGGTGTAGACCCTGCAGCCCGCGACTACATTTTGAATACAATTATTTCCAACTACCAGGAAGACGCAACTGTAATCATTTCTACTCACCTGATTGCAGATGTTGAACCGGTTTTGAATCACATTCTGTTTTTGAAGGAAGGTCACATTGTCCGCCAGGGTGATGTAGACGATGTCCGCGAACAGACAGGTAAATCAATTGATGCACTCTTTAGAGAGGAATTTAGATGCTAGATTGTCGGGTCAAGCCCGACAATGACAGAAATGTCATTCCCGTGCTTGACACAGAAATGTCATTCCCGTGCTTGACACGGGAATCTTAGATATAAGGAGATATAATATGAGAAATCCATTTCCAAAAATTGGCAAAGTAATTAAATATGATCTTAAGCATTCGTCAAAGAAGTTGATTCCGCTTTACGGAGTTCTTCTGGCGCTGGGACTGCTTACAGGCTTGTGTATTTCACCGGCAAGAACACAGCAGTTTTTTGACGGAGAAATAGTGAATGAGAATGTATTGAGTTCACGAGATTTTATCACAGTATCGCTGGGTGTTGCTTATTATGTTGTAGCATGTATTTCTGCCGTAATGACAATCATTGCCATTGCGCGCCGCTTTAAGCAGAGCATGCTCGAAGAAGAAGCCTACATGAATCTTTCGCTGCCTGTAACAATGGGTGAGCACCTCTGGGGCAAATTCATCACAAGCTTTATCTGGATGTTTATTTGCTGGATTATAACTTTTGTTTCAGGCCTGTTATGTTTTATAAGATTGGGATTGCCTGATTTGTTTCGAGAGTTAGGTGAAAATCTTCCCGAAATGATGGCCGAGCTTGCGCGCTTTAATCTTACATTCGGAAAAATCTTTGGAATGATGATGCTTATGGCATTTGCCGGTACCTGCTTTATCATTACATTGATTTTTGTAGTAAACAGCTTTGGCCTTGTAATCAAAAGCCGTCGTGGCTTCTGGAAGTTCCTGATTATCGTAGGCCTTATGTACATCAACGGCTGGATTTTCCGTCTTGTTCCTAGTTTTGATTCCCGTCATATGCCCGAAATTGCAGTCGGAAATGCCATGATGACAAGCTGCGGAATCTTCGCACTTATTCTGATCTTGATTTCTGCCGTATACTTTGCAATAACACAGTATATGTTTACTAAGCAGTTGAATCTGGATTAAAAAACCTGGCAATCTGAGAACAAGGGGACCCTGGTCAAAGCACGGGGTCCCTGGTCAAAGCACGGGGTCCCTGGTCAAAGCACGGGGTCCCTGGTCAAAGCACGGGGTCCCTGAGTTTGTCGAAGGGTTTTTTACTTTAGCAGATTTTCAATTTCGTTTTTCCAGCTGCGGCTCCATTTTACGTTTTTCATGAAGATTATGGAGGTGATGCCCTGGACCGAAGCCCAGATGCGGATAATCTCAAGTTCTTTTTCATAATCGGAAAGAGCAGGCTTTTTTTCCTGGAAATATTGAGTACACAAGTTTTTTAGAATCACAAATGGTTTAAAATCATTTTTATCGGAATGGGAAAAATCAAGATTTGCGTGAATATAGCCGCGCGAAAAAAGGAATGTAAAATACTCGGGGTTGTTTATGAAAAAAGTAACATATGCTTTTCCTAGGGCAATTATTTTGGCTTCAATATCTTGAGTCTGTGTTTTGTTTATGGCCTTTTCCAGGTAAAGTGTAAAACTGTCAGTAACGTAATTTTTTATGGCATTAATCATTTCTTCTTTGTTTTTAAAATGCGCATAGGGAGCTGCCATGGAAACGCTGCATTTTTCTGCAAGCTTTCGCATAGACAGGGATTCTTCTCCCCCTGTGTTTATCATTTTTATTCCTTCTTCAATGAGCGCATTTCTTAAGTCGCCATGATGATATTTATCTGACATGTTTTAGCATAGCCTCAATAACAAGTTTATTTTCTTCCCATAAAGGTGAATGAGCTGAATCATTAAAAGTATAAAATGATTTTTCCGGCGCTTCAAGACAATCGTACAATTCTTTGGAAAGAGTAACCGGAGTTGTGTAATCATAGTAGCCCGAAATAAAATGCACCGGAATTAGGCAGGCAGCTTCGGGATTTACACGGTACTTTCTGTATTCGCTTTTTCCCAAAAGAGCTTTTCCTTTCCAGTAATTAATTTTTTCGGCAAAGGTGTAGCAGCTGCAGGACATCTGCTTTTTAAAAATATCCTTGTAATCAGAGCGCATCTGTCTTGTGGTAGCACAGCCTGCAAGAAGAAGAATTTCTTCCCAGTCTTTTCCTATGCTCGCAGGCTTATTGATTTTAAAAGTTCCGTCTTCCAGAACAGTAACAAGCTTATTCATTTTTGCAAGCGCTTTTTTATCGCCTTTTTCTTCGAAGACTTTTTTCATAAAATAATAGCCTTCTTCATAACGGCGGTTCTGATCGTAGTGATCCTGCCCCATTGCAAAGTAGCAGTAAAAATCATCGCTGTTTGTCTGTGCAAGATAGAGTCCAAGATTTGTT
>JAFZOJ010000098.1 GCA_017550685.1 Treponema sp. | reverse complement strand
GCCTTTAACATTAAAGCAAATCAAAACATTCTATTCACACCCTGACTTGGAAAGTATGCTTGCCCACTTGGAAGAAATGGGGTATTTGAAATTAGAACACCCGAAAAAACGAGTTACTGTCACTACTGACACGGGTGAAAGTTTTGCAAGAGTACAAGACGAAACAAAAGAGAAAGGATATAATATAGTTACTGGAAAATTGAGTTTTGAAATAAACAAAATATTGTCACCCAATGACATAGCACCAACACTTGTTGCTATGGATATGCAGAAATTATATGTGGAAGACTGCGGTGGACTTCGCCGTCTTACTTTGAGAGAAGGATTGAGATTATTTGGTTATCCTGACACTTTCAAATTTGATGTTTCGGAAAAAGATGGATTTGATTTATTGGGTAATACTGTTGTCGTTCCTGTCATAAAAGCCGTGGCACAAAGACTTGTTAAGACAATGGAAATCAAAGAAGTAGAATTAGAAAAAATGGTTTGCAATGGCTAAAAAAAGTACAACAGAAAAGATTTTTGATGCATTATGTAATGACTTCAAAATTGTAAATGCCACAGGTAGCATTCGCTTTGACCTTAACAAATTTGACATAACCGTTAAGCAAAACAGCGTTGTTGGTAACATATTGGAAGAATGGCTTGCGAATTGGTTTGATTCTCAAGGATATACCAATATCCATAACACCAAACAAACGCCGCCCGATTTTTGGCTCAACCCCAAAGATATGACAAAGGATTTGTTGGAAGTGAAATGCTTTTACAGAGGTCCTGGCTTTGATATTGCAAACTTCATATCATACGTAAAGGAAATAGTTGAGAAACCTTACCGATTGCACAGCAAATACTTGTTGCTGAAATACGATATGAACCCTGAAACGGGCATTGTAACCATTGAAAACGCTTGGCTTAAAAACGTTTGGGAAATTTGCAGTAGTTCGGGGCCACGTCCGATAAAAGTGCAAGAAAAAAGCAAAGTTATTTACAACATTCGTCCTGCAACTTGGTATGCCGAACAAACTGAATATCCCGTATTTGAATGTTTGGTAGATTTTTTGGCAGCCATAGAACAAACTTTGTACGACTACAGCCAAACACGAAGCACTCTGGCCGAAGGTTGGGCTCAAAAACTATGTGAGGCTTACAAGAAACATTACGGAACGGAACTAATCTTGCCACGTTGGTATGATATAAAGGAAAAGTATTATCAGCCAAAAGAAAAGAAATAAATGATGAGGCTAAAAAATAAGATAAACAGCCTATTATCGATTTGAACTACCAAACTATTTAAAGTATTAGAGATGCTATATGTGGTATTGTAATAGCGTTCCATTTTGGTATGTCGTATTCAAATAACATATTCGAAACAAAACTTCTAAACAGCGAAGCGTCTTAACTTCTTAACTTTTAAACTTCAAACTTCAAAAACTTATAACTCTCAATGAAATTAGCAATTGTAAAATACAACGCTGGAAATGTACAGTCGGTTGAGTTTGCGCTTAACCGCTTGGGTATTAACCCGATAGTGACCGACGATGTGCAGGAGCTGCAGACAGCCGACAAGGTGATTTTCCCTGGTGTTGGCGAGGCGAGCAGCGCGATGGACTATCTGCGGCAGCGCGGTTTGGACAAGGTAATCAAGAACTTACGGCAGCCCGTTTTGGGAATCTGCCTTGGAATGCAGCTTATGTGCCTG
>JAFZOJ010000097.1 GCA_017550685.1 Treponema sp. | reverse complement strand
CCCATTCCGAACACGGAAGTCAAGCTCTCTTACGCTGATGATACTGCGATAGCGGGAAAGTAAGTAGCTGCCGGCTTTTTTATTTTAAACTGAATACATACTTCTATTAATATTCCTTTTTCCCGCTATCGCAGTATCCTCTACCATTCCCCGTTCCCTGATTCAGAAGACCTATTACGCGCTAGTTTTGCGAAGCAAAACTAGGTAAGGTCGCTTTAGCGACCGACGAAAGTAAGTAGCTGCCGGCTTTTTCTTTTAACCACTGAAGAGCAGGCGCCCCTTTTTTTAACCGAATTTATAAAAGCGTGGTATAATAAATACTAAAGTTTATTAACTTATTTTAAAGTTTATATCAGAGGGTCTGTTATGAAGCTTAACGAATTGTTCAGAAAAATTGGTGTTGGTGCGGCTTTTGTAGGAGTTGCAATTATTTTTTGTGCCTGTGAAAACTTTATGAAAGGCGCAGATGTAAAAAAGGAACTGGAACGACAGATTTATATTGCAGGGCAGGATTGTCCTGTTGCAAAGGTTGAAGAACCAGCCTGGACCAACGATGGTGTTGGAAAGAACCGTGCAATCATCATTTCTTTTACAAAATCAATGGCAATAGAAAACTTTCTTGACTGTCTGACTATTACCGACGAAATGGGCAATGACCTTAAGAAAAACTTTCTTGCCCCTCAGTGGTATAATGAAAATAAATACGTAACTATTGCCGCCAGCGAAACAAATCCTATAAGCTTTGGCGGTAAAAAAACTATGGATATAAAGGTAACCTTGTCCAAGGCATTCCAGACACCGGACGGGCTGCCAATAACTAATGCCATAGAACATACTTACCGCATTGCAGATAAAACCGATAGCATTGCACCGGAGATTAAAAAGGTAAAGGGTGAGCTTCCACCGGAATTTATTGGCAGAACTGCTTCTGAAAAAAAGAGTGAGCTCATAGAAGGAAACCTTACTGCACAGAATGAAGAAACAATCTGTAAAACAAATCATATAAATACAAAAGTAAACTTTTATATAGAAGGAAATGACCGTGGTGCTTCTGTATGGGCCAATATAATGTACCGCAGATGCTATGATACTATGGGAAAAACCGTTAACGAAGATTTTAAATCGTATCTTGAAAAGCTGGAAACTATTACCGATGGTGGAAACAGCAGCGGAACAGTGTGTCTTGAACTGCCACGCGGTATTTATTCTGACGGTATGTATGAAGTTCGCGTATATGTGCAGAATGCCTCCGCTATAAAGAGTGCCGGTTATTATACCTATTATATTGTACGCGATACTATAAATACCTTTAATTATGCTACTGCAGTTGGATTTTGGGCAGAGCAATTCAGGTCTATAGAAGATTTTTCTTTCTATGAGCAAGGCGATGATTGGGATGCTATACAAACAAAATTATTCGAAAAGTTTGAAGATGAAAATTGGGAAGGTCCAACAGATATAAACTGGTATACATGGCAGATTAGTGTGCCAACTGCCGGATATCTTAATGATATTGCAAACGGTAATAATTTAAACTTTGATAATATTCCGGAAGATATATATTTTACTTCTGTATTTAGTCCAGACAAAACTTATAAAGATTCGATTTTCAATTATAAGTATTATATGTCATGGGGACTGGAACTGGACAATATGACAACTCCTGTAGAAATCTTTGGAGACAAAACCGAAGAATATATTTTAGCAAATCCGACTGATAATAATAATTTTTTTCCATTGCCGGAAAACTTTAAAGCATATAGAAAGGAACATGAAGATAAGGATATATACCTTAGAGCCATCTATAAAGATTCTGCTGGTAATGAAAATATAATTACCGGTCTTGCTCCTAAAAAGGTTGATGTATTTAATTACAAAGTAGAAGATGATACAGGTAATAAAAAGAAGGTTACCATTAATTTTGATGATATTTCTAAGGCAGATACCAAACTTTTAAAAACCCTGCCGGATAAAAAAATAAGAGTTTATTATAGAATTTTTTACACCAAGCTTGAAGATAATCACCCGACTGATGATGCTTATTATGATTCTCTTGAACTTAAAAGATCTTGTGTTCATAAATTTGATCATGATTATTATGATTCGGAGATTTTTACTACTGATTATAATCCTTATGGTTATGGAGATGAAACGGGGGATCCAAATTATAGACATGTCATAAAAAATCTGGATGCAAATTCTAAGTATCTTGTTTATTTACAGGCAAACTACGAAACCGACTCCCTTTATAATAATGAATGGAACGGTTCATATTTTAGTCCGTTAACAAGGATTATCGTAGATACAAGCCGTAACGGGTCTAGTACTATAACTGTACCTGATTTTACATGGATAAAAGAATCTGCAGGAAAAAACACCGGCCGCTTTAATGTTAAAATAACTTTAGATGAATCGCAGTTTAATGAAAATGGACCAAACACTAAATATATACCATGTTTTAGTACAGACGGAACTAACTGGATTTATTATGAATCACAAACACAACGTGAATTTACAATTACCGTACAAAATCCTTTGCATATGCCAATTCGTGCTGGAGAAACCTGGTGGTTGGTTGATGAAGGTAAAGACTGGGATAATTTTAGTACTATAGGAAACAACCCGTATGATAACTCATATTGGGTTGCAGTAAAAGGATGTAGAGAAAAAAAAGTAAAAAATGAACAAAATCAAGAAGTAGCATTAGGATATCCTTCTGTCAAATCGTATGTTAAAATTATTGCTGTTAATGAAGAATTGAACATGGAAACTGAGTCTTCTTCAAAAATTATTGAGTTTACAGAAGCTGATGACAATATTCCTCCATATACAGAAACAGGACTTCAGCTACACGATTCAAGACTGTCTTATGATGGTTCTTATTTCTTATTTGAAAGTGTAATAAGGGAAGATGAAGGTCACCTTAGTGATACTTTTGAATATTATTATACACCGTATCAGGAATCGTGGGGAAATAACCTTTCTGTCCTGTCACGGGAAGAAATAGAAGTTCTTCCTCATAATACCGGTTATTTTGATTCCAGTACCTGGATAAATTGTAAGGATCAAGCAAGAACACAGATAGAAAAATTAGATTACTGGATTAGTGCCAAAATTCCAATTGACGGCCTAGAAGACGGACAGTATATGTTCTTTGGTTATTTTACAGACACATATGGTAATGATACTTTTATTACACTTGGTAAGGCAAATGTCGGCACCTTTGAAAATCCTCTTAAGGTTAAATACGAGTTTGTAGAAGACCCTGGTGTTTCTAAAAAGACCGTTGATGTTCAAAAGTATGATGAAAACGGAAATCCAGATGGTCGAGCCCCATTTACCTTTAATTATCCGAAAAAAAATGTTTATCACTTTAAAACTTCTCTTGAACTTTCCGGAAAAGATCCTCAGGATTCAAATACAAAGTATATGATTCATATTAAGAAATTCTGGGACGGAGGATCTGGAGATTTATATGGATATGATAATGAGCTGCAATATTGTGCAACAGGTTTAGATGAAGATGGCAAATACTCAGTTCTTTACGAAACAGAAAATATTGAAGATGCTATAGATAACAAGAGATATATTATAGAAATGCCATTAACAACGAATGGTATTAAATTTGATACTAACGAGTGGTTATCAGATAATACAGGTTATATTACTGGATATGAAACTGATAAAAGTGGTAATTTTATACCTGCTATACCACCTCAATTAGATTCATATAACTTTTATAGAATTACAGTACAAGCCTTTAATCTTGAAGAATATAGTGACGAAAGTGGCAGAGGAGTAAATCTAAGGTATGGTAGACCATACAGTACTTACGATTCTGAAGTGCCTAACTGGAAATGGAAATGGCGTGGTTCGTTTACCTGGGTAGATGGCGGAGAAAAAGAATATGACCTTTGTACCCGGGAAACTGTTTCTTACCCGGTTTATGTATATCTGCCGCCTCTTCATAGACGTAAACCAGATGGTAGCGAATATAATCAAGCAGTGGATGGTGATAATTATATCCTTTGCATGGACGAGAATTTCTTCGAAGGAATAAAAGCATCTTTCACACCTGCAAATGCAAGACCTCGTTCCAACAGACCATTCCTTGTTAATGTAATTGCCTGCAGCCGTGACCTTGGTAATGATGCAAATGAATGGGAACGCCGCGGTAAACTTATTGCGTCACATATGTACGATCCAGACTGGAACACAAGTGAGCTTAGATTTGGCCAGGTGCAGTTTGACAGCACTACAGCCGCAGATGATATGTATAATTCAGATGAAAAAGGTTATATGTATTATGTTGCCGTAGTTCACTTTGCTAACGGAGAGAGTGCGGTTTCGGATGTTTATTCAACCTACTGTTACTAAAATGTAGTTACTTTCTGGGGCGGTCGGTGTTCCAGGTATAAGAAATTTCTTTGCGGGCGGTGCCTTTTGGGATAATGCTATAGGTGCCGCCTCCTGCAAGACCGTCCTTTATAATTACTCTGGAAAAATCAATTGTCGCGTTATACATGCCGGTTACGGTAAGTGTGCCGTCCATGTTTCCATTCATGAACATATCAGATTTTGTAATCATTTCTCCGGTCATGGTAAGCAGGCCGTCATCGCTGTAGCTTGTATATTTCATGCTGGCAACGCCTCCCATTCCTTTGACCTTGGCTGTGTATTTAAAAGTTCCTGTTTTGTTTCCCTTTGTTTCTTCGGTTCCAAGCTTGCCCAGGGCAGAAGGTTTATTCATCACGGTCATTTTATCATAGGATTTATTGAGAGCCTTGTTTACATATACATAAAGTGCTTCGTGGGTAAGGGCACCCCAGCCGCAGCATACATCAGATTTTTGTTGGGGTGTGGAGTTCTCCAGAGTCTGCCTGCCTAAAACTGCAATGTAATAATATTTTACTCCGGGTTCAGCCGGTTCACTGTCATATAAATCAAAGTATTCTTCGTTGCCCTGCATTGTATCAATGATAAGTGTAAAAGGACCTTGCCGGGTTTGCGAACGGTAGATTTTTACATAAAGGGTTTTGTCTGCGGTTTTTGTGCTTACTGTAAGCTTTACGGGATAAACTCCGTTTTCTGCAGGTGCGGGGCTAAGTTCATATTCATCGTTATAATAGTATTCGGTGGAAGCTTTAAGGCTTATCTGGCCCTGAGCGTTCAAACTGACAGCAAAAAGTGAAAAAATCAAAAAATATGGAAGAATTCTTTTCATACCAAATATTATAGTTCAAATAATTAAAAAAACAAATGCAATATTCACAATTTTCTGCTATAATAAAGCTATGACAAATACATTACGTACCATAATTATAATTGCTGCTGTCATAGTTGGTCTTATCATTTTATTCCATCTGTTTTTATGGATTTTCTGGCTTGCAATAAGTCTTACAATCAGCATGAAAAAAGAATACAAAAAGACAAACCGCTTTTATAACTGGGTGTTTGTTTTGTGGTATCGCTACATGATGATTGTGGGAATGCTCAAACTCCATGTTACGGGGTATGAAAAAGTTCCTTTTGGTACACACTTCCTTCTGGTTTCTAATCACCGTTCTAATTTTGATAATTTTGTTCAGTGTGCTGTTCTTAAGAAAACTCAGATTGCATATATTTCCAAACCGGAAAACTTTAAGATTCCTATGGGACGCCGTTATATGAGACGCGGGCTTTATCTGGCAATAGCAAGAAATAATCCGCGAGAGGCAATGGGTACAATTCTTAAGGCAATTGATTATATCAAAAATGATATAGTATCAATCGGAATTTTTCCGGAAGGCTCCAGAAGTAAAGACGGAAACCTTAAGGACTTTAAACCGGGTTCTTTTAAGATTGCAGAAAAGGCTGCCTGCCCGGTAGTTGTATGCTGTATGCAGGGAACCGAAAACATTGCAAAAAACTGGCCTTGGAAAAAGACTGATGTTTATATGGATATTCTTGATGTAATTGATCCTGCTGTCTGGAAGGAAAAAGATACTGTTCAGGTTGCGGCAGAAGTTCAGAATATGATTCAGAAAAAGATTGAAGAAAAGATTGAGGCAAAATAATGATTTATGTTTTCTTAAACAGACTTTCTAATAACGGTAAGGGTGGCGAGGCTCAGCCAGAGCTGGAAAAAATCTTTGAGGGTGAACCGCTTAAATTTATTGATATTACTTCTGTAACAAATGCGGCTGATTCGTGCCGTATGCTTGAGCCTGAGGACAAGGTTGTTATTGCGGGTGGCGACGGAACTTTGAGCCGTTTTGTAAATGATATTTATGATCTTCATCTTACGAACCCGATATATTTTTATACCTGCGGAAGCGGCAACGACTTTTTAAACGATATACGCGAACGCTGCGAAATTAACAATAACCTTATTCCCATTAATGATTTTATTAAGTCTCTTCCGTCAGTAACTGTAAACGGAAAAACAAGCCGCTTTATAAATGGAATAGGCTATGGTATAGACGGTTACTGCTGCGAAGAAGGAGACCGTATCCGCGAAAATACAAATAAAAAGGTTGACTATACTGCAATTGCTATAAAAGGACTTTTGGGTAAGTTTAAGCCTCGTAACGCAACTGTTACCGTTGACGGAGAAACAATTCATTACAGAAAGGTGTGGCTTGCCCCAACAATGATCGGACGTTTTTTTGGCGGCGGTATGATGATTGCTCCAACTCAGGACAGGCTTAATGAAGAGCATGTTGTTTCTTCCTGCGTTGTACACGATTCGGGCAAGTTTAAGACACTTATAATTTTCCCTAAGATTTTTACCGGTAAGCATATCACTCATACAGATATTTATGAAGTAAAGACAGGTCACGAAATCCGCGTAGAGTTTGACAAGCCTTGTGCACTTCAGGTAGACGGCGAAACCTATCTTAATGTAAAGTTTTATACTGTTAGTTACCACTAATATGAAATTTGATTCTGTAATTCTTGATGTAGACGGGACAATCTGGGATACCACTGACATTGTTGCTCAAGCCTGGAATTGTGCAATCGACAAGATGTTTCCGGTTGTGTCTCACGTTACAGGTAATATCCTCAAGGGCCAGTTTGGCAAAACTATGAAGACGATTGCTGATAATCTTTTTGTGGGTTTGGAACAAGAAGAGAAGGCCAGACTTATGGAGGAGTGCTGCCGTCAGGAACAGCTTGCACTCAAAGCAAATACAAAAAACATTACTTATGATGGGGTTGTAGAAACTATAAGGGAGCTGCATTCTAAGGGAGTGCCGCTTTTTATTGTAAGCAACTGCCAGAAAGGATACATAGAAGTTGTAATTGCCAAAAATCAGATTGCCGGATATATTACAGATTTTGAATGCTACGGCAACAACGGATTTGATAAGGCGCAGAATATAAAACTTATTTGCGAGAGGAATGATTTGCATTCTCCGGTTTATGTAGGCGACACCCAGGGCGATGCCGATGCGTGCAGTGGAGCAGGAGTGCCGTTTATCTGGGCTGCCTACGGTTTTGGTAAAGCAGAAAGCTATTATCAGAAAATTGAAAAGTTTGAGGAGTTAAAAAATGTTATTCATCTTTGATATGGGTGGGGTTGTTACGACCAACTTTGGAAAAGACAATAAAATGTATTCATACCTTGGTCTTGAACGTCCAAAGTTTTTTGAAATCTGCCAGAATATCAAGGCCGAAGACGGTTCGGATTATAATATAGACAATCTTCTTTCAATAGGAAAAATTACAGTAGAGGAATTCTGGCGCGAGTTTAACAGACGGATTAAGCTGCTGGGGCTTGATGTTCCGGAAGTAAAGACAGATTTGTACCGCCTGTATTTTCACCCGGAATTAAAGAAGGAAACTGTTGAGCTTATAAAAGAGCTGCGTCAGAAAAATCACCGTGTAGTTTGCGGCACCAACACAATTCAAAGCCACTGGGAAAATCACACCGAGAGGGGAGACTACGCCTTGTTCGATCAAACCTATGCCTCAAACAAAATCGGCCTTGCCAAGCCCGACCCCGAGTTCTGGAAAACCATTATGATGGCAGAAGGTTATGAGCCTTCTCAGACTTATTTCACAGACGACAGGTTGGATAATATAGAGGCTGCTGCCGCCTTGGGAATACATGCCGTTCAGTTTACTACTGCGCAGGCTGTTAGAGATGGGTGGGGTGTGTAAATTATATTCGCCCGGAGATTTCGTCTACCAGTATCAGGCTGAACATTGTAAATCTTTTGCGTGTACAATCGCATCTGGTTTACTTCATCATAATCTGTACGGCCATGATCTCCGGAAATTAAAATGCGCTGGGCTTTGGAATGATTGATGCAGTCCACACCGGCTTCTATCCTGTCGCGTACAACATAAGAAATATTATTTGCATAAACTTTTGCCCCTGGAATGATGACAGTATAAGACTGGGGCAGGTGAGTGATGTCTGTATATATGTAAGGCTTTGCGTAGTTGATGATGTAAAGATTGATTCCCAATACAAAAATGATTCCAAGAAGAAGTATGGAGGCAACGGTTGTGAAAAATATTTTTTGTTGTTTCATTTTCTATTTATTCTGTGGAATTAACAAGTCCTTATACTTCTTATAGGAATCTTTCCAGTCATTCTTTATATAATACTCAGAAACAGACATATCAGTTCCAATAGTATACCAGTAAATATACTCATTATCATGCCTGATCATTTTTTCGGTTTGCTGATTATCATCATAATACTGATAGGTTTCTTTATATGTGTCGTATTTCAGTATTATTTTGAAATTTTGAAATTCAAATTCTCCCTCACCATAAACTTCATGTTTTGCAATATCACGATAAGAACCAGCTTGTTTGGTAAATTTATAATTTCCTTTTGAATCCTTAAAGAAGCTGTAAGTGGTACCTTCTAAATTATTTACATGAATTTGCTTATCTATGAGAATATCTTTTGAATTTCCTTTTTTGTATATATTTTGAATTTCGGTTTTAAGTTCTTTTTTTGTGGAAAACAAGTTTTCTAAATCTGAATCTTTCAATATGTGGTCTAAATAAGGATAACCTGCTAATACAGAAAATTTTAAATAATACTCAGCATCCTGATATTGTTTTAAGATACTGTAACAACAAGCGATATTGTATAAAGAAAAGTATGATTCTTTGACTATTCCATTTTTATCTTTTTGAATTACTGTAGAGTTTTCAAATTTATCCAGGTTTGATTTGTAGTTATTCCAGAAAGCAAGATAATAATTTATTGCTTTATTGTAATTATGATGATCGAAATAATCGTCCCCCATTTCATAATCAGCAGCATATGAATTTACTGATTGAGATAGAACAGGGGTTATGAGGAGTAGAGAAAGAAATAATATTGATATATTCTTTTTATTCATCCAATTTTATTTAAGTGGCATCTTTAAGAATTTCTTCTAAAGAATCCTCTTTTTATATTATACACTCGAATTCATGATTTAACCACTATTTCGCGTGTATGAGAAAACGCTTGATACACGCGATTTATTACATTCACTAGGTTTCGCGTGTCTATTAACCCAATATTTTGATGTCTTTACACGCGAAATGCGTCTTTTACAGATTATCGCGTGTATATTTACACAACAATCTGGAAACTTTACACGCGAAATGCTTTTTTTACAGATTTCCGCGTGTCTTTGTTTCATTTTTTTAATAATTTCCACACACTTATATATTTTTAATTATAATATTCAATTTTTCCTGCAGCGTTAATATGTCATCAATATTCTTTTCAAAGGGAATATGTATGAACAGAAACTTACAATTTATTTTTTGGTTTTTTATGTAATTCAGACTGTTCCAATAAACAAGATTGCAATAAGAGCTGCCCGGATTATAACTTTCTGTGTAAACGATATTGTTTGTTTCAAGCAGGTGCTTCAAAGGTTCAATTTCAAAATTTGTGTTTATTATTTCATTTTTATTTTTTGCTATCATTTCCAGACAGATTTTATTTTTGATTTGTGGTTTCTGCCCAAAACAAATGACAATGTCAGCTTTTTCAATTTCTGCTCTGGCAATTTCTGAATCTTTGATTTTATCACTTGGTAAAAAGACTGTAGAAAAATCTAACCCTTTAACAAGAAGTTCAGCGGATGTATTTTTAAATGCCAGTATAGTTAGTTTTTGTTTTTTCATTTTTTTAGAATGGCTTTCATTTCTTCAATTGTAACAACTTTGAGCTTTGTTAAATTTTGAATGTATTCTTCTGATTTTTTATAATCTTCGAATAATGATTCTATACAGTCTGATATCCAGTATAAATTATAACCACGATTAAAAGCATCCATCGTTGTCATTCTTACACAAACATCTCCAGAATAACCAGCAATAAATAAGGTGTCAATTTCGTTTTGTTTTAAAACGTCATCTAATTCTGTTTCATAAAAGCTTGAAAATCGTTTTTTTACAATGACAGTTTCGTTTTCTTCCGGGAGTGCGGCGGGAACAATTTTAGAATCTTCGGTATTTTCTATGCACCAGATTGTATCTCGGCCTTTGTATGCTTCGGGCCAATTCGATTTGTCCTTTTTATAAATTGTAATGACGTGGATTATTTTTATTTGTGAATCTCGTGCAAATTGTAGTAGAGCCTTGATGTTAGGATTTATTTTGTTTTCAAATTTTGGAGGATCCAATTTTTGAAAGTATTCCTGAAGGTCTATTATAATAAGCGCTGGTCTCATTTTTTTATCCATGTGATTACCTTCCTTCCTCAAACAAGATTTTCACAAAATCTCGTCTTGAATACATGATTCTTATTATTTTTATAAACTTATCTTCGACTCTGTAAAAATCGGGAATTATACAAATTATCTATTTCGGATTTTATGCCTTCGAATTGTTCATCTAATTTGCTTTGGACAAATTCATCCTTTACTTTGCAGATAAAACGGACATCTGTAATAAGCCTGCCTATTGTAACGAGAATACCACCCACATCTAGCAATTCGTATTTTTTTGTTAATACAGAAGCTATGATATTACTTGTACTTGCAAGAAAATTAGAGTAGAGAATAATCTTTCGGGTTCTTATTTGATAAAATTGTTCATTGTCTTTAGTTTCATCGAAACAAAGTCTATGTATCATACTTATGATTGTATTAATAAAGCACGAAAGACTTACTTCTGTTCCGACACTGGCAGTATCAATTCCATATTTAGCCAATTTATTACATAGCTCTGGTGAAATAGCACTAATTCCTGGTATTGGCAAACTTCTTTTTGTAAAAATATCTGATTTAAGATGTATAAATTCTCTACCTAGTGCAGCAGCAAGGGCAAGCTTTCCATCAATTCCTTTTGCAAATACTCTTTCAAATATCTTTTTAAACATTACTAAAGTATTTGCTAAAGCATATATTTTATTTGTATTATTTATACACTTAACATGAGCAGAAACAAAATCTCTTCTGGTAACTGTGGATGTCATAATATTTGCAGTACCAAAAATCCATCCCAAAACAGGGTCGTGCCCTAATGTCATTGCACGATGGTCGCCACCCATTAAGAATCCATCGATGGTGCTGTTGTCTCCATATTGCTGAACATCAAAAGGTACACTGTTATTAAGTATTTTGTCAGTCTCTACATAATACCATCCTGGTTCTGCTTTACCTTTTCGACCTTTTTCATCATTTGCAGAAGCACCCTTACGATTTTTTTTAAGCAAAGGATCTAATACGTACTGTCTGACACATTGCAACGCTATGGCAATTCCTAAGAAAGCAAAATCTTTTTCTCTGATGCCTGTTTTCTTTTCAAATTCTTTATCAATTTCTTTTACTTTTGCATAGACTTTGGAAAATTTTTCTTGATTTAAAAGATCTTCAAAACTAATGTCATCATGGTATTCTTCTTCTGCTTCTGCTATCAAATCAAACCAATCAATCTCTTCGACATGTTTGCTTTCACGCGTAAAGGCAGCCTTTTTATCAATTTTTACTGGATCTGTAATACCAAGTTTTTTTTCTACTGATGAAAGAAATTCCTCATCTTTGTTGTTTGATTCAGTCCAGCTTTTCTTAAGGTTATCCATTTCTGATTGTAAGGCTTGACTCTTGTCCTGATTTAATTTGGCAACTTTTAGAGATTCTTTTTCTTCCTCTGTAAATTTGTATTTAGGCATACATTCTCCTGGTTTATGCAGTTTTCTTAAGTTCTTCGTTTGCCATTAATAAACTGATAATATATTTATATCTTTCATTCTGTTCAACTTTTTCTGCGTATTTATCTTTAAGTTCATTCAATTCGGCTTCAAGATCACGAATAATGGTGTTCTGTTTTTTTATTACTTCCTGATGAAGGAGATGTTTTTTCTCTTCATTCTTTTTCTTAATTCGATCTCCAATAAAAACACCAATTCCAATACCAACTAAGGCACCAACAATTGTTCCTACTATAGGGACAACGCTTCCTGCTGAAGCTCCAGCTGCAGCCCCGGCTGATGCACTTGCTGCTGTTACACCTAAAGCCGTTACTCCGGAAGCCACAATGCCTGTACCAGCGCCTCCAATTGAACCGATAATTGCTCCTGTTGCAGCGCCACCCCCTCCTGCAATAATAGTAGCTGTTACTCCAGCCCTGAGAGCCATAGATGCTTCATTAACAAGCAGGTATTTGACAGTCGGATTAACTATATTATTAAGAGTTCTCGTTTTGTCTTTTGCACCTAGTTCTATTTCTTGAACAAGTGCAAATAAATCATCATAAGTAATCTTTGCCATAAGTAATTAACTCCTTAGATAAATAAGCTTAATGTCAGTATGTTAGTTTTTATGTTATCATGACTTGTCTCAAAACGCAAATTTCTTACTAATCATTGCCTCAATGACAAAACCACACCTTTCTGCTAGAATACACGCATGAGCGCAAATAATTTTCCTAGAGTTTTTTTGAATAAGAATGAAGAAAAGGAAATCCTGCAGGGGATGCCTTGGGTTTTTGATAATGAGATTTCTTATATAAAGCATAGGGCGGATGAAAAAGAAGCCTGGAAAAACGAAAGCATTGCTGAATGCACGCTGGCTGACGGGACTGTGGTTGAAGTTTATTCTAAAGCCGGCGGATTTTTGGGGACGGGGGTTCTTAATAAAAAATCTAAGATTACTGTAAGAATAATCGGGCACGAAAATGCTGATGTGATTCTGGCAGATACTGCTTCTTATTTTGAAAAAAGAGTTCTGGATGCTTATACCTTGCGCCTGCAGTATTATACTGACAAGGATTCTTATCGTTTGATTTTTGGTGAGGCAGATTTGATTCCAGGCCTTATCTGTGAACGCATTTGTGATGAAAATGGACGCGTGGTTCTTCTTATCCAGTTTCTTTCTTTGAGTTGTGATATTTTCCGTACTCAGATTCTTAGTGCGCTCTGCAAAATCTGTAAGCCGGATGCAATTTTTGAACGTTCTGATTCTTCTGTCAGGGAGAAGGAAGGTTTGCCTGAGGTTGCGGGATGGCTGGATTTGAAGAGCCAGGGGTTTGAGGTCATTGGTGGGGAGGCCCTTCGAGAGCCTGTCGTTCGCTCTGCGAACTTACCAAGTTTCCTTCGGAAACTTGCGGGACCGTTGGTTATTATTGAAAACGGGATCAAGCTTGGGGTGGATATTGTAAACGGGCAGAAGACGGGGTACTTCCTTGACCAGAAGTTCAACCGAAAGACTGCTGCGAGGTTCTGTAAGGATAAACGCGTGCTGGATACTTTTACTCACACCGGTGCTTTTGGACTGAACGCATATAAGGCCGGAGCCAGCCAAGTTATTTCTGTAGATATTTCTCCGGAAGCTGTTGAAATGGTAAATCACAATATTATGCTCAACAATGCCGGCGACAAAATGAAGGCTGTCTGTGCAGATGTATTTGACCTTTTAAAACAATACGAAGCTGCGGGCGAAAAATTTGACGTTATCATTCTTGACCCGCCGGCTTTTACAAAATCTGCAAAAATGATTGAAAAAGCATATGGTGGTTATAAAGAAATAAACCTGCGTGCCATGAGACTGCTCAAACCAAACGGCATCCTTATCACCTGTTCCTGCTCTTACTTTATGGAAACAAACATGTTCTGCGATATGATTATGCATGCGGCAATGGACAGTCACCGCCGCGTACAGATTCTGGAAAAGCATGGGGCAGGGCCGGATCATCCTGTTCTTTTGGGTTATCCTAAATCTGAATATTTAAAATGTGTGGTGTGCCGTGTCCTCTAGCAAATGCCCTGAATACAACAGTGTAATTGTTCTCGGTCCTACTGCGGTTGGAAAAACTTCCATTGGCGTGGCTCTTGCTCATCAATTCAACGGAGAAATTATTTCTGCTGATTCGCGTCAGACTTACCGCCATCTTGATATCGGTTCCGGAAAAGACCTTGATGAATATACTGTCGACGGCCTGCAGATTCCTTATCACCTGATTGATATTATAGACCTGCCGGACGAATACACTGTCTATAACTACCAGCAGGATTTTTACCGTGCGTTTAAGGATATTCAGAGCAGGGGAAAGCTCCCTGTAGTAGTCGGTGGCACCGGAATGTATATCGATGCAATTGTGCGCGACTACCAGCTTGTAAATCTTCCTGAAAATCCCGAGCTTCATGCCAAGCTTGAAGCAACTCCTCTTGAAGAACTTTCCGCCCGTCTGCTGGAACTTCAGCCGGATCTTCACACAAAAAATGACCTTAATGAAAAAGACCGCGTAATCAAAGCGCTTGAAATTATAGAGGCAAAAAAAGCAGGCTACGACACTACAAGCATCGAGCGCCCGGAAATTAAACCTTTTATAATAGGTACAACTCTTGACCGCCCGAAAATCTGGGAAAATATAAGCATACGTTTGCGCGAACGCCTGGACAACGGAATGCTCCAGGAGGTTCAGTCTATTCACGACAGCGGCATTACCTGGGAGAGGCTGGAAAAGCTTGGCCTTGAGTACCGATACTGTTCTTTATTTTTGAAAGGGGATTTAAAAACAAAAGAACAGCTCTACGATGAGCTGTTCATTGCCATCCGCCAGTTTGCCAAGAGGCAGGAAACATGGTTCAGGATGATGGAAAAAAAAGGAGTGGAAATCCATTGGCTTTCTCACAATCAGGATAAAAAAGCCAGAATAGAAGAAGCGGTTAAGCTCCTACAGCAACTTTCTCTTTGATTTCTGTAAGATAGCCTGTGCGGATACAGCTGTCAAAGAGCTCCTTGCTGATATAATCAGTTTTTATATCTTCATAACCGTCCATATCACGGAAGATTTTTACAACAAAACCATCTTCCATTTCGCGAACGATTGTCATGTAGTCCGAAGTTTTTCCTATGCTTTTTAATGTGTAGCTTTTCATTTTGTCCTCCCTGTATGAGATTCCCGTGTCAAGCACGAGAATGACAGTTCCATTTACTTTATTTTCGGATATAATAGAAATAATGTTAGAAAAAAATGAAAAATTTTGTTATTTTGATGCACATTTTCATTTGGCGGATTGTCTGGAACTTGAAAGAGATTCCCGGGTCAAGCCCGGGAATGACACTCCTGATGAATTGTCATTGTCGGGCTTGACCCGACAATCTTTATTTGATGATGACAGTGCATGGGGCGGTTGTGCGTGTTGTCATACGATAGAGGAGTGGGAAGTGACAGGCAAGCTGGTGGTGGCCCTTCGAGAGCCTCAGGGACCACAGTCGGGTCAGGGATCCCAAGTATTCTTATCTTACGGGTTGCATCCGCAATCGGCGGGATGGATTGACATAAAGCAATGTGCAGACTTTCTGGAAAACCTTTTGCAAAACAACAAGCTCAACGCAATAGGCGAGGCTGGCTTTGATTATTTTAATGACGAGTTCCGGCAGCGCACAGACCTGCAGGAAGAAATGTTTAATATTCAGCTGCAGCTGGCGCTTCAATACAACATGCCTATGGTTATTCATGCACGCAAAGCTAATCACAAGCTTTTTGAATACAGCCGCCAGTTCAAAAAATTACCTGCAGTTCTTTTTCACAGTTTTATGGGACCTGCCCGCGAAGCACAGTCTTTGATTGATCACGGAATAAACGCATATTTCAGCTTTGGCAAACAGATAATGAACAACAATAAAAAGGTTCTGGACTGTGTACAAACCTTGCCGCTGGAAAACCTCTTGCTTGAAACCGATGCGCCGTTTCAGTATCTCAAAGGAGAAAAGTTTACCGCGCTGCAGGATATTTCAAAAATCTACGACGCATTTGTGGAGCTCAGAAAGGAAGCACGGGAAGAGGTGTTGTTAAAGGTAGCCGAGAATTTTAGAAAAATGTATGGTGACATAAAATCACAAAATCTGTTATAGTACATGTATGGATAAAAATAATTCTGGAAAAAAGACACAAAAAGTCGTTAATAGTGCAGTTAAAGCACGTAATTTTTCTATTTATATGTATATTCAGCTGGGTGCTGCTGTAATCTTGAGCTTGTTTTGTCTCAGTTTTCATGCAGATATATCTTTAGTGGCTTTTCCTGTAGCCGTTATTTATACAGCGCTTACTGTTTTTTTCTGCCTCAGGGTAATCATCAAAAAGAATGCAAAACTTCTGCCTCTTATTTTACGCCTTGTTCAGTATCTGCCGTTTGTTCTGCTTTTCTGTTTTGTAATCCGCAGGGCCGGCGAGTTTGCAACTCCGTTCTGGTATGATGTTGTTACCGTTATCTGCTGGTGGATTGTTTTTATTTTTTCTTTTGTGCTTTCTCACTGCATGGCAGAAAAACAGATTATTGTCATTACAGAAAACTGGAATGTTCCTTATCAAAAACCTGCCAAGCTTACCGGACTCAAGTGGGTCGGCTTTGAAATTTTAGACTGGATTGATAATATTATTCAGGCTGTTTTTACAGTGCTCATTTTCCAGATTTTTGTTCTTCAGCTTTATGTAATTCCGTCAGAGTCTATGGTTCCAACCTTCCTTGTAAAGGACCGTGTTGTTGTTTCCAAGCTTGCCTGCGAGCCAAAGTTCCCTCTGACAGATGTAGGAATTAATGTTGGTGCCAAATATAAACGCGGGGACATTGTAGTAGTACGAAATCCTCATTATAAAATGGATCGCAAATCAGAAATCAAAACAGTAACCTCTCAGCTTGTGTATATGCTCACTTTTATGGCTGTAAATCTTAATACCGACGAATATGGAAATCAAAAATACGACCCTCTGGTAAAGCGTGTCTGCGGTGTTCCGGGCGAGCAGCTTGTAATGCAGGATGGAAAGCTCTATCGCAGGACAGAAGGTAACGATGTGTTTACTCCTGTTCAGGAAGATGAAAAATTTGCCTGCTGGGATCTTTCAAAAATCAACAAAACCCTGCTTCCTAAGGTTCAGACTTTCCCGCTTGCTTCTGTGCAGCCTAACAGAAACGCTTCAAATCTTAATGCTGTAGTAAAATCTGCTGCTGAACAGTATGAAAAGATTCTTGAGCTTGAAGAAAAGCGCCGTAACTATGACTTAAAGGCTGCCTCCTTCAGGGCAAAAGAGCTTGTACGCAATATGAAAGGCCTTTCTTTTTCTGAAAACCTGCTTACAAGTTTTGAAGAACCTTCGTTGAGCGAGCTTGATCTGTTCATGAACTTTGCAGACGAAACCAGAATAATTATGAACACCAAAGACGGTTATAAGTGGTTTGAAAAATTTATGACTTCCTGGTGCGATTCAGTCGACAAGGCAAGAGACCCTTATGCCGAAAGCAACTTTAGACTTAATGTAATGGCAAAAATGCTTTACGGAGAAATGGTTGTACGTGCCGCAACACTCATGAGAAGCAGTACTTCACTTTCTGCCATTGAAAACGACAGTGTTATTGCCGACCTTATGGAACAGATTCAGTATATTGACTGGTACATAAGGGGACTTCTGGATCTGCGCAATATGCCGGTATTCCCTGCAAGCGATCCGGACGGTAAACCAAACTATATTCCTCAGGACAGTTACTTTATGATGGGAGACAACCGCTTTAATTCGCTTGATTTCCGTCATTCAGCCAAGGAATTTGAAGCAGCCCTTACTGCCGATGACCCGCTTTCCATGACCTATGAGTCGCAGATGGAACCTCATTATGTAAGCAAAAAGCTTATTATCGGTAAACCCGGCTACAGATTCTGGCCTGTAAACCGCAGGGGTACTGTTCAGCCACGCTAGGCTTTGACGCCCAAAACTGTGTTGTAAAATTCTCTTATAATTGATATTCTAAAGGTATGTTAGAAGAAATCAAAATACCTATAGAAGAATTACGCGAAGAAATAATGAATGTATGGGGGCGTCTTTGACTCTGACGCCATTGATAAATCTATTGCAGAAAAAATGAAGCTTTCTGAAGCTCCGGGCTTTTGGGATGATCATGAGGCTGCCGAAAAAGTTATGGCTCAGGTCCGCAGGCTCAAAAATCGTGTGGAACCATGGCGGGAGCTTTTAAAAGATATGGACGATCTGGATGCAATGTTTGAACTTGCATCGGAATCCGGCGGACAGGACGAAGAAGACGAAGTTCGTTCTATGTATGACGCTGCCAGACAGAAATTTGAAAAACTGAACATATTAAATCTGCTTTCCGGAGAGGTTGACCAGAACGATGCCTTCTTAACCGTACATGCAGGTGCCGGCGGAACAGAGGCCTGCGACTGGGCATTTATGCTTAGCCGTATGTATCTGCGCTGGGCCGAACGTCATGGCTACAAGACAGAAGTCCTGGACGAGCTTGAAGCAGAAGGCGGAATCAAATCAATAACAATACAGATTTCGGGAGACTTTGTATACGGTTACCTCAAGGGCGAAGGCGGTATTCATCGTCTTGTACGAATCTCTCCATTTGACGCAAATGCACGCCGTCATACAAGCTTTGCTTCTGTATATGTTTATCCTGTTCTGGACGATACAATCGAAGTTGACATAAAGCCGGAAGACCTCCGTGTAGATACCTACCGCGCAGGAGGAAAGGGTGGCCAGCATGTAAACAAAACAGACTCGGCCGTACGATTTACCCATATTCCAACCGGTATTGTTGTTGCCTGCCAGAGCGAGCGAAGCCAGATAATGAACAGACAGTCCTGTATGAATATGCTCAAGGCACGTCTGTATGAATATTACAGGGAACAAAAGGAAAAGGAGAACTCTAAGTTTGCCGGAGAAAAGAAGGATATTTCTTTTGGCAGCCAGATCCGTTCCTATGTTTTCTGTCCATATACTATGGTAAAAGATCACAGAACCAAGTATTCCGTAGGAAATATCCAGGGTGTAATGGATGGTGATCTTGATGACTTTATGAATGCTTACCTTGTAGCAAAATGGAAAGGCCTTCCGATGGACGGAGCCGGGGACGATGACGAGGAAGTTTAATCTTACTGGATTATTTATCCTGTTAGTTTTATCATCTTCTCTTTTTGGTGCGGGCAATTCTGAATGGATTGTTGCGGCCCAGAAGTTTTCATTTAACCGCGGGCAGTCAGATTCAGTTTCCGAAGGTGTTGCCCAGACTCTGCCGTCTTTAATTCTGGAAAAGCTGAGCTCAGGACTTTTTCGCAATGTTCCTAAGGATGAGCTTGCCCAGCGCGAGCTTTACGAAACCAGACAGAACAGGGCTTCTCTTTTTCTGCAGCTTTCTTCCGAAGTAAAAAGAAGGGATAGCCTTGTGCTTGCCAATTACAGCCAGGGAGAATTGAACCGCCAGATTGCACAGCAGGAAAAGAAAATAAACGAGCTTAAAGAAAAGCTTAAGGAAAACATAGAAAAGCAGAAAGAATATGACCGCACTTATGCGACGACTACTCAGCCGCAGATAGAAAAAATTTCTTTGTACAATAAAAATATTTCTGAATTGTTTAAGTGTTCGCAGCAGGCAGAGCTTGCCGGTATTGACAGTATGACTTTTCAAAAGGAAGTAATTTCTGCGGGCATAAGATGCCTTATAACCGGAACAATTACAGCCTACCAGGAATACATGTCTGTTTCTGTGCAGGCGCGTGTTTACCCGGGCGCAAAAGTAATTTGCTATATTACCGAGATTGGTTCCATTGATGATGCAGATTATATTTCTTCAAACATTGCAAGGCAGATTTCGCCGGCAATTGTAAATGCCCTGCCTTCGGTAATCAGGATTACGGCGGCTCCCGAGGAAGCTGTCCAGGATTTGAGCCTTTATATTGATGATCTTCTTTTTACAGATATCAACGGCGAAATTACAATCGATTCCGGAGTTCACCTTATTCAGTTTGTTGCCCCGGGCTATCGTAACTGCGGTACCACATATTTTTTTGAAGGCGACAAAACCTACGAGATTAATGTAGAGCTGGAAAAAGAAATTCCTCATCAAATCTTTTTAAAGCCGCTCAAGCCGATGGAAGGAGATTTTCTGGTTAATGGCGTTGGTGCGCAAAAGCTTGATGAAGAAACTTCGCAGATTACAATAAACGGAAAAACAATTCTGGGTCAGTTTATAGTAGATGAAAAACAGACTTCGTTCTTTAGCCTGAATGAAAAGAAGCTTACGGACGGAGCCCTTTATACTGTAAAGGTTAATCCGATTGACCACAGTGATTTTATAGAAAAGCGCAGAAGGCAGATGTACCTGTCTTACAGTATGCTCGTAACTTCTCTTGTGCCATCGATTGTCACAAAGGGAATTGTAAAAAACTATAAAACTGTACTGGGGCAGGAGTCGGCCTATACTGATGTTGAAAATTACCACGAAGGTATTCAGACCGCAAACAGATGGATTTTAGCATCTAACATTTGTACCGGAGTTTCCATTGCCTGCGGGGTTTGGCTTGTGTATGAGCTGTACAGATATTTTAAGGCAGCAGACAGCGTGCTTCCTGTGAGTACAAAAGTTACTTACGATTTTGTTCCGTCTACCGCAGAGTCAGAAGCGCCGGCTCAGGAAGAAGTTGCCGAAGCTGCTGCCCAAGAACCAGACCAGGAAATTGTTGACGAAGCTATAGTCATTGAAGAATAAAGAGGTTGTTGTATGAAAAAAACATTTGGAGAAAAATTCCTTTCGCTTTTTAAGAAAAAATCTGCAATTGATGATGAATTTTATGAAGAGCTTACAGATATCCTTGTAGAAGGAGATATAGGTGCCAAGACTGCTTTTCTGCTTGTAGAAGAGCTTGAAAAAGTATGCAGGCAGAAAAAGGTTCAGGACCAGGACCAGGTTATGCAGGAATTAAAACAGCTGTTGCTTGAATGTGTAAAAGCTGTGGAGCTAAAACCTGAACCGGGCAAAACAAACATCTGGATGATTCTTGGAGTAAACGGTGTTGGTAAAACTACCTCTGTTGCAAAAATGGCAAACATGCTTGCAAAGAACGGCGAGCAGAATGTAGTGCTTGCTTCGGCAGATACCTTCCGCGCCGCTGCAATTGAACAGCTTGCAATGCATGGAGAAAAAATCGGTATAAGGGTTGTAAGCCATCAGCATGGTTCTGATCCTTCTGCTGTAGTTTTTGATGCCGCAGATGCCGTAAAGGCCAAGAACGGAGGGATTGTTCTTGCAGATACTGCAGGCCGTCTTCACAATAAAGAAAATCTTGTACGCGAGCTTCAGAAAATTAACCGTACCTGCGAGCTCAAGGCCGACCCAGACTGCTATAAAAAAATCATCGTTATAGATGCAACAACCGGCCAGAATGCACTGCGCCAGGCAGAAGTATTTAACGAAGCCGTAGGTGTAGATGCAATCATCATGACAAAATACGATTCAACGGCCAAGGGTGGTGTAGCTGTTTCCATTGGAAAAGAACTTGGCATTCCTGTTGCCTATATCTGTACAGGAGAAAAATACGAAGATATTGCCGTATTTAAAGCAGAGGAATATATAGACGAATTCTTAGGTTTATAGAATGAAGAAAATATTTGCGTGCCTTATTGCACTGGTTCTTACATTATGTTCCTGTTCTCAAAAAAAGCCGGCAAAAATATTTGTGCCTAACAAGAACTACCAGCAGTATATTTTTACGCAGATACAAAACGACAAGGTCCCTCAATATTTTAAGCGCCTTATGATGCGCCCTGTCCTGCAGGGAGGCAGTACCTTATATGTTTTTGAAAAGCTTTACCCGGAATGCACGGGCCTTTATGATTCTGCAGGCTTTTACAGCGGCGAGTGTGATAACGGTTCGTGGGTAGAGTTCCTGCTTTTTTCCATGGAAGAAATGCGTTACGGTCAGGAGGTTCTGGACCTTCTGGAAACAGACGTTCAGGAAGAAATACCTCAAACCCCGGAAACAGAACAAGAGACAGCAGACAACACGCCGTCTGTAGAAAAAACACTTTTAGATTCCTACGGCAGGCTTAGAATTCTTGAGTTTGGTAACGAGCGCTTTATTCCACAGTCTCTGCTGGACACACAGGTGCTGGTTCATTTTTCTGATAAAAATGCAGTACGATATTTTTATGACCAGAGCCATCGCCTTATTAAAAAGCAGTACTGGAAAATGGCTTCGGTAGAAGATTCTACACTTACAAGTACCGAAACCTATGAATATGAAGGCCAGTCCCGTAACCCTCGCAGAAAAAATATTGAAAACGACAGCGCAAGAATTGTTTCTTTTTTTGATGAAAATGGTTTAGTTATAAAAGCCGAAAAATATTCAAAAGAGGATAAAGAGAACAAAAAGCTCAGCAGCCTTATAAACAGAACTGACTGGAAATATGATGACAAGAAACGAATTACAAGCCAGATTAGTGTGGATTATACCTATGATAAGTCTGGAAAACTAAAGAATAAAAGTGAAAAAAAAGAGATTTTCTACTATAATAAAGCAGATAAAAGCCAAGAATCGGAAGAAAATCAGAAAATGCCGCCTGATTATGAGCTTTATGAAGACGGTGTTCTTAAAATGCAGACCAAATACGAATCAAAGGGTAATTATTCAACCCTGATAGTGTTTGAGCCTGGGACCAGTGTAACAACTTATTACGAAGATTACGCCAAGAAAAAGGACGTATATATATATAACGGAACGGAAAAACGGGTGAAATACTATGAATAAAAGAAGAAATTTCTTTGCTAAATTACAATGGATCCGCACAGTTTCCGGCCGTTTTGCCAGAGTAGACCGCAAGGGACGTTCAGCCGTAACTTCTGTTCTTGCAACCCTGGGAATTTGCTTTGGAGTAATGACACTTATTACTGTAATGAGCATTATGAACGGCTTTCAGATGAACTTTATTGACGCAATCATGGAAGTTTCGTCCTATCATATAAGAGGAAGCGGTGTTACAGAAGAAAAAGAAGCTGATTTTATAAATACCTGCCTTGCAAACAAAAACGTAATTTCAATCACTCCGTTTTACGAAGCCCAGACTCTTATGACCAACGAAAAAGGTCACGAAAGTGCCGCAATCATCAGGGCAGTAGAGCCGGATATTTACGAAAAGGACGCAGGTTTTTCTCACGAAATGGAAATGATAGGCGGAAAGTTTGACCTTAGCCAGAGCAATTCAATAGTGCTTGGTTATACACTTGCCCGAAAGCTCCGTGTAGAAGTTGGCGAAACGGTAAACCTTCTGGTTTTGAGCGGCGGTTCAGATGTTTCACTTTTGAGCGGCGACCGTAATTTTATTGTAAAAGGACTTTTTAAAACCGGCTACTCTGACATCAACTCTTCTTACTGCTTTATTAATCTGCAGGATGGAAAAGATAATTTTGGCAAGGCTGCAGAAAAGCTTTACGGAATTAAGCTCAAGGACTCGCAGGACGACGCAATCACCATTTCTTCTATAAATAAAGCGTTTGAAGATGCCCAGCTGCAGTCCTGGCGAGATTATAATAAATCCTTTTTCGGGGCATTGCGCATAGAAAAAAACATGCTGCTGCTACTGGTTGCACTCATTTTTGTGGTAGTAGGTGTAAACATCTACAACGGTATGCGCCGTCTTGTTTTTGAAAGAAAAAGCGAAATAGCAATTCTTTCTGCAATTGGTGCCGAAAATAGAGACATAAAGACAATCTTTATAGTTCGGGGACTTACAACCGGGGCAATAGGTGCCTTTTTTGGAGTAATCCTTGGACTGCTTATAAGTGTAAACACTCAGTTTATGTTTAATATGGCTGCCAGACTTATGTACTGGCTTCAATATGCGGTAACTGCGGTATTTAATCATGCAAACCTTATATATGTGCAGGAAAATTCTTCCTATGCCGTATATGCAAATATTCCGGCACGCATTTTCTTTAGGGAAGTTGTAATGATTGCACTGTTCGGCATGGCTTCGCCGCTGTTTGCTTCCTGGGCTGCAAGCCGTAATGTACTTAAGATGACTGTTGCGGAGGTTCTTCACCATGAATAATATAGTAGAAATTAAAAATCTGGAAAAAACCTATGTTTCGGACAGCGAAAAACTGACCATTCTCAAAGACCTTAATCTTACCGTTAAGGAAGGAAGCAAGCTTGTAATTGTAGGAGAAAGCGGAAGCGGTAAAAGTACACTGCTCAATATCATTGGAGGTATAGACAAGGTAACCTCCGGTTCCGTAATTGCGGGCAAATGGGATATTTCAAGCCTGAACGAAGCAGAGCTTGCAGAATACAGGTCGTCGTTCCTTGGACTTATTTTTCAGTTTCATTATCTTCTCAAGGATTTTTCGGCTCTGGAAAATGTATTTATGCCCGCTTACATTGCAGGTGTTCCAAAAAAACAGGCAGAAGAAATGGCCGCACAGCTTTTGAACGATGTCGGGGTTTATGACAGAAAGGATCATCTTCCTTCTCAGCTTTCTGGAGGGGAACGCCAGAGGGTTGCAGTAGCACGTTCACTTATAAATAATCCCGAGCTTATTCTGGCCGATGAACCTACAGGGAACCTGGACCCTGCCAACGCAGGACTTATAGGCGACCTGCTTTTTTCAATGGTAGAAAAATATAATAAGACACTTATTCTGGTTACTCATGATCTGTCGCTTGCAAAAAAAGGCGGCAGCTGCTTTAGAATTGTGAACGGAGGACTGCAGGAAACTGTAATATAGGAAGCGGTAAATGAACTTTAGATTTCCCATGATGTTTGCAAAAAGCCTTATTTTTCCCCGTTCCGAAAAAAAATCTTCTGCAAGAAGAAGCTTGTGGGGCGCTTTATTGTGTATAGGGTTAAGCATCATTCCTCTTATTGTAGTGCTTTCTATTACAAACGGAATGATTCAGGGAATGACAGACAGAATTATTGGGCTTGCTTCCGGTAACGTTCAGGCGTATGTGTCTACAAGACTTAAAGAAACTTCCTCTGCTCAAACTTATATAGAATGGGCACAGCAGTTTAAGACAGTGCAGGGTGTAAACGAAGTTTATCCCGAAATGGGAATTACAGCCCTTGCTGCAGGTAAAAAAATGCGTACCGGTGCCCAGCTGCGTGCGCTTGATTCAGATATTTTTGAAAAGAACGCTGCCTTTAAAAAGCTTTTTACAGTTTTAGAGGGCGACGTATCTCATATAGACGAAAAACATGCGGTAATAGGCCAGAAAATGGCAGAGCTTTTGGATCTGCATACCGGCGACACCTTCAGGATAATCACAATCAAAACAAACGAAGGAAAACAGTCTCCAAAGCTTACTTCCTTTAAGGTTGCGGGAATTGTTTCTTCGGGCTACCAGGAGCTTGATGCGCTGTGGGTATTTGTTTCTCTGGAAACCGCCTGGCAGTTTGTTTCAATAGAAAATGCTTCCTTTACAGTAATGATTGACACCCCCGATGCCTATTCACCGGACCTGGTGCGTATTCAAAAGGAGCTCAAAACTAAATACGGAAAATATGCAAATTACTACCGCTGGAGCCAGGTTCACGAAGCCGAATTTGAAAACTTTTCTTCAACCAAGGTAATGCTTGTTTTTGTAATGATTCTTATTGTACTGGTTGCTTCCATTAATATTTCTTCGGCAATCGTAATGCTTGTTATGGAACGCAGAAGGGAAATTGCCATCCTCAAAAGCATTGGTGCTTCTCCGTCGGAAATAACTCTTTCCTTTATAATTACAGGCATTACCTGTGGAATAGGTGGACTTGCCGCAGGACTTCCTCTTGGACTTTTAGCGGCTGTAAATGCAAATCAGATTGTCAAATATATAGAAAAAGCAGTAAATTTATTTGCAAGGGCAGGTTATCTTATTGCGGGAGTACCGGTAGAAGAAATTAAGGCAATCCGTCTTATGGATCCGGCTTACTATCTTCAGGATATTCCGGTAAATCTGCCGTTTGCACAGGTCTTCATCATTTGTATTGCAACAGTACTGCTGGCTTTATTTGTTTCCATAATTCCGTCTGTAAAGGCAGGAAAGGAAAAACCACTTGATATTTTAAGGAAGGTGTAAGCAAAGGGTAATGAAAAAGCTTTCTCTTGTTACAAGAATAAGCATTGGAATCTTTCTCGTTATTATGACGGTAACCCTGCTGCTTGCAATTCCCGTATACCGCAGGCTGGAAACTATCATAGACCGTTATGCAGGTAAGCTTGGTTCAGAGTTTACCGGTTCTACGGGGCTCACGCTTTCTTACGATTCCATTTCTCCGTCCATACTTGCAAACCTTGGAATTAAAAACATAAAGGTTTTGGACAGCAGCGGAAAACAGCTTGCCGGAATTAAGACGGTTCACATTAAGTACAGATTCATTGCGCTGTTAAAGGGCGAGTTTGATTCAATTGTCCGTGGTGTTGTTGCCGACGGTGTAGAAGCGGACATACAGGCCTTGAGCGATTTTATTCAGAAAATGGTTCTGGAAAAATCCGGTGCCCCGCCGCAAGGAGAAGAAAAACCTCCTTTTGACGAAACCGAACTGTATAATCAGGTGAGTATGATCATGGATTATATTCCCCCCAATATTTCGGTCAAAAATGCAGTAATGAAATATGATGATGATGCTCTAAATGCTTCCCTGATGGTCAGGGAAATCAGAGTTTTAAATACCCGTGATAAAAAAGCAGTAGATTTTAATATCAAGAGCAACATGAACGTTAAATATTCCAACGTCGTAAACACAAAGGGTGACGTTGCCTTAAGCGGTACCATAACCAGTGCCCTGGACGATTCTTTTGCCAACATTACGCTTTCAAATTTTTCGCAGGACAAATACAAGCTCAACAAATTAAACTTTCTGCTTTCGTACAACAAGCGGCAGTTTTTGTTAAGAACCGTTCAGAATGTATTTCCTATGAATGTGCGCTTTGCCTATGACCTTAATAACAACATCATGGAGGCAAGCGTTCAGACAGAAAACTTAAATCCAATTTCTGTTTTATCTTCCGGGGCAGACAAAAAGCTTTTGAGTATTCTGCGCGATACTTCGCTTACTCTTTCTGCAAATCTTTTCTGCAATGTAAGCACACAGGCTTTGCGTTACAGCTCAGGCGGTTCAATCCTTGTTCCGGACGGCTTAATTCCCGGGACTGCAAACATAAATTATTCGCTTACCGGAAACGACAGCGGCATTACTGTCGAAAAGTTTAATGTGGAAGGACAAAACTGCAGTGCAGACGTGGAGCTTTCGCTTATATACAAAACCCTGCAGCTTAGCGGTATTGCAGATTTAAGACAATACATACTGCCAAACGGTACACCTGTTTCTACAGAAATTTATTTTGACCCGCTGGCTTCTTCGGGCTTTATGCTGTTCTCGCCGCAGGTATACATTGGCGACAAATCGCTTACAGCCATGCAGGCAAGGGTAATGCCTCAGGCCGACTCCATAGATTTTGATTTTGAAATTAACGATTACTCCCATATGGACCAGGATGCCCAGGGAATCATAAAGGCAGACGGCAGCTTCCTTACTGCTTCAAATTATCTTCAGACAAGTCTTTCTCTGGAAAGTATTTATCTGGATACAATTCTTGGAATTGCAAAGCAGGTGCTGCCACCGGAGCAGGCACAGCCTGTGGAAAATGCTTCGGCAATGGCTGCAAATTATGTTTTCTCCGGCGACGCTTATTTTTCTACGGACTTAAAATCAATGTCCTATAACATTCCGTACCTCGTCCTTGCTAACACCGTTAAAGATGATCAGCTTTTCCTTGTTGCAATCAACGGCAATGAACAGTCAATTCAGCTCAACAGGTTTAACATGATTTACGGACCTGTAGCGCTGGAAGCAACTGCATCGCTTGATTCCATGCCTGATTCACCTGACAAATTTTACACTGTGGATATAATTTCTTCTTCCATCCCGTATCATTTTTCGGGAACAATTATGCCAGAGGTTGTTACACTTTCAGGCGACTACGGAATGGATGCAGAGCTCAGAATGGGTAAGGACAAAAAGCTTGGCGGCTATGCCTACTGTACCGGTATTCCATTTGTTGCAGGAAACTCCACCTACATATTTTCTGTAAACACAGACTTTGAATATAACGAGCAGCAGGGACCTGAAGTAAACCTTACTCATTTCCAGATTGAAAAAGATTCGCCTGATACTTCAATCAATCCTCGTCTGGAAATTTCGGGAAGCGGTACAAGATACGGTGCCCAGATTAATTCCATTGCCTATACAGATTTGTATTCTTCATTGCGCGGAAATTCAGACATTACGATAAATATTGATAACGGACTTTTCAGCTCTGCCGGTGTTCAGATGAACCTTAAGGATTCCATGACAGAAGAACGCGTAGTTATTGATGCTGCTGTTTCAAATCCTGATGCAATTCCGCTTACTTCGGATAATATCTTTAATTCGCTTTATCTTAATGTCATGGCAGAAATTTCTAATTTCAGCCTGAACCGATTCCTGAACGTACGAAATGATAATAACGAATTGAACGCCAGTCTGTATGTTTCCGGCACCCTGGAGCACCCGTATGCCACTGCTTCCATCCAGAAGCTTACTCTGCTTGTAGAAAAAGACATTATTTCTTCTTCGGGTTCTGTAGTACTTGAGGAGCGGGAACTTTCGCTCAACGACTTTGTTGTAAACGGTAACAACTGGAATGTAACGGATATTACCGGTAACGCCTCGCTCGATGATTTTTCGGGACAGTTTAATGCGCTGTTTACAGTACCGGGAGAAAAGAGCATTGTTATGCCTTTGACCCTTTCTGTGGGGGAGGCATATCTTGCAGAAGATTCACTAATTCCGCTTACCTTTACCGCAAAGCTTTCGTGCCCCGGCATGAGCGGAACCCTGTTCAAAAATCCTGTTCCGTTTGACATCTCTGTTAATTACACTAAGGATTTTATTTCGTTTTATACTTCTGATAACTTTGGTGTTTTTGGAACCTTTAGCAGCGCAGACGGACTTTTTGCTTCGTGGAGAATGGGCGATATTGTTTCTACAGATATTACAGGACAGTTCAACAAAAACGATATGCTTATAAGAATGTCCAACATAAACATCAATCTGCCAAAGCTTTTGCAAAACCTTACACTCGACGATGTAATTACTGTGGAGCAGGGTATTGTAAAAGGTTCGGGCTCCATGCGCGGCGGTTTTGATACTCCGGACTTTAAGGGCGCTGTTTCCATTTCAAATCCGGTGTTCCAGCTGCCGTTCCTGTTCAATCAGAAAATCTCTACAGAAAAGATCCTCATAACTGCTTCCAACAACGAATTTACAGTTTCTGAATCTGTTTACAAGCTCAAAAATACACCAAAGTTCAAAATGAATTCTCATACCTACCTTAACAAATGGACAGTAGATCATTTTGACATGGGCATTTCTACACTCGAAAATCAGACAGTTCCTTTAAAGTTTAAGAGCCCGCTTTTAAAAGTTGACGGCGAAACAGAATGTAATATGAACGTTGTCTTTGAAAACAATAACCTTGACCTTACCGGTAATGTTTTTGTAGAAAACCTGAATATCGTTTCTAATATTACGGAATTGTCAAACGGCAACATGCAGTCTGCTTCAAACGCAGAGCCAATAAACGTAACTACAGATCTTAAGCTTAAGCTTGGAACCCATTCTTCGCTCAACTTTGACCCGCTTTTAAGATGTGTATTTGTTCCGCACACAAATATTACCTGTAAAATTGATACTTCGGTAAATATGTACCAGCTGGACGGTCAGCTTCAGTTAAAATCAGGCGACGTTGCCTACTTAAACCGAAGCTTTTACATAAAAGAAGGAAACATCAAGTTCAATCCGTCGGATATTGCAAATCCGCTGGTAACAATAAGGGCCGAAACCCGCGAACGAGACAGCCAGGGACAGACAGTACGCATTATTCTTTCTGCCGAAAACCAGTATCTGCTTGATTTTAACCCTAGATTCTCTTCTGTTCCGCCTAAATCCGAAAACGAAATCCGCCTGCTTATGGGCCAGATTGTCCTTGCAGACTCAGATTCTGTAGGAGATTTCTTCCTTTCTGCCGGAGATTATTATCTTCAGTCAACTGTAGCACGTGGAATAGAAAACAAGTTGCGAGACTTGCTGAATTTTGATATATTTTCAGTACGTACTAATATATTACAGAATACCGTTAACATGAGTACACAAAGAAATAAGACGAAAGAGGTTTCAATCGGTAACTTCTTTGATAACTCAACTGTTTATATAGGTAAGTACATAGGAAGCGCATTGTATGTAGACGCAATGCTCAATATGTCTGCCCCAGATTATATGGATACAGACTATTTATCTACAGGAAAACTTCTTTTCCAGCCGGAATTTGGACTGGAGCTTGAACTTCCTGTTATGAACATAAGATGGGATATGGCGTGGGATCTTACTCCTGGCCTCAAATTTAAATCTTATGTACCGGATACATCGCTTTCGCTTTCATGGAAATTTACATTTTAAAAAGTGATTTTTAGGAGTTAACATGCGCAGACATCTTTTGAGCATTTTTTTAATGATTTTTATTGCTGCAGGAATAACAGCACAGGAGGATTCGGACTGGTTCTGGGATCATCCTGTTTCTAAGATTGAATTTGAAGGACTTAGAAGCGTAAAAAAATCTGAATTAACGGGTGTTACAAGTTCGTTTGTAGGTCAGCCCTTTACCGAAGAATTATATGCAGAGATCCTGGACAGACTTTATGCCCTGGACTTTTTTGAAGATATAGAACCTTATGCCAAGCCTGACAAGGATCCGGAAAAGGTTGTTCTTGTTTTTACCGTAACTGAATATCCTCAGGTTGCCAAAATTGAATTTAAAGGCAACAGCAAGATTCGTAACGGTGAGCTTCGAGAATGTGTCAAAACCAAAACCGGCGACATTTACAACGAAAGCAAAACCTTGATTGATGAACGCCTTATACGCGAGCACTATATCGACAAGGGTTATTCTGATTCAAAAATTACACATACAGTGGAACGCAAGGAAGACGGTGTTGTAATTACCTATAATATTGTCGAAGGAAAAAATACCGTAATCAGCGAAATCCACATGACAGGTAACTCCATTGTTTCTGAACGTGCACTTAAGGGTAAAATCTCCCTCAAGGAAATTGGCTTTTTGAGGGACGGTGCTTTTAAGAGTACTTCTCTGGAGCAGGATAAAAAAACAATCATAAGCTATTACAACGAGCGCGGTTATATTGATGCTTCTATTCTTGACGTTAAGATTGATTCAGTTCAGAACGAAGAAAAGCAGCGTACTGACATGCACATTACCTTTGTAATTCAGGAAGGTGCCCAGTATAAATTTGCAGGACTTACCGTAACAGGTAACCAGATTTTTTCTACGGAAACAATTATGGCCTGCATGAAGCTTAAGGAAGAAGCAATCTTTAACCTTACAAAATTTGAAGAAGGTATTGCCGCAATTACATCTCTTTATTATGACTCAGGTTATATGTCCAACGGTTATTATCCTGTACCTGCAAAAGACATTGACCGAAAAGAAATTTCTTATAACCTTGTAATTGAAGAGCGTGCCCGTAGCCACGTAGAAAACATCATCATCAAGGGTAACAACAAAACAAAGGATTATGTAATTAAACGAGAAATTCCATTGGAAGAGGGTGATGTATTCTCCCGCGATAAAATTATTTCGGGTATGCGAAACCTGTTCAACCTGCAGTACTTCTCTAACATTGTTCCGGATGTAACCCAGGGCTCCGAAGAAAATCTTCTGGATCTTGTTTTCTCTGTAGAAGAAGGTCCTACAATTTCCATGAACCTTGGTATGAGCTTCTCTCAGATTAAGGAACCAAACGATCTTCCGGTTTCTCTTTATTTTACAATCGGAAACACAAACCTCTTTGGAGAAGGTAAATCAATTTCTTCAACCATAAACCTTGCCAAGAATAATCAGTCACTCGACTTTTCTTATTCACAGGGCTGGATAGGAGACCTTCCTATTTCCTTCAGCGAAAGCTTCTCTATTTCTCATACAAACAATTCAACACCTATAATGGCATATCAGACCAACGGTGTATTTGATCAGTCTCATTACTATATAGATTACGAAGGTTTCTCTGCTTCGCTTGGAAGTGCCTTGGGAAGAAGATGGACACCAACCTTTGCAATCCTTTCTCTTTCGGGTGGTTTGAACAATACAGTTACAAAGTATAAGTATGATGCTCAGACAAATATTCCTACAGACTCTGCAATCTCAATGTTCGAAAACCGCCTTGGTATTTCCAACATCCTGTGGACAAGCTTCTCTATGGATGGCCGCGACATTAACTACGATCCTTCTAAGGGATGGTTTGCAAGCCAGAAGCTTTCTTTGAACGGACTCATTCCTGTTCTTGAAAAAGAATTCTTCTTTACTTCAGAGACCAAGCTCGAAGGCTACCTTACATTGTTTGACATTCACTTTAACGAAAAGGATTCCTTTAAGGGAGTACTTGCATTGTACACAGGACTTACAATGCTGTTCCCAATCAATAACTCAATCATAAGCGACTCTAACAAGCCATATATCGACGGTATGTTTACAGGACGCGGATGGTCTGAGCTTTACCGCTCTGCAGAAACAAAGGGTAAGGTTTTGTGGAATACACAGGCCGAAATCAGATTCCCGATTGTTCCTGGTGTTGTTGGTATAGATTTGTTCCACGATGCTGTTGCAGTTAAGCCTGAAGTTGGCCAGCTGTTCACAGATCTTTCGCTCAACGACTTTTACTTTAGTATGGGTCCTGGAGTTCGCTTCCTTATGCAGCAGTTCCCGCTCCACCTGTTGTTTACATTCAGATATCAGGTTAGGGACGGAAAGATTGTATGGGGCGGAAAGAACGGCTATTCACCATATCAGTTTGTTCTTTCATTCAATATTGTAAACAGATAAAATAAAATATACGGGGATATAAAATGAAGACTTTGAATAAAAAGATTTTTGTGGTATTTGTGCTTACATGCCTTTTTTCTACAGCATTGATGGCACAGCAGATTACAAAGTTTGGTGTTGTAGATACCTCTAAGGTATACAGCGTTTATTTTACCAACTCTGCACCTGTAAGAAACTATGAAAAAAAGAAGGCTGAATTTCAGGAAGAAATTAACAAGCGCACCGATGAGCTTAAATCCTTGCAGCAGAAAAAGCTTGAATACGAAAAGAACGGAAATGATTCTGCTGCTCTTCGTGTTGAATCTGAAATTACAAAGAAGACAGATTTCCTTACTGAATATACAAATGCAAAGAACGTAGAGCTTGAATCTATGCTCAAATCTTTGCAGACCTCTGATGACTTTTACAAAAAGCTGTATAACACACTTGGCCAGATTGCAGAAAGCGGCGGTTACAGTATGATTTTGAGCCTGCAGGCTTCTAATTCAATCTTGTGGTACAGTAATTCCGTAGATATTACCGACCAGGTTATTCAGAGACTTGGCTTGTAAAAGAGAGTAAACCTGCGGATGGAAGAGGCAGCACAGAGTCTTACACCGATGATGGTTCAATACCGCTCGGTTAAGCAGCAGTATAAAAACGAAGTTTTATTTTTCAGACTTGGAGACTTCTACGAAATGTTCAATGAAGATGCCGTAGAAGTTTCGCGTCTTTTAAATCTTACTCTTACGCATAGGGCAAGTCAGCCTATGTGCGGCATTCCATATCACGCAGCCAAGGTTTATATTGCACGTCTTTTAAGGCTTGGTAAAAAAATTGTAATCTGCGAACAGGTTGGAGAAATCCCAAAAGCAGGCAAAGGCATAGCAGAACGCAAAGTTGTAGAAATCATAACTCCTGGTACTGCGGTAGAAGCAGAATATCTGGAAGGAAACAGGGCTAATTATCTTGCTGCCATGTGTGTAGTCAAGGGAAGGGCTGGCTTTGCTTTTATTGATGTTACAACTTCTTCGTTCAAGGCTACCTCCTGGCCTGCTGTAAAAATGCAGGAAAACTTTTCCAAGGAAATAAACAGATGTTCGCCAAGAGAAATCCTTCTGCCTGTTTCCTTAAAAACTAATCAGGACATTCAGTCTGTGCTTGCTGCAGATACAAATATTTCTGTTTCTTATTATCCTGACTGGGACTTTAATATTGAAACTTCTTACAAAAGGCTTTTGAGCCAGTTTAATACACTGAGCCTTAAATCCTTTGGCCTTGAAGAAACAGATTCCGAAATTGCTCCGGCCGGTTTTCTGCTTGATTATCTGGACAAGACAACAAATGCCTCACTTCCTCATATCAACGAAATTACAAAGTATTCTGATTCTGACTTTCTTATAATGGATGATTCTTCCCGCCGCAATCTGGAAATTACAGAAAACATGCGCGACGGAACTCCTGCCTTTTCTCTGCTTGAATGTGTTAGCTTTACCCGCACTGCCATGGGTTCAAGACTTTTGAGAAACTGGCTTCTTTTTCCGCTTACAGATTACAATGCAATTTACGAACGACAGGACCGCATAACAAATCTTTACGACAACAAGGACTTACTTACAAAGCTCCAGAATGATTTATCTTCTATCCTGGATGTTGAACGACTTGCAGGAAGAATTGCAATGGACAGGGCACATCCAAAGGATCTGCAGGCTCTGCGTGTAAGTATAAGTGCCTGGACCGACATAAAAAATTATCTTTCAGATTTTGATTTTTCTTTTATAGAAACTCAGACTGCCACACAGATTGTCGAGCTTATCCAGAATTCAATTCTTGAAGACCCGGCTACTTCGATAACAGACGGCGGCATTATTAAACCGGGCTGGTCCGAAGAACTGGATCACTGGCGCAGCATTCACGACAACTTTAATAAGGTGCTTGCAGAATACGAAGCCGAAGAACGAGAAAAAACAGGAATTACTACGCTCAAGATTAAATACAATAATGCGGCAGGTTATTTTATAGAAGTAAGCAAGGGTAAGCTTTCCAGTGTACCGGCACATTTTATTATGAGGCGTGCACTTGTAAACGGCGACCGCTATACAACAGAAAAGCTTCAGAGCCTTGAGATGCAGCTTAACGAATCTTCGGGCAAGATACTGGAGCTTGAGCGAGACCTGTTCCTGGAAGTAAGACAAACTTTAAAGCAGCATATCCAGTACCTTTTACAGACCGCAGACGAAATTGCAATTACAGATGTTACTGCTTCTCTGGCTTACGCTGCAATTCACAACAGATGGGTAAGGCCGCAGATTGTAAAGTCCACCGTGTTTGAAATTACAGAAGGAAGACACCCGGTTGTAGAGGCACATCTGCCTGAGGGTGAGTTTGTTCCTAATGATACAGCCATAAGCGCAGAAGGGGATAGTGCTCCTTCGTTCTGTCTGATTACCGGACCAAACATGGCGGGAAAAAGTACCTACTTAAGGCAGAATGCCCTCATAGCGCTTCTTGCTCAAACCGGTTCCTATGTTCCTGCCGTAAAGGCTAAGCTTGGAATTGTAGACAGAATCTTTTGCCGCGTAGGTGCAAGCGATAATCTTGCCAGAGGCGAATCTACCTTCCTTGTAGAAATGATGGAAACTGCAAATATCCTACGGGCCGCTACAAACCGTTCCCTTGTAATTATGGACGAAGTAGGGCGCGGAACTTCTACAGAGGATGGACTTGCTATTGCCCGTGCTGTTTCAGAATATCTTTTGGATCAGATAAAATGTAAGACTCTTTTTGCAACTCATTATCACGAGCTTACACGAATGGAGCATCCGGCCCTCAAAAAGCTTTGCCTGCAGATAAACGAAGAAAACGGAACTGTTGTATTTATGCGAAAGGTCTGCGAAGGCATTACAGAAAACTCCTATGGTATTCACGTTGCCAAGCTTGCGGGCATTCCTCAGTCTGTAATTGACCGTGCAAATGTTATTCTTGCACATATACAGGCAGTTGCTCAGGACAAACCGGTTATGGAAAGCGACATTCCTTCTCCAGCCGCCGCTCCTTTGACACCGGGACTTTTTAGCGACGAAGAAATTATAATTTCCGAAATCCTTTCCTGCGATACAGATAATATGACTCCAATGGATGCCTTAAAATATCTGGCCAAATGGAAAAAAGACCTTTCAGGTCAGTAATCCGGAGCAAATCCGCAAAAAAAATCAACTTTTTTCAAATTTTTCTCAAATTTACTTCCTATTTTCATTCGTTTTTTTGAAAACTATATATATGAAAAAGCTTTATTTTCTGCTCTCCTTGGGAGTCAAGATAATCTTAAGATGTCTGTTTAACTGCATTTCAGGCGGGGAAGTCTGCCTTGTGTGCGGTAACAGGTCTTTTATTTATCCTGTGTGCCGAGACTGCAGGAAAAGGTTTTTTGATGTATCACAGGCAATGGATCAGTGCCGCTGCAGAATCTGTGGAAAAACACTACTTGGTGTAAAGGATATCTGTACGCAGTGCCGTGAAAATCCTGTAATACGGAATGTGGACAGAATGTTTCCGCTTTTTTCCTACAGACTATGGAATAAAGAGCTTATGTTTGCGTGGAAATCTTCGGAGATACGTTCTTTGTCTTCTTTTTTTGCCGGTATTTTAAACCGTTTTCTTAAGGCACAGGGAGCTAAGTTTATTGTTCCGGTACCTCCAAGAAAGGGTAAAATCAGCGAAAAAGGATGGGATCAGATTGATGAATTATGCAATCTGCTTGATTACATTTATGGTTTTAAAATTCTAAGGCTTCTTGAACGCCGGACTACGCAGGAGCAGAAAAAGCTTGATAGAGAAGGGCGTTTCAGGCAGACAAAAAATGCTTACAAAAGGGTCTGTGATTCAAGATTTGCCCGGGAATTAAAGCCATATGGTGTGCTGCCGGACAAGGTATGGCTGTTGGATGATGTCTGTACCACCGGCGCAACCATTGAAAACTGTGCAAACATACTAAAGGAGGCAGGAATTAAGGAAATTACCGGTATAACACTGTTTGCAGTAGATTAATAAGGTGGTAAATACACTTTATGTTGCAAATTTGTGTTTTTCGGAGTATTATTAAGAGATAGAGTATTTTATACTTTGGGGGAAAATATGGCAGCAGAAGAAACACAATTCCAGTTGGTTACTTTTCAGCTTGGTGATGAGTTATACGGCGTAAACATTATGGATGTAAAGGAAATTGTTCGTTTACAGAATGTGCGTGTTATTCCGAATGCTCCTTATTACGTAGAAGGAATCATTAATCTTCGTGGTGAAATCATTCCTATAATTGATTTACATAAACGGTTTAGAATAAAGGCGCTCGATAAAGAAGAGATGGATTTTGAAGGCGGTTTTATTATCCTCAACATTGATAACAATAAGATCGGCATCATCATCGACAAGGTTGCCAGAGTTGTGGTTGTAAAGGCTGAGGATGTAAAAGAGCCTCCTCAGATGCTTACTGGTATTGGTTCTGAATATATAGAGGGTGTTATCCGCGAAGAAAGCGGTTATCTTATTATGCTCAATATTCGGAAGTTATTTGACGCAAAAGAATTACAGAAAATTATAGATTTAAATTAATGATACAAACATACAGTTCAACAATTCGTAGAAAAGAAATGGATGCGGTTTTAACCTGCATGGTAGATGAAAAAATCGGGCCTGGAGAGTTAAACGCAAGATTAATCCAGACTGTAAAAGAATTCTTTAAATGTGATGGTGCGGTTGCGCTGCGCAGTCCTGCTGTTGCCCTTAAGTATATTCTTTTATGCTTTGATCTGGAGCCTAAATCCAAAATTATGATTTCCGCACTTGCTCCGGCCTGGCATTATCAGGTTATAGAGTCGCTTGGTTATGAGCCTCTTGTACTTGATGTACAGGAAGTAGACGGACTTGTGAATGCAGAAATTGTACATCAGGGTATGCTTGCCGGTGGACGACTTCTTCTCCTTCATGAGACAGAAGGCATTCTTCCGGATTACGAAGCAATTATGGCTCTTGGCGTTCCTGTTATAGAAGATGTTTCTCAGAGTGCCGGTGCTTCGGTTGCAATTAAAAACGAAGACGGTACAGTTTCGGATGCAAGAAAGAAAGCCGGATTATTCGGTGTATATTCAATTCTTGGTCTGGAAGAAAAGGATGTAATTACAGCCGGTGGTGGTGCAGTCCTTATGGCTCCAAACCGCCGTGAATGGCTCATCCTCAAAAAGTTTACAGACGAAGCTCCTCTTACAGATCTTCTTCCTGATATCAACAGTGCTCTGGCCTGGGTTCAGCTCAAGGAGTTCAACCGCAACGAAACTACACGCCGCGAGATTTTCAACATGTACCAGCATTCCTGCATGATCGGGCGCCATAAAACCTTTGCCCGCGATATGGAAGGTGCTTCTACAATGTGTTCATTCCCGCTCATTCTTAACAGCTCGTTCAAGGATGTAAAAGCCTATACTGCCAGAAAAGATATAGAAATTCAGCTTGCATTTGCAGGTTCTGTTATTGCGCTCAAGGATGAACTTTCGTCTACCTGTATTCATGCAAAGTCACTTTTGCTCAGAACAGCACATTTTCCTCTTTATCCGCGTCTAACACAGGCTCAGGCTGCAAAGGTTGTAAAGGTACTTGGAACATTGCCTTAAAAAATCGAGGTTTGAAAGTTGAAAAAAGTTTTGATTATAATTAATACAAGTAAAAAGAAATCTCTTTCACTTTCCAAACAAATTGCTTTTTTTTTGCAGTCTAAAAAAATTGACTGCGACTTTTTAAGCTTTGACGGTTTTGCCGAAGACAAGCCTTTTAAAGATTACGAGTTTGTCATCACACTTGGCGGCGACGGAACTGTTTTGTATGCTGCAAGAAACTGTGTAAAATATGGTGTTCCAATTTTCCCTGTAAATCTTGGTCAGTTTGGATTTATGTCCTCTGTTCAACAGAATGAATGGCAGCAGAGTCTTGAACTGTTCTTAAGCGGTAAGGCTCCATTGCAAAAAAGATGCATGCTTAAGGCAACGCTTTATCGCAACGGAAAGCTTGAATCAGAACAGCTTGCATTAAATGATATCGTCATAAGTGCAAAACATACTGCCCGTACAGTTGCAATGGATGTTCTTTTTGACAGTGACCATCTTTGTAAGCTCAAGTCAGATGGTGTCATTATCTGCACTCCGACAGGCTCAACTGCTTATTCTGCTTCTGCCGGTGGTCCAATTGTGGATCCAGGCATGGATGCTCTTGTTATGACACCTATCAATTCGTTCTCACTTTCGAGCAGACCAATTGTTTTACGACCTGACGGAATCCTTTCAATAAATATTCAGCCTTGCCGCACAAAAGAAATCCGCATGCTTGCAGACGGTCTTGAGCCTGTTAAGCTTATGGAAGGCGATAAAATAGAAATCAAACTCATCAATAAGAAAATACAATTAATCTGCTGTACACAGGAAAAATTCTTTAACGCCCTTCGTTCAAAACTAAACTGGAGGGGTGAACCTTATGCTTGAAGAACTTAACGTAAAGGATTTTGCTCTCATAGAAAATGATTTTCTTGAATTTGAAAAAGGCTTTACCGTGCTTAGTGGAGAAACCGGTGCGGGAAAATCCATACTCATAGGTGCGCTTTCATTCCTTCTTGGAGGCAAGGCCGAAGTTTCACAGATTCGTTCGGGTAAAAACGAAGCAAGTGTTTCCGGAACCTTTGTGCTGCCGGCCTGCAGTAAAGTGCGTGAGCTTACCGAAGAAGATGAACCTTTGAATGCACAGGAATGGCTTGAACAGCATGGCATTGCTGCAGAAGACAACCGCGTAATGCTCAGAAGATTTATCCGCGATTCGGGTAAGTCCGGTGCCTGGATTAATTCTACACCGGTAACACGTACCGACCTTGCAGCTTTTTCTTCTTTCCTTGTTGATATTCACGGACAGCATGAACATCAGTCGCTTATGAAGGTAAGCGAGCATAGAAAGTTTCTGGACAGCAGGGCAGGCATAACCGTACAGGTAGAAGAATTTAAAACCTTGTATGCTCAGCTTGTAACTTTGCGCCGCCAGCTTGAACAGTATTCAATGTCCGAAAGCGAAAGACTCCGCAAGCTTGATATGTCATTTTTTGCCGTAAAGGAAATTACAGAGGCCAAGCTCAAAAAGGATGAAGATTCGCAGCTGGAAGACGAAGAAGCACGATTGCTTTCCTTTGAAAAAATCTATTCTGATTCTGACGAAATCTGCCAGCTTTTGGATTCAAACGAAAACTCAATCATAGACCTGCTCAAAAAGGTAAAGAGAAACGCTTCTCACATTGCCGAAATGGACAAATCTGTTTCTTCTTTGGATGAACGTCTGGAATCTTCTTTTTACGAGCTGTCTGATATCTGCGCAGAGTTTAATTCCTATAAGAATCGTCTTGTTTTTGATCCGGCTCGTCTTGCTCAGGTTCAGGAAAGACTTTCGCTTATATATAACCTCAAGAAAAAATATGCTTCTTCGGTAAACGCTCCTTTGAGCGAGGTATTTGCATACTGCGAACAAGCCCAGAAATATATTGATGAAAACTCCGATGGTGCAAATAAAAAGGATGTATTAACCCAGCAGATCCGTGAGCTTGAAAAACAGCTTTTAGTAAAGGCCGACTTCCTTTCTGCAAAACGCCGTGAATGTGCCGATTCTCTTTCCAAGGATGTAGATGCCATTCTTGCAAGACTTGGTATGCCTGGTACTCACTTTGGTGTAAGCATTCAGGAAAAAGAGGGCAGTGATGTTGAACAAAAATGCGGCCCATACGGAAAAGATAATATAGAATTCCTTATAAGTGCCAATCCGGGAACTCCACTCCTGCCGCTTGCCAAAATTGCCAGTGGTGGTGAACTTTCGCGTGTAATGCTTGCTTTAAAGACAATTTTCGCTCAAAATGATAGTGTAGAGACTTTAATTTTCGACGAAATTGATACCGGAATCGGCGGTGAAGTAGCTGTAGCAGTTGGTTCGCACATGAAAAGCCTTGCAAAAAATCGTCAAATTTTTTGCATAACACATCTAGCCAGTATCGCAGTTTATGCCGATAATCAGATAAAGATAGAAAAAGCCGTTGCGGGAGGAATTACTTCTTCTAATGTACATGCAGTAAAGGGAGAAGAAAGGGTAGCGGAAATAGCAAGAATGCTTTCGGGAGATGCGGATACAGCTCAATCGCTTGAACATGCCCGTGCAATGCTCGAAAAATTCAGCGGAGGTTACTGATGGCAAAGATTTCTGAAGAAACAAGGCTGCATTTTAATGAATGTATACAGCCTTACAAGGACAAGATTACTCAGACTCTCGAAAAAGAAAAGACCATGCGTAACGCCATGCACGAAGGTGATATTGGCCTTGAATATAAAAAGCTTCTGCTTTGCGAAGACATGATTTATGTAGCTTCGCTTTATGTTGCCCAGAACAGCCTCTCCCTCAAACTCATGGAAGTAAAAAATAACGATGCCTTGAACGATGCACGTAAAATGCTTTATAAGGCAATTATCTATCTGGAAGAAATTGTAACTGCAACAATTGACTGTCCTTATTCAGAACTTACTCCGTATCACGATAACATCAAAAATGTAAATATAATCAAACGCTATACAGTTATCCGCAAGCTTGGTCTGGAAATTCAGATTCTTAAGGATGCCTTTGGTGACAACAGTAAATGGAAGTGGTCTTTTGTAGAACTCGAAGGACGCTTTGCTACCGTTGCCAAAAACCTTATTGATATGAAGGCAGCCGGAGCAGACTATTTTGATCCACGTGCCGAAGATTATGAAACAACAATTCTTTATGTACGTATGATTCAAAAGCTTCTGGACAAGGCCGCAAACGCTTACCGCGACCGCTACGAGCTTTCGACACGCCGTATTGATGATATGCGTAACGCAATCAAATATCTTCTTGCCCTGCGCAAGCTTTACATTGTTCTTGGACGTTCAAACGAGTCTGAAGAAGTAAAGAAAAAGGCTGTTGTCTGGAAGGATAAGATGGACTCTGACCAGAAGAAGGGCTTAAGCAACTAAAACATGAACAAAAATCTTATTCTCAGAATATTCGAAGGATTTTCTATTCAGCGCTGGAATGACCTTATCCGCCCCTTTGATCTGGTGGAAATGGACAAATCCGGTGAAAAAATGGTCATTGCCTATATAATCGGTAAACACGAAGAAAAAAAAGGCGTTAAGATTGACTGGAACTGGATGATTTACGCTTCTCTTTTTGATCTGCTCAAAAAAATAGCCCTTTGCGATATAAAGGCTCCGGTTCAGCAGATGCTCAAAAGGGAATTTCCAAAAGAGTACATGAAGCTAAATGAATGGGTTTTAAATCAGTACCGCCAGCTCATAAAGGATGATAAATTATTTTCTGCCTTTACAATTTATGTAGGACAAAAAGCAGGTTCGTTTGAACTGCCGGAAAAGCTCAGGGCGTCGGTTCGCGTTTATAATGCGGCTCATAAATATTCAACAATGCGAGAGCTTGAGATGCTTTCTGTTGTAAATGAACAGGAACGTCTTTCTAAAATAGATTCTGAATTAAAGGAAGGGCTACAGCCTTATCTGGATCTGGAAGGTTTGCAAAAGCTTATTACCCGCCAGAAGGAATTTGATTTTCTGCTCAAGATTGAACAGTTAAGGTTTCAGACAAGATGGAATCAGACACCAAGAGTTCCTGCAACCTCGGTTTTGGGCCACTGTTTCTTTGTAGCAATTATGACACTTCTGCTTGGCCGCGAAACAAATCCTGGCATGTGTGCAAGAAGGGTAGTAAATAATTATTTCAGCGCGCTTTTCCATGATTTACCGGAATCTGTTACCCGCGACATTATTTCTCCTGTAAAACAGGCCACAGACGCCCTGCCAAAAATCGTTAAGAAGATTGAAGATGAAATTGTAAATAAAGAACTTGTTCCTCTTATGGATGACGCTTATCTTGATGAGGTTATGTTTTATACAAGTGATGAGTTCAGCGACAGAATTTGTCCTGCGGGCCAGAAGCCTCAGACCGTAACCTGGGAAGAACTTAATGCAAAATACAATGAGGCCGCCTTTAATCCTGTTGACGGCAAGCTTGTACGCATTTGTGACCATCTTTCGGCCCTTATGGAAGCAGATATTTCCATTAAGCACGGAATTACTTCCAGCCATCTGCAGGGCGGTAAGGATGGAATGCTGGAGCTTTATCCTGCCGAAACGCTCATCAGCGGCGTAGATGTAAATAAATTATTTCACGAACTTGTTTATTAAAGAAGTTTTTTTGCCGATAATTAATTTATGAAGTCATTTTTGAAGAAATTAATTATAATCGGCGCTATTTTATTCACCGCTTCAATCTCTCTTTTTGCAGATACAACCTACAAGGTAGAAAAAGGCGATACCTTATATTCAATCAGCCGTAAATATCAGATTACCGTTGCCGAATTACGTGCAGCTAACAATCTTTCCGAAAATGATGTAATTAAAGTAGGGCAGAAATTAAAGATTCCTACTGCCGATATAAGCAACGCAGCCGCCCTTGCCACAGATAACAAGTCTTCTTCAGGTGGTGCAACTCTTTCTGCCGCTAAAGCCACAAAAGAATACACAGTCGTAAAAGGCGACACAATGTACAGCATTTCCAAGAAGAATGGAATGACTTTGGCAGAGTTCATGTCTCTGAACGGTCTTGATTCTTCTTCCGTAATAAAAGTAGGCCAGAAGGTAAAGATTTACACCTCAGCCTCAACTGCGTCTACAAACACCTCTTCCGGAACAGCCGGAAACTCTGGCAAAAGTGGCGGCTCTGGCCAAAGTGGCGGCTCTGGCCAAAGTGGGGTCCCTGAGCCTGTCGAAGGGCAAAAAACAACTTCTACTACAGCCCCGGATACCCGCAACTACGGCACAACAGTTACTGCAGACAAAAACACAGTATGGCCTGTTAAAAATCCAACTGTAACTCAGGTAAAGGGTAAGGTAGGCGGTGTACAGCTCAGCGCTCAGGTAAACGAACCTGTTGTCTGCATCCGCGAAGGAACCGTAATGTACGTAGGCGTATACCGCGGCTTTGGCCAGGTCCTCTTCGTACAATCAAAAACCGGTGTAATCTATACATACACCGGTCTTGGTTCAGTTAGCGTAAAAAAAGGTGATTACGTAGTCTATAACCAGCAGCTCGGAACTGCCGGCATAGACCCTATTTCTAAAAAGCCAGGCATAACCTTCATGGTTTTCCAGAACGGTCAACCTATTGACCCGGCTAAGGCACCTAGAAACTAAGCACGTCATTGCGAGCGAAGCGTGGCAATCCAGAGCCCAGATTAAGTGAAATTATTAGATAATCATCAATCTATTTAAGAAAACCATTAAATTATTGTTATATCTTATCTTTTTTTGTAATAAGTCCTCTTTTTTTTTCTAATATATATATGTGAATAATTCTATTTTATAAAGTGAATTATTTTATCACACACTTCGTTAGCTCTTAATAAAACCTGTTATTGATGACAGCGAAGCGCGGAAATCAACAAAAAAGGGGGCATAATGAAATCATATATCTATATAATGTTTAATAAAAGAAACGGTACGTTATACACTGGTGTAACCGCAAACTTAAAGAAAAGAGTTTATGAACATAAAAATAAACTTTATGATGGATTTACTTCAAAATATGATGTAAACAAACTAGGTTATTTTGAAGAATACAATGATATTAAACAAGCAATAGAAAGAGAGAAACAGATAAAAGCTGGTAATAGAAAAAAGAAAATATTTCTTATCGAATCAATGAATTCAGAATGGAAAGATTTGTCTGATTTGTTGTAATTATTTCGTAATGGATTACCACGTCGCTGCGTTCCTCGCAATGACGCGGACTTCCGTCATTGCGAGCCGAAGGCGAAGCAATCCATATACAAGTAGGCATTTATTTGCATGGATTGCCACGTCGCTACCGCTCCTCGCAATGACGGTTTATGTCATTGCGAGCCGAAGGCGAAGTAATCTATTTCGCAGCATCAATAGTAGCCTGAATATCTCTAGAAATACCGTCACAAAGTTCTGCAGCCTTCTTCTTGGCATCAGCATACCATGCGTCGCTGCCGTCTCCGGCCGGGATCATGGAGTTGATGTAGAACTTGATCTTTGGTTCGGTTCCGGATGGGCGGGCACTTACGATTGTTCCGCTTTCCAGGTAGAACTGAAGAACGTTGCTCTTTGGTAAGTCAGGGTCATTCATAAGGTCGCGAACCTTTACTACCTTCTGGCCGCCTAATGTTGCAGGTGGATTTGAGCGCATATTTGCCATGATTTCTTTCATTGTCTGAACACCGCTCTGGCCCGGGAAGTTCTGAGAAATTGCGCGGTCTTCGAAGTAGCCGTATTCCTTGTACATGTCGTCAAGGTGTTCAAGAAGGCTCTTGCCCTGGCTTCTCCAGTACAAAATCATTTCGGCACACATAGCAGCAGCTGAAACACCGTCCTTATCCATTACTTCTTTTTCAACCTTGTAGCCGTAGCTTTCTTCAAGACCGAATACATAGTTGTAGGTTCCGGCCTTTTCGAAGTTTGCTTCTACATTTGCAATCCACTTAAAGCCTGTAAGACAGTCGAACATCTTTACGCCGTACTTCTTACAGATGTAGTCGCCGAATGGTGAAGTTACAATAGAGCGGATACATGCAGGGTTAGCAGGCATTTTTCCAAGCTCCTTGCGGCTGAGGAATACATATTCCATAAGCAAAGCACCCATCTGGTTTCCGCTCAGGAGTACAAAGTTTCCGTCTTTGTCCGGGAAGGCTGTACCAAAGCGGTCTGAATCCGGGTCAGTTGCCATAAGACCGTCTGCCTTTTCTTTTGTTGCAAGGTCTACTGCCATCTTAAGGGCTGGCTTTTCTTCCGGGTTTGGCTTTTCTACTGTAGGGAAGTTGCCGTCCGGTTCACGCTGTTCAGGTACTGTAAGGATATTAAGTCCAAGGTCACCAAGAACTTTTTCTACGTGCATTGCACCTGTTCCGTGGAGTGGTGTGTAAACAATGCGTACATCCTTTGCCTTTTCCTTAATAAGGTCTGGACGGAAGAGCTGTGCCTTACACATATCCCAGAATTTTTCGTCTATTTCTTTGTCGATGATTACAAGCTTGCCAGTAGAAATTGCTTCTACACGAGTCATTGTCTTTACATCTTTTACTTTGTTTACTTCTTCAATAATGCCGACATCATGTGGCTCGATTACCTGTGCACCGTCGTTCCAGTAAGCCTTGTAACCGTTGTACATGCGTGGGTTGTGTGATGCTGTAACTACAACACCTGTATCTGCCTTGAGTGTACGGATTGCAAATGAAAGCTCAGGGGTTGGGCGAAGGCTAGAGAACAAATAAGCCTTGATTCCGTTTGCTGCAAAGATGAGAGCTGTTGCTTCAGCAAATACATCTGAGTTCAAGCGGCTGTCGTATGCAACTACTGCGCTCAAGGTTCCGGCTTTTGCTTTTTCAGGGAAGGCTTTAAGTACATAGTTTGCAAGGCCCTGTGTAGCCATATTTATTTCGAGTGTGTTCATGCGGTTTGTTCCGCCACCCATAATGCCACGAAGTCCACCAGTTCCAAATTCGAGTGTCTGGTAAAAGCGGTCTTCCAGCTCTGTATAATCTTCTTTAGCAACAAGATCTTCGATTTCCTTGCGGAAGCGTTCATCCTGTTCAGCTGCAATATAATCTTTAGCTCTCTGCAAAATTTCAGATTTTTCCATTTTATTCTCCTGTGTATCTATATAATATCGTAAATTACAAAATGTGTCATTGTCGAATTGACAATGTGTCATTGTCGAATTGACAATGTGTCATTGTCGAATTGGCAATGTGTCATTGTCGGGCTTGACCCGACAATCTCTTTTTTGATGAGATTCCCGGGCACCCTTCGACAAGCTCAGGGACCGCGGGAATGACAGGGGGATTACACATCCGCCTTCTTAATCAGCTCAGTTTCCCATTCAAGCAGTGCCTTTTCCTCTTCGGCGTTGTCACCTTTTACATCGCACATAATGCGGAAAACAGGCTCGGTACCGCTGCCGCGCATCCAGATGAATGCAACCGGAGAACCTGCATCATCCTTAAAGATAATCTTAAGTCCTCCCTTGCCCGAAAGCGAGTAGTCAGAAACATCACGTGTTTCCTTTGTACCATTTGTTATCACAGCCTCGTAGCTTGCAATTCCATATTGCTTTTTCAAATCGGCCTTTTTCTTTTCCCATTCAGATTCAAAAACCTTCTGGAATGCAGCCTTAAGTGCAGCATGATTAGTATTTTTCACTTTAAGAATAGCCCTTGGCTCACTGACCCCTGTAGTCGTATATACCGGAAGGCTCTCCAATACATCAGTCAAAGTAAAATCAGCCTTATATTCAATTCCGGCTTTTTTACACCAGATTTCGTACAAGCCGTCTTCTCTCATCATCAAAAGCTTGATAATTGCAAAGACCGTATTCAACGGGTCGCGTACGCTTGCAGGATGTGTGATTGTACCGCCGTTAGAGCCTTCTCCAAGAATGCGCACGTTCCAGCCTTCTTCACGTTTTTCGCGGGCAAGATTTACGACATTTGCTTCTCCAACTTCGGCACGGAAAACCTGAGCTCCAAGCACGCGGCAAATCTCATCAATTCTCATGGAAGTAGGGCAGTTTACGCAGACAGCAGGCTTAAAGCTCGGGTCCGATCCATTCTTCCAGATGCTGTAGGTCAACTCTGCAAGCACCGAAAGACTGAACACCTCCTGTGCCTTAAGAATTACAGGCTTGCCTTCCTTCTGGTCCCAGTAAACAATATTGCCGCGGTCGCCGTCACAGTCTGGCATATAACCTAAAAATGCATTGCAGTTTTTGTTGTGACGGTGAAGATCTTCCATTCCTTCTGCAACATAAACAAGGTTTTCTGCCTCCGGAATAATTTCGTGAGCGATTGTTTCTTCGTTGAGCGAATAAAAATCTATTCCGTGTGTAGTAAAAAATTCTTTATCTATACAATAGGCTCTTGAGCTTCCGTTAAAATCACAGACTACACCAAAGCCCTTGCTGCGTATCTGTGCATCAAGCATTTCAAAAAAGTCTTTCTGATGTTCTTTGTTTTCGCTGTCGGTAACAGTCTGACAGATAAAATCTTCGTAGGCTCGCAGCGCATTATGCTTGGAGCTTTTTTCATTCAATTCAATTTCGTGAAGGGCAGATGAACTGCAGGACTGAGCGTCTTTTACAAGAGCCTGCATCTTTGCATCATCATCAGTAATGGCAAGTAGTGCTTCAACAAGTTTTGCGTTTTCAGTTGCATTGAGCACTCCGCCGTCGTTTATACCAAATTTTATTCCGTTATGTCCGATTGGATTATGACTTGCAGAAACATAAATGAATCCGTCGAGCTTTTTAGCATAAGCCATGATTTCGGGAGCAGAACAATAACCTGTATTCTGAACAACAGCGCCTTTTTTTACAAGAATATGCTTCATGGCACTTACAATTGCTGTTCCTGTAGGTCTTGTGTCCCGTCCTAAGGCAATTACCGGGCATTCCTGTCCGGTTTTCTGTGAAAGATAATCAAAAAAAACACTGGCACAGGCAGCACTCAAAGCCCAGTCTTCCTCCGAAATCTGGGGATTGTGGTCCTGTTCATCGCCGCTTACTGCAAAAACCTTACGCCATCCGCTGGCAGATAGAATCATGTTTGTTTTCATATTTATATTTTATCACCAAAAATGCAAAATCACAAACTAATAAATAGAAATAACGTAACTTACCTGTCTGGTTTTTCCAAGAATATTTTCTGTATTTATGGCTAGGGTAGATTTGCCCGGTGTAAGCATAAAGTCTCCGCACAAAATCAGGTCCTCACGAGGATAAATGTCCTGCGCAGTATATTGTTTTTTACCGCTGATATAAAGCTTACCGCCCTGCATTCCAATAGTATCAAATGAAAGTTCATCAACAACTACACCGTTTATGGTTGCAGTCATCTTATAAGGTACTGCAATCTGGTTACGTGTATGATAGATTCTGTAAGAACCCGAAGGAAAAACTCTGCTTTCCCGTAAATCAAAGAAAGCCCCGTCCTTATTCCTCAAGATTAATCCGCTTAATGTATAATCCTTTACATTATCAACGCGTGGAAGAAGAATCTTTGGATTGATTGAAGTCTTTTTCTGGCTGTCTATAATCTGAAACTCAAGACTGCTTCTTTTTTTCTGCCAGCCTGTATTTCCTGTTTCTCCGATTACGTCGCCTTCTTTGAGAGAATCCTTTTTAAGAACATTCTGCTTTACGCTTTCTTTATCAAGGTTTCCGTAAACAGAAATCAAATCATCATCGTGCGCAACAATTACCGAAGTTCCAAGTGCAGAAGGAAAGAATGAAGAATCGTCATCAAAATCTGAAATAATGATGAGGATTTTACCGTCCTTAATTGAATTGACCTGAGCCGGCTCTTCAAAAATAATTGACTGGCTTATTCTTCCGTCAATGTTCTGTCCAAAATATGAGCTTATGGAATCTGTTCCGTGTTCTGCCTGAGGCCATTCAACTGCAAAAACACAGGCGGCGGCAAAAACAACTGCTAAAACTGAAAATATTTTTTTCATAAAGCCCTCCCTTATTCCTTAGAAACCTTCATCTTGGAAATTGTCGTGTCCTGACCAATGTAAAGATCATTTTCACTGGTTTTGATAAAGGCAGAATCTGCCGTAAAGGTAAAGGAACCGTCGAGCGTCTGTGTTTTTTCAATTATGAAAACTGTATATTCCTTGTCTTTTTTACCGAGCACAAAGAAAAGTGAATCTGTTTCTTCTACGGCAGTAATCGTACAGTCAATTTTTATCTGTGTGCCCTTGTTTTCGGTAATATTGTAAATGCCCATATATCCGTCGTAATTATAGATAACCTGTCTGTCGTTGTCGCAGAACTTAACTACTGTGCGGCGGTTGAGAGAAGAGTCCAGATAGTCGTGATGAATGATTTTGGTCTGGCTGCCATCAAGCTTTGAAATTACAAATCTCTGTCTGTTCTGGCCCGAAACCGAAGCGATGTATTTTCCGTCAGAAGAAACATCAAGTCCAAGAATTACATTGTAGTCGCTGCCGCCAGGTGCAAAGCCCGATAATTCTGTTCCCGATTCATTTGCAAAAATCTTGATTGTTCCGTCTGCATAACCCGCAGCAGTAAAGTTTTCTTTAGAGCTGAACGCCGTAATTGGTACAATGTTTTCGTATATCCACATAACAGAGCCGTCATCTGCACATCTTGCAAACGAAGCACCGCCCGGCATAAATACAAAAATCCTGTCTTCTTCAAAAAAAGGATAACCCGAAATTGCAAGTGCACCTTTTTCCTGGTTTTTGTAATCAAAAAAGGCTATGTTTTTATCTTCAGAATTGTAAACAGCGTAATAATCAGAAGAAATGCTTGCGCGGAAAGGGAAGGTTTTGGAGGTTGTAATGTCTCCCTCCGGCGTAAAATACCCGATTGACTGGCCAAGCTTAAAGAAAACCGGCTTGGAATCCTTAAAATCCTTTTGAACCGGCGGCAGTGTAATGCTTTTTTTCCATTCAGGAGTAAAATGATACTCTTTTCCAAGTGGTCTTGCGGCCAGACATATATATAAAACTATAAAAAGGAATGCAATCAGAACGAATACACCAATGTGTCTTTTTGTTTTCATATATACATATTATTATATAAAGTGTTAAAAATCAATTATTTAGACATCTGTTTTATATACTTGACATAAAAGCGTATAATATGCAAAATATTACATAGTTTTCTAGCAAAACTGAATAAAAAGTATAACAAGGTGAGTTTTTATGACAGATGACATCCTTACGATAGAAGAAGTAGCAAAATATCTGCGTGTTTCGGACAGAACAGTTTACGACTGGGCACAAAAGGGAGAAATTCCTGCCGGTAAAATTGGTACAGTATGGCGTTTTAAGAAATCAGAAATTGAAAACTGGGTAAACGCAAGACTTTCTTCAAGTTCATTTAAAAAGGATGATTCAGAAGTTCAGCTTAAGAATATCTTATCTCCACAGAGAATTGTTTTTATAAATCACAGCACAAAGCATGATGCAATTGTTCAGCTTGCAGATGTTCTGGCAACAGCCCCTCAGATTAAAAATGCACAGGAGCTTACTACAGAAATCCTCAAGCGCGAAGAACTTATGTCTACAGCAATAGGAAAGGGCATTGCAATTCCTCATGTACGTCTTTCTTCGGTAACAGACCTTGTAATGGCTGTTGGAGTTTGCCGTAAACCTATTACAGATTATCAGACAATTGATGATGAACCTGTAGACCTCTTGTTTATGATTGCAGCTGCCTATAACCAGCATTCACAGTATCTTAAGACTCTTTCTCATTTCTGCGGTAAACTCAAGCAGGAAGGACTCCACAGTTCTATTGTTGCCGCTAAATCAGAAGACGAAGTATTTGAGCTTTTAGCTTAGATTTTTGCTTAGGGCAGAATAACGGGAATCCATTTGCTGCGGTCTGCGTGATCCTGAGCGATGGTTCCCCAGGTTACCTTTGCAGTTGTTTCTCCCATTAAAAATTCACGACCGGTTCCTTGTACCTCATATTTTTGTCCCGGTGCCTTATTTTCAAAAGCGGCCATTGCATGACTGTATTCACGCGAAATGAGCATGAACGATTCTAATCCGGCAGAACGGAGCAATACACAGACAAGCATGCTTCTTGAATCACAGTCATTTCCTTCTCCGCATAAAACTGCAGGCAGGTTGGTAAAGTCTGTAGTTTCTTTAGAAGCATTATCACGCTTATAACTGAAGGTCTGAACCCAAGAAAGTATTGTCTGAGCGTACATAAGCTCAGGATTTTCGGAATTTGCATTGGCGCACAAAGGATAAATAGTCTTTATTACATCTGTAGAAACCTGTGCAAGCCGTCCAAAGCTGTCTCTGTAAATAAGGCGGTAATAGCGCTGCCAGGCTTCCTTCCATAAATTATGCTTTGAATAAAGTAAAAGTACGTTATATTCCATTTCGAGTACAAACTGGGCTGCATCAACATCAGATTTATCTATGGTAGAAACAATTTTCTGGTTCATGATATTGAGGGTTACCTGCCGGTTTCCTTCGCATGGAAAGGCATAGGTAGCAATAATGCCCGGGAAACAGTAAAAGTTCTGGTCCGTACACAAAGAATTTAATATGGACATAATAAACGGATTGCAGCTCTGTCTTGTTTCAGAAGTTGTATAAGCAAGAAGTACTATAAAGGCTCCATGTTTTTTAAGCGGTGCACAGACTGCCCAACCAGAATATTTTTTGTCCAGCGTCATGGAAAAATCAGAAATTGCGCAGGCAGGGCTGTTGTTCCAGGCAAAAGTATCTATTTCCATAGAGGCAGAAAGCTTTTTAAGGGCATATCCAAGCACTTTGTCTGAAGAATTAAGATTCGGCAGCTTGGAATCCTGTGTATCATATATTTTAAGGATAAACTGTACAGGATAGTTTGGATGAGTAAAATGATAGGACATCTGATCTTCGGAAATATCTGCAAGCTCAAATCCTTCTGGAATATCAAGGGAATAATCATAGATTGAATCAGAAATGTTTTCGGCAAAAAGAACTGCAGACAGTAAAAGGATAAGTGCAGATATAGCAAAGAATTTATGTCTTGTCATTTTATAAAACCTCAATTATAGTAATTTTGATGGATCCTAAATCAGTAATTAATATTATATACGAAAACTCAGAAATTTTCATCATAAATAAAAAAGCAGGCATGTCTGTGCAGGGGGGAGAAAAAATTGCGCACCCGCTTGATGAAGAGCTTGCAAAACAGACCGGGCAGAAGGTTTATCTTGTTCACCGCCTGGATAAAGATACAAGCGGACTGATGATTGTTGCCAAAACCCCAGCTGCGGCTAATAAATGGACTAAGCTTATTGGTTCAAAAGAGGTTAAAAAGGAATATATTGCTGTCTGTACAGGAAGACTCTCTCAAAAAAGCGGAATTATAAGCGAAGATGTAATTCAGCACGGTCAGGTAAAAAGGGCTGTTACTCATTATACTGTAGAAAAGGAATGGGAAATTGAACGGGAAGGAGAAGAACCTGTTCCTATGTGCCAGATAAGACTGCTTTTAGAGACCGGCCGTATGCACCAGATCCGTATTCATCTTGCAAAGCAGGGCTGTCCAATAGCAGGCGACGACCAGCATGGCAATTTTAAAATCAATAAGATTTTACGCAAAATGGCCGGAATAAAACACCTGCAGTTATTTTCCGTAAAATTGACTTTACCGATTGATGGTAAGCCCCAAACCTATTTACTATTCCCCGATAACCCGATAAAATAATAGTATGTTTGATGTAAAAGATTCAGATTTTTTTGAAATGGAAGATGATGCTTTTGATACAATTGTAGAGGATGATATCAGCTTTACAGGTAATATCAAAATGCAAAAGCCATTCCTTATCCGCGGAAAAATCACAGGCAAAATAGATACACAGAGTGATCTTGTTATAGACACAAACGCAGTAGTAGAGGCAGACATTAAGGCTTCGCGCGTTTTGATTCGTGGTAAAGTAAAAGGTAATGTAACCGGAGAAAAGCTCATATTTGTTACTTCAAGCGGTTCTCTGGACGGAGATATTGTTACACAGAAGGTTGTTCTTGAACCCGGCAGCGATTTTTCCGGCAAATGTACAATGACAAAACAGTGAGAGAATTAATATGAAAAAAATCTTTTTAACCCTGACAGTTCTTTTTTGTATAAGCAATGCAAGCCTTTTTGCTCAGACTCAGCAGAAGGATGCTCTTGTTCTTTATCATAACGGTAAATATGTCGAATCTGTTCAGGTTTGCGAAGATGAATTAAAGGAAAATCCAAACCGAATTGAATCTTACGTTGTAATGTGCTGGTCACTGGTAAAAAACAAACAGTATGCCGAAGCAGAACAGCGTGCTACAGAAGGTCTTAAAATAAGTGCCTTTGACCTCCGCTTGATTGAAATACTTGGAGAGGCACGTTATTATCTTGGCAAAAATGCCGGTGCAATGGAACAGTTCCAGAAGTATGTAGCAAGTGCACAGGATAACGGTTCGCGTGTAGGTTCTGCCTATTATTTTATGGGAGAAATTTATATCCGCCAGGGCCGTTACCAGCATGCAGATATTTCCCTTTCTTCTGCAGTAAAAAAAGAACCTTTGATTGACAACTGGTGGATTCGTCTTGGTTATGCCCGCGAAATGGCCGGTAATTATCTTGAATCCCTGGAAGCTTATGACGAAGCCTTGCGTCTTAATCCTTCTTCTGTTGATGCTTCCCGTGGACGCGAACGTGTAAAAGACAAAGTAAGATAAATTGGCAGACGTAAGAATAGAAACACTTGGCTGCCGTCTCAATCAGATAGAAAGCGAAGCTGCCGGGCGGCTTTTTGCAGATGCCGGTCTGGATGTCTGTATGGAAGGAGTTACGGCTTCTTCTTCGGATGATAAAACTACAAAGCTTGTAATAATCAATACATGTGCAGTTACTCAAAAAGCAGAGCAAAAGGCCCGTCGTCTTATAAGGCTTGTTTTGAAAAAGTATTGCGGGGCTGCCGTGCTTGTTACCGGTTGTTATGCTCAGCTTTCCAAAGCTCAGATTGAAAAAATGGATGAGCGCGTGGTTGTGCTTGGCGGCCAGATAAAAAGCAGACTTTCTAAGGTTCCGGTTCTGGTAAAAGATTTTTGTTCCGGGGCGGGGGAGTTTGATTTTGCAGGCTTTATTAAGGCATTAAAAGACCAGGTTATTTCCCTGCCGGTTACCAAACCTGATTTTCCGGAAGATTCCTTTAAGCTTTCTACAACCTCGCTTCTGGCTCATTCGCGTGCAAGCCTTAAGATTCAGGACGGCTGTAATAACAACTGCTCTTACTGTACAATTCATATTGCCCGCGGGCACAGTGTTTCGCTTGATGTAAATACTGCATTGGAGCGCGTACAGGCTCTGGAAAAAAACGGTTATGACGAAGTAGTACTCACTACAATTAATATTGCACAATATAAAGGTAAGCTCAACGAAACGTGGCTTGATTTTACAGGTCTTTTGGAATACCTTCTTGCAAATACTTCAAAAATCAATTTCCGTATTTCAAGCCTTTACCCCGAAGTTGTTACCGATGAGTTTTGCAGGGTAATCAGTTCTGACCGGGTTCGTCCTCATTTTCATATTTCCGTACAAAGCGGCAGCGATAAAATCCTTGGACTTATGAACAGAAAGTATGTAAGAGATGATGTAATAAATGCCTGCAGTAAAATCCGTAGTGCAAAGCCTGATGCATTTATTGCCTGCGACATAATTACAGGTTTTCCAGGTGAAAGTGATGAGGATTTTGAACAGACACTTGATCTATGCCGCCGGTGTAATTTTGCCTGGATTCACGCCTTTCCTTTTTCAGAACGTCCGGGAACTCCTGCCTGCAGCATGAAGCCAAAGATTCCTCAGTCCGTAAGCGGAGAAAGAGCACGTTGTCTTACAGAGCTTGCAATCAAAAATAAAATTGAATATATCAGGGGTTTTGAAGGAAAAGAGGTGAGTGCGGTTGTAGAAAAGCTTTGCCAGATAAAAGCAGACGGAACAAGGCTTTACCACTGCATGACACAGAACTTTATTCACTGCGAACTTAAATCTGACGTAGAGCTTGAGCCAAATCAGGCAGTTATGGTAAAAATCCTTGAACCTCTTGCAGACCGCATAAAAAAAGGCGGTGAAATAGAGGCTATAACTGAATATATTCATACAATTTATTAATCCGCACAAACACTATAATAAAACACAATGAAATCCAATATGATGAATATGACAGAAGGCAATCCTGTTCGCCTGCTGCTCGTTTTTTCAGTTCCAATGCTCATAGGAAACATTTTCCAGCAGCTGTACAATCTGGCTGATTCTGTAATTGTAGGTCAGGTTATTGGTGCAGACGCCCTTGCTGCAATTGGAGCAACAGGTTCAATTACCTTCTTCTTTTTTGCCCTTTGTAACGGAATAGGTCAGGGTGGCGGAATCATCACTTCGCACTTTTTTGGAGAAGGTAACGACACCAAGGTTAAAAACTGTATTGTAAATACCGCATTTATTATGCTTGTGGTTCCGCTTGTAATAGGTACAATTGCATTTTTTGCAGCCCAGCCAATCCTTAAGTTTTTAAAGACTCCCGAGTTAATTATTGAAGAATCTACGGCCTATATGAAAATTATGTGTATAAGTCTTGTTATGATCTCCGTTTATAATTTTATTTCTTCAATGCTTCGTGCTCTTGGAGACTCTAAAACTCCTCTTTATTTTTTGATTTTTTCCTGCTTTTTGAATGTAATTCTTGATTTGATTTTTGTATGTGTTTTTCATATGGGTGTAATTGGAGCCGGAATTGCAACGCTTATTTCTAATGTAATTTGTGGAACTTTGTGTACAATTTTTGCTTTCCGGACAAATATGTATTTTAAACTTACAAAAAGCGATATTCATCTTAACACAGAAATTTTGAGCAAGTGTGTAAAGCTTGGAGTGCCGCTTTCGTTGCAATATTCAATGATTGCAATTTCCTGCATGGCTTTGCAGCGTGTTGTTAATAATTTTGGTCCGGTTGCAGTTGCAGCCTTTACAGCAGTCAGCAGGGTAGAGCAACTTTTACATCAGCCGTATCAGACTTTGGGTGCAGCACTTTCTACCTACAGCGGACAGAATTATGGTGCAAAAAAATATGACCGAATGATTTTGGGTTACAAAAAAGCAATGATTATGATGACAGTCTTTACCCTTGCCATGCTTCCGGTAATGCAGTTTTTTGGCAACTCAATTATAAGATTCTTTGTAAAAGAGCCAGACGTAATTTCAATGGGTGCCACAGCCTTAAAAATATCAAGCTGGTTCTATGTTTTCTTAGGCTGCATCTACACAATCCGTGGAGTATTGACCGGGGCCGGAGACGCAACCTTTGCACTAATCAACGGTATTACAGAAGTTATAGGCCGATTTACAGTTCCATTTATTCTTACAGCAATTCCACTTTTTGGAGTCTGGGGAATCTGGTGGTCAGTAGGCATTGTCTGGTTTATGAGCGCCTTTACAGCCTGGATTAGATATGTTTGGATGAAGAAAAAGAAATTGAATGATATGATTCCGCATGAATCCTTGTAAAAAAAAATAATATGCTACCGGTCACAAAACGATGGTCAAAAGCGCGGCCTAGGCCGCTTGCCGCTGACTGTTGTAGTGGAACTATTAAATGCCGCTCTCGCGGCATCAACAGTCAGAGTCATTTTGCCCACCGTTTTGTTCCCTCCCGCATATTATTTTTTTTGATGAATTTATCCGGATTAAACTATCATTCAATTTCTTTATCTTTACTATGCCATTTCTTTTCATTATAATATTTACTCAAAAATACACAGTTATGTGAGGTGAATTATGGCTGTAGATGAAAAATTACAGATGATCAGGCACAGTTGTGCGCACGTTATGGCAGAAGCAATTTTACACTTGTTTCCTGGAACTAAAATTGCCATTGGTCCAGCTATTGACAATGGGTTTTATTATGACTTTGAATTCCCAACAACAACCAAATTCACCGAAACAGATTTTCCTGCTGTAGAAAAAGAGATGCGCCGCATTATTGCAGGCAACTTTGATTTTATACGCAAGGAAGTTAGTCGCGACGAAGCCCTTAAGCTTTTTGCAGGACAGGACTATAAGATTGAATTGATTAATGATCTTCCCTCTGATGAAGTTATTACAACTTATCAACAGGATGATTTCCTTGACCTTTGTCGTGGACCTCATGTTGCAAACACAAAAGAAATTAATGCTCAGAGCTTTAAGCTTACAAAGGTAGCCGGTGCATACTGGCGCGGAGATTCTAACCGTACAATGCTTACACGTATTTACGCAGTATGCTTTGCCAAGCCAAATGATTTAGCCGACTATCTTAAGATGCTCGAAGAAGCAGAAAAGCGCGACCATCGTAAGCTTGGACAGGAAATGGATTTGTTCCATCTTGATCCTGAAGACCCGGGTCAGATTTTCTGGCATCCAAACGGCTGGACTGTTTACACTGTAATGCAGGACTATCTGCGCAAAATGATTAAGCGAGACGGATATCAGGAAGTAAATACTCCTGCAGTTATGCCTCGTACCTTGTGGGAACGCTCTGGTCACTGGGCACATTACCAGAACCTCATGTTCATCACAGAATCAGAAAAGCGTATGTTTGCTATCAAGCCTATGAACTGTCCTGGAGCCCTTGAAATTTTCAAGAGCCGCCAGCGCTCATATAAAGATTTGCCTCTCCGTCTGGCAGAGTTTGGACACGATGTTCGTAATGAACCAAGTGGAACACTTCATGGTGTTATGCGTGTACGCGGCTTTGTTCAGGATGATGCACATATTCTTTGTACCGAGGATCAGCTTGGTGCAGAAGTTGCAAAGTTCTGTAAGCTTTTGAAACAGGTTTATCACGACTTTGGTTTTGATGACCTTGTTGTAAAGTTTTCTACAATGCCAGAAGACCATGTTGGTGACCTTGCAACCTGGGAAAGAGCAGAAAAGCAGCTTAGTGATGCATGTCACGAAGCAGGCCTTGAATACGAAGTTCAGCCGGGCGAGGGTGCCTTCTACGGTCCAAAGCTTGAATTTAAACTTTACGACTGTATCGGCCGCGAATGGCAGTGTGGTACTATTCAGGTAGACTACCAGCTTCCAAGTGCAGAACGCCTTGATGCAACTTACATCGGTTCAGACAACCAGAAGCATCACCCTGTAATGCTTCACCGTGCAATCTTGGGTTCGTTCGAACGCTTCCTGGGTATTCTTATCGAAAACTTTGCCGGAGCATTCCCAACATGGCTTGCCTTTGAGCAGGTAGCTGTTGTTCCAATCTCAAGCGAGTTTGACGACTATGCAAGACAGATAAACGAAGAGCTCCTTGCTCACGATATCCGTTCAAATGCATACCTTGAAGATGAGAACATGAAAGCTAAAATCAAGCGCATCTCTCAGGAGCACAGAACACCATATATCCTGGTTGTAGGCCAGAAAGAAAAAGACGAAGGCACCGTTTGTGTCCGCTACCGCTTCTCAAGCCAGAAGCCGCAGGAAACAATGAAGCTTTCAGACTTCATAGCATATGTTGAGGATAAGGTGAATACACACTTTATTGGAATCTAAAACAATAAACCCTGACCTAAAAAGTCAGGGCTTTTTTTTATTTCAGATAAAAAGTTGAATTATTGTGTGGAAAAATTATGATATTTGATCCTGGTTTTATTGCCGAACTTCCACCTGCTGCCTCAACAAAATCTTCATCGAGATCAATTATTGCCTTTTGCTCCCAGGTTAAAGTATCTGGATCACACACAAGAACTTTCCATTGATAATTTTCAGAAGCTGTTAATTCTGGGAATACTTTATAATGATTAGATTCGCCTGTTTCCCATACAAAGTCTTCATTGTTAATAAAAAGACGGGTTCCTATTGCAGTTATTCCAAATGGTAACTTATGATCATGTCCTGCCCAAAGTGAACTTGGACTTTTTTAGGAAAGCTTATAAGGTGGTTTAAGCCTGCTGCTGTTGCAGCCAATAAGCTTTTCTGTTGATATCTGCAGTATGAAGTTTTTCTCTTCGTTCTGCAAGTCTTGATTCTT
>JAFZOJ010000096.1 GCA_017550685.1 Treponema sp. | reverse complement strand
GTACCTTGTAAACCCACCAAGCATTGACCGCACAATGGGTGAATATCTTACACAGACAGGCGTAAAGCTTCTTGCAATTTCTGAAACACAGAAGTACGGACACGTAACATACTTCTTCAACGGAAACAAGCAGGGTAAGTTCGACGAAAAGCTTGAAGACTATATTGAAGTTCCTTCTGACGTAGTTCCATTTGAACAGCGCCCATGGATGAAGTGTGCAGAAATTACAGACAAGGTAATCGAAGCAATCAAGAGCGGTAAGTATGACCACATCCGCTTGAACTTCCCTAACGGTGATATGGTTGGACACACTGGTGTATTCAACGCAGTAGTTTGCTCTATGGAAGGAATGGACCTGCAGCTTGGACGTCTTAAGGCAGCTATTGAAGAAGCCGGTGGTATCCTCTGTCTTACAGCAGACCACGGAAACAGTGACGATATGTACGAGCACGGAAAGGACGGCAGCGTAAAGAAGGATGCAGACGGAGAACCAAAAGCAAAGACTTCTCACTCGCTCAACCCGGTTCCTGGTATTATCTATGACCCGGAATACAAGGGCGAATACGACAATACAAAGCTCAACGACGGTCTTGGAATCAGCTCTTGGCCAAGCACACTCATGACTCTTATGGGTTATGTGCCTCCTGCTGATTATGATAAGTCGATTATTAATTTGAAATAAAAAAAGACCCCCGGGTCAAGCCCGAGGGTGACATTGTCATTGCCGGGCTTAGCCCAATAGTGCAAATTATGTCATTGCCGGGCTTGACCCGGCAATCTTTTTTAACACCTTACAGCATCTTCTTATAGTACATTTCCAGCTGCGGGCGGCATTCAATAAAAATCTGACCGATTACCGGGTCAAAGTGCTTTCCTAAATCATTCTTAATAATTTCAAAAGCTTCGTCAAAACTCTTTGCTTCTTTGTAGCAGCGTTCACTTACAATGGCATCAAAAACATCAGCCAGCGCCATGATTCTTGCTTCAAGAGGAATTTCTTCTCCATGCAGTTTTTCGGGGTAACCTGTACCGTCCCATTTTTCGTGATGATAGTGCGCAACATTCACCGCAATGCTTTCAAACTCTTTATCTTCAGTTTCATCAAGAATCTTTTTTACAATTACAGCACCTTCGGCCGCATGCTTTTTCATTTCTTCATATTCCTGCGGAGTAAATCTTCCCGGCTTGCGCAGAATGGAATCATCAACGGCAATTTTTCCAAGATCATGCATAGGTGCCGCCTTGATAAGTAGCTTGCAGAAACTGGAGGTAATCTGCGGAATTTCCTTATGCTTTAAAAGTTCATCTGCAAAAATCTGGATTGTATCACTGGTGCGCAGAATGTGTCCGCCGGTACTGTTATCACGACTTTCGACCATGGTAGCCATACCCTTGATGATGGAATCCTGCATATCAGTAACCTGACGGGTCTTTTCTCCAATCATTCGGGTAAGCTCTTTATTATAAGTATTAATTCCCTTTATGTAGTTCTGCTGTTCGGTATCATCGCGCAGCTCCAAAAGATAGCCCATCTGCCTACGGTTTACAGTCATCCGGTGTATGGTTGCAATGGCAGACTGATTCTGAGTTACTATGCTGAAATCCTTATTGCAGTGTTCGGACCATTCCCAGTCACTCTGCCTGTAGCGCAGCTTTTCAATCATCTGAGTGCAATTTGGCGGAATGTATGAATCAATCGAAATCTTATCAAGTTCAGGGAACATATTAAGGGCAAAATCATCAAAGCCCAAAAGACGCTTGTGATTATCAAAGGCAATATAACCGTAACCACCGCGGTTTTTGTAAACGTTCATAAGGTTGAGCGGAAGGTCGTAGGTGTTGGCCTTGGCAGAAACATAAAGGAAGAACGTTTCCATAAAAACATAAATGAACGGCATGAAATTTATTGTAGAACCAAATAAAAGCGGAACTACATAAAACAAGGTTCCCGAAATGAGCATGCAAAGAAGAATCTGCAGCGTTTTTTTAGAAACCTTTTTCTTGGTAAAGATTGAATGAATTACAATGAGAATTGCCGTAATATTGATGATTGCAAGATAAGCCATGTAAAAATACATTGCGGGTCCCATGGTATATCTGATGATTGTAAGCCCGCGCTCATGAATGATGTACGGATGACTGAAGAAAAGATTTGTTACTCTGGTTGTTGCAATCAGAATACTCATGACTAGTGCATAAATCAGGAGACCCGCCCTCAAAACAACAAAGAACCGCTTGTTACACATTTCGACAACGACAACAAGCATGAACAGAATTGTAAAAATACTTCCTATATATGAAAGAAGGTTTCCGCACATGGCAGCTTCGAGTGACTCTGCATAAATGCACATTCCATAACCAAAATTGGAAATAATGGTCATCAGGTAGAGCAAAAGATAATTTTTGTTGATTTTATTTGAAGTGACTTCGTAATAAATCACTAATTCTGCGAGAGAAAGAAAGAATAAAACAACGTAGGTAATTCTCCAGATCATATCTGTAATTATATACCCGTTTGTTTTAAAACGCCAACATCATTTTATACATTCATTTTGTACAGTTCTTCGGTGGCAATTCGGGCCTTGGCTACAATGTCGCCGCTTTGTTTTGGGAAGCAGTAATACAGGGTTTTCATGTCGCCTATACAGATCATGTCGCCGATTTCATACCAGTAATAATCTGAATAAAGACTGTAGCTGGCGCGCGGGCCCTGTTCATAGTGGAGCTTTCCTTGGCAGCCGTCAAGTACAAAGCCTTTGCTGTCGTGTTTAAGATTACCCTGCCCTACATGATAAATTGCCTTTGTGTTTACCATCATGTAGATTTCTACGGGAGTATCTATGCAGTAGGTGCCGGCTTTTATTTCCTGACGAACCTTTTCGCGTTCCCAGGCAAACCAGGCCGGAACATTATCAAAATTATTCTTGCTGCCGTTTTCTGTCGAATGGCCGATTGATTTTTCCAGCAAAGAACCAGTCTCTGTTAAATCCCATTTTGCACCGCAGTGCATGCACTTAAGTTCAATTCCGTGTCCTACCATTTCACCTTCTGTTCCACATCTGGAGCATTTATACAAAACACGGTTCAGGTAATCTGCGCGGAAAGGCTCTGTTATGCGGATATTGTTTTCCTGCTGCCATTTCCAGTTGTCAAAGGAAAATTTTGTTTTGAGGATTTGGTTTAATTCATCAACTGATTTGTTCTGAATATCCTGAGGCGACAAAAGATATTTTATATCAGCGCTTATATCTACCTTGCGTTTTTGAAGATTATTGTACAGCGGGTCACGGGCAAAGGCTCCGTAGGTACGCACCATTACAACAGGAACACCGAGCAGCTTAAGGCATTTTCCAAGGGTTGCAGGAAGCGGAGTTGCAGTACCATCAAAAGAATAGCTTGCTTCGGGGTACATAAGGATTGATGTATGAAGCTTGTCCAGGGCATATTTCATATTGCGTACAAGTACAAAATCGGTAACAAACTTATTTGTAGGAATACATCCAAGGTGACGCATGAGCCAGTTCTTGCCGACAAAGCCGTCACTCGTGCAGACAATATTCATGGGGCGGCGGGCAAAAACAGTCTGGGCAATCAACAAATCTGTAAAGCAGGAATGATTCATAAGGATGAGGCAGGGTTCGCGCTTGCCAAGCTTTTCCATGCCGATATAGTTTGCTTTAAAGTTAGTTGCCTTTAACTCACCTTTGCCAAGCAGGCGCATCAAAAACCGCCAAAAGACACCCGGGCGTACAGGCTTAAGTGATTTTTCAGGTTTGAGTGCAAGCACCTGTTCATAGGATAATTCTTTTACTACGGTTTTCATGTTTTCTTCCTTATATTAGAGTCCAAATAATTTTGCTATGTTTTGATCAATTGTCTGATTAAGCTCTTCAATTGAAACTTTGCGAACATGGGAAATAAAATTAAATACGTGTTCTACCAGAACAGGACTGTTTGCCTGCCCGCGGAAAGGAACGGGTGCCAGATAAGGAGCATCGGTTTCGGTAAGCAGACGGTCTTTAGGAATATAGCGGATTAGCTCTTCCATCTGTTCCATCTTGGATTTTTTTGTATAGGTTATGCCGCCGCCAAGAGCAATGTACCAGCCACGGTCAAGAAAGGCACGGGCTTCTTCAATTCCGTAGCTGTAGCAGTGAATAATTCCATTGTCGTAGCTTATGTTTTTTATGCAGTCCAGTGTGTCTTCAAAAGCGTCGCGGCTGTGAACAATAACCGGGAGCTGCAGTTCGCGGGCAAGTTCAATCTGGGCTTCAAAAAGCTCGCGTTCTCCACGATAAACCTGTTCATCAAAATCTTCTTCGCACCGGCCGTCTTCACCTGCGGGGTTCCAGTGATGGTCAATTCCGCACTCACCTATTGCAATAATATCAGGAGTTACAGACTGTCGCAGAATATTCATCTGATTAGTTCTGTCTTTTATACTGTCTACATCAGGCCAGATGCCCACAGTGTAATGCATAAAGTCACGGGCTTTCTGGGCAAGCTCTGTATCCGTCATTGCGTCAATACATTCCTGCACGGCAAGTTTTCTGTCCTCTAAATCGCCGGCACGTGTTCCTGTATCAAGTCCAAAAAAGCAGCTGCGCCTGACCATGTCGGTCAAAACCTTAACACCATCAACGCCTCGCTCTTTTGTCATCATCTTAAAGTGAAAGTGTGTATCGCTGAACATAGGTTTAGTATAACAGAAAAAATCAGTTTTGTATCCAGACTAATTCATTGTCTGCGTTCAAATTCCATATTCATATTAAAACCTTCCTAAAACCTTTACAAGGGCGCCTGCTTGACGCTGTTTGTTGTAGTGGAACTATTAAATGCCGCTCTCGCGGCAACAACAAACAGAGTCATTTTGAAGACCGTTTTGTGACCGGGAGCCTTTTTTGATATCTTTTCCCATATTCGCAAAACTGATATACTAAAAACATGACAAGCATTGATAAATTTTTGAGTGATATAGAAAGAACTAAAAAGGTTTCCAGACAGAAGGGAATTGCGGGGGGATATAACAGTATCCGTGAAGAGCTGGCGCGGCTTTTTGAAAATGCTACCAGCTGCCCTACAGATCTTCCGCATTCACTTTTTGAATATTGGGAAAATGCTTATATTTTTACTTCCGCAGATTTGACCTGGGAGCCGGAAACTGCAAACTGTGAACGACTTGCCGGTATGCTTGCCCTGCTGGAAGACAGCGATGAATATACTGATACATTAAATGCTCAAGACTGGCAGGAAATTGGCCGCCTTGTAAATTTTGAAGCAGAGGATCTGCCGGTTGATATTTTGCAGAGCCTCATGACTGTGCTTGTTTCCAAGGGAGCCTATTAATTTTGGATTTTGATGCCCTTTACAAAAAATGCGTACAGTGCCCAAGAAAATGTGGAGTAGATCGTGTTGAAAACACAGGCTTTTGCCGGGAACCCGCCGATCTCCGCATTGCTTTTGCCGGGCTCCACTTTGGCGAAGAACCCCTTATAACAGTTTTTGGCGGCAGCGGAACAATCTTTTTTACAGGCTGTACATTGCGCTGTGCCTTTTGCCAGAACTACCAGATAAGCCAGGATGGACTTGGCCGAGTGGTAGATAAGACTGAATTTGTAGACATTTGCTTAAAGCTTCAGGCCGCCGGAGCAGAAAATATTAATCTTGTAACAGGAAGTCATCATATTCCAAAAATCGCTGAGTTTTTGAGGGCCGCGCGAGATGGCGGAGTTACCATACCTTTCTGCTGGAACAGCTCTGCGTATGAGTCAGTTGAAATGCTTGAGCTTTTAAAGGGCCTTGTTACAGTCTGGCTGCCTGATTTGAAAACGCTGGACGGCAATTTGTCACGCAGTCTTTTTGCAGCACCGGACTATCCTGCCAGTGCAACAGCCGCAATCCGCTGGATGATAGAAAACAACCCGTTAGACATTGTACATGTTTCAAAAAACGGAGAAAGCCGCGAAAAAATGATGTCCGGTGTAATAATCCGCCACCTTTTTATGCCTGGTAAGTTTGAACAAACAGCAGATGTCCTTGCCTGGCTAAAAGAAAATGCAGATAATCAGGCAATCATTTCGCTTATGAACCAGTACACGCCGATTCCAGCAAAAAAAGGCAAAATCACCCAGATTGAAGATCGACTGGTTACCCCGGAAGAAGACGCCGACATACAGGATTTAATAGAAGCCTACGACTTTGAATACCTCTTCTACCAGGAGCTCTCCGACGATACAAGCTGGCTGCCTGATTTTACACGTCAACAACCTTTCAGCAACAAGCTGGCTACACCGGTGTGGCATTGTTAAAACTTTTATTGACAACTCCAGCAACTCACTTTATAATTTAGCTAAATAAATATATTTTAGCCATTTTAGGAGTAATTCATATGCGACAGGTTTCGGTTGGAGAAGCAAAAAACAAACTACCCTATTTTCTTCATCTTGCAGAAAAGGGCGAACAGATCCAGATTACTCGTCATGGAAAAATGATAGCCTTAATCAATGGTGCCGAGCAGAATGAAGTTATAAGCAAAAAAAAGAAGTTTCTTGATTCAATTCAAAACTGGCGTACAAAGAATGCAGAATGGCTTTTGAACGACTCCGAAGCAAATGATATTTTTGCCCGCAACAGACAAATAGAAAAAGATTTTCGTCATCCGGAGGATTTTGAATAATGAGTCAGCTGATTTATCTGCTTGATACAAACATCATATCTGAACCAACAAAAGTACATCCAACCCAAAATGTTATTCTAAAGCTTGCAGAAAACCTCGAATACTCATGTATAAGTTCTATAATCTGGGCCGAAACCTTGACCGGCGTAAAACAACTCCCGGAAGGAAAAAGAAAAACAGGCCTTTTTGACTTCCTTATCGAAAACGTGCAAAAAATGTATGAAATCATTCCTTTTGATGTCAGCTGTGCAAGCATTTACTCAGACATAGCCCAAAAACTAAAAGAAAATGGCAACCCCGTTCCGCAATTTGATATGCTCATAGCTGCAACTGCAATTGCAAATAATCTCATACTGGTTACCCGCAACACCGCAGACTTTGCACCGATTGCTAAAGTTTCAAACCTTATGATTGAAAACTGGTTTGAAGAATAATTCTTTCAACTTGACAACTTGACAAGTTGCTCTTATACTATAGTCATGATAGAAATGACTGTCGGCGATTTTAAAGCAAATTTTTCCTCGGTTTTAGATAAGGTTATGCAGGGTGAAGAAGTTCACATTTTGTACGGACGCGCAAAAAAGCCTGTGGCACAGCTTACGCAGATAAATACTATGCCTAAGAGAAAAAAACGTCCTCTTGGTTCATACGAAGGAAAAGCTTCATATTGGGAAGATGAAAGCTTTGAAATAACTCCGGAATGGCTTTTTGATGACATGAATGATTTAATGTAGGAGGGGTATATGGATTATTTAATTGATACTCATGTATTCTTATGGTCTTTTTTAAATACAAAAAAAATTAAACCAAAAACCCTTGAAATCATTTCAAATGAAGAAAATAAAATTTATCTTAGTTCAATTAGTTTTTGGGAATTAGCAATTAAACATCAATCAGGAAAATTAGATTTTCAAGGTATTAATATTCTTCATTTACCAAATATTGCTAAAGAATATGATTTTACTATCCTAAACCCAGAACCTTACGATTACCTGACAATAGGCCAGATTCCGCAAAAAGAAAATCACCACGACCCATTTGACCGCATGCTCATTCAACAGGCAATCCGGAATAATCTTGTTCTGATTAGTAAAGATGAGAAATTTCATCAGTACGAAGAAAACGGCTTGCAGCTTTTGTGGGAGTAACTGTCAAGGAAAAAGAACCTGCTTAAGCCTACTCTAACGAAAGCTCCATAACATCATAGAAGTTACAGTGTAATGCACGAGCAAGTGAATTAATTGTCTGGCCACTTGCTTTGTTTATATCTTTGGAACCTATTTCATATTGCTGCAAAGTTCGAATATTTACACCAGTCAGTTCAGAAAGTTTTTTTTGTGTAAGACCCGACGCTTTTCTAAGATTATGAAGGTTTGTCTTTTTTCCAATATCTTTTTGTTTTATAAGGTCATTCATAACATCTAAAAACTTTTCCTGAGGTGCTTCGTGAAGAGGCTCATACATATTTATAATCTGCGAAAACGGCACATAATCTCTGATTTTTAAAAATGAAAGATTTGTCTGCCATTGGTAAAATGCCAGAATCCAGCCTGCCCAATATTCGGGAGTGCGATCAAAACGAACAAAGGAATCGGTAGCGGCTATGTTGCAGGAGAATCCAACGCGTTCAAAAACCGAAAGAGCAAGCTCCGTTCCAGAACAACCACATATAAAAACAGGAGAACCTTCTTCAATACCTTTTGCAACCTTTGAAGCAACAAAAAAATCATAAAACGAATCAGCAGAAACTCCACAACCATTCACCGCAAAATCAACTGCAAAACCAAGATTTTTCATCACACCAGGAAGAAAGAATTTATCGTAAGCGCGGGTCATCATTTCTAACATCTCCTAAAATCAAATCACGAATAAAAAGCCCTGAAATGTCTGAAACTTCCAGAGATTTTTTATAATCCAACTTAGCTTTTTCCATGCGATTCAAACGTAATTTATAATATTTTTTTCCTTCTGCAATTTCATAGTTTTTAAATTTTATTACATCAAAGGCTTTTTTACTTTTAAGCACAATCTGTTCACCAAGCTTTCCAAGTTTCATTGCATTCCTAAGCTGATCATAAGAAATCTGATTCGAAAGGAAAGCCTGTGCAAAAGAAAAATAAGAATCATCAGCCCTATAACCTTTAATTAAATCATAATCAGAAATATGCGGAAGAAAATTTAACTTTAAATAATTTGCCCCCTGCCTCATAACAGGAGTATCCATATCAAAACGCCTGTTTGTAATCAGAATAGCAAGCCAATGAAGCGTACAAAATTGTTCGGATTGTAAATCCAAAACTGAAAGTCCTTTTGTTTCAAACTCATAACAATTTGAAAAACCATCATCAAGCGTCGGACAAGCCCATTCTTTTGCAAGCTCTATATTTTGAGTACAATAAAAGCCACGACCATAATCATTATAGACTTTACCTTCTCCATAAACCGGATTTGAGACAATTTTATTCGAGCCATGATATAAAACCAACTTTGACATAATTAAAATATACTTCTATAGAAGTAGTTATGTCAACAAATTCTCAAAAAAAGTGAAAAATTCTTCATTTTTTTTGCAAATTCCGTGCTATAATATCCTCACTATGCAGAAAACAAAACTTACCGGCGTTGCGGTTCCGCTTGGCGCTTTATATACAAAAGAAAATCCTGTAATTGGTGAATTTCCTGACCTTATTCCTTTTGCGCAATTTTGCAAGGCGGCCGGGCTTGGTATAATTCAGCTGCTTCCGGTGAACGATACCGGTACTCAAAGCTCACCATACTCAGGACTTTCGGCATTTGCACTTCATCCTATTTATATCAGAGTCAGCGAAGTTCCAGGCTTTGGCGCACTTTACAGCTCGGACTCTAAGTTCAAAAAGGCTTATGATGATTTTGTAAAAGCAAACGATTACATTCTGCGCTATGATTACGACGCAATCTTAAATACAAAAACTACCCTTCTCAAACAGATTTATGATTTTTTACCTGTAGGAAAAACCGGCGAGCCTGATAAAGACCTTACAGACTGGATCAAGGCCAACCCTTGGGTAAAAACTTACTGCGTTTATAAAAACCTTAAATGGAATTACATGCAGGCAAGCTGGAAAAGCTGGCATGATGATGACAAAGAAATTTCCGCAGACCAGATAACAAAGCGCTGGAACACAAAGGCCTTCAAAAAGGAACATCTCTTCTACGCCTGGTGCCAGATGGTTGCGGCTGCTCAGTTTGAAGAAGCAGTTGAACAGGTGCACAAGCTTGGTCTTCTTCTCAAAGGCGACATGCCTATCCTCATGAACGAAGATTCCTGCGACGCCTGGGCATACCCTGAGTTTTTTAATCACGATCTGCGTGCCGGCTCCCCAAGCGACGGAGAAAACCCGACAGGCCAGAACTGGGGCTTCCCAACCTACAACTGGAAAAACTTAAAGGCACAGGACTACAGCTGGTGGAAGCAGCGCCTTAAGACTGCCTCACGCTATTACGATGCCTACCGCTTAGACCACATCCTGGGCTTTTTCCGAATCTGGGCAATTCCGGCTGATGACTGCAATGCGCTCAACGGCCACACCGAGCCTTATGCCGCTATAAAAGTTGACGAACTTTACGAGCTTGGTTTTGACGACGACAGAATCCGCTGGCTGAGCAAGCCTCATATTCCGACCAGCGCTGTAGAAGAAGTTACCTGGAACCGCGACGTTGCACACAATATCCTTAAAACTATGTGCACACAGATTGGCAACGAAGAGCTCTGGCTTTTTGATAAGTCAATCAAGGGCAGCCGCGACATCTGGGAGCTTGACCTGAGCGCCTTTGTAGACGAGCCTGCCGCACAAAAAATCAAGGCTAAGCTTGTTGAACACTGGTCAAACATCACACTCATTGAAATTGGTAAAAACAAATATATTCCGCTTTGGACTTACGACCACTCTACTTCGTGGGCAAGCCTGAACGAAACAGAAAAACAAGGCCTGCTGGACCTTTTTGCAGCGCTCGAAAAAAAGAACGTAAGCCTGTGGAAAAAACAGGCCGACGATATTTTCACTGCAATCACAAGCGGTCTCAAAATGGTTCCGTGCGGCGAAGACCTTGGGGTTGGAATTGCCTGCGTTCCAAAAACAATGGAGCAGCATAAAATCCTGGGCCTCCGTGTAGTACGATGGACCCGCCAATGGAGCGAACCGGATCAGCCGTATGTACCGTTCAAGGACTACACTCCTCTTTCTGTAACAACAACCTCTGTTCACGACTCAAGCACAATCCGTGAATGGTGGGACACAGAAAAAGAAAGTGCCAAAGCTTTTGTAATTGCAAACGCCAAAGCCTTTGGAATTGGCAGTGAAGCCGAAGGCGCCCTGTTCGAAAAAGACCCGGCCGAAGTTGAAAAGGCAGCCCAGACACTCGCCCAGTCAGACTTCACCCCGGAGCTTGCACAAAAAATCTTAAGTCTTTCTGCAACAAGCGCCAGCCAGTGGTTCATTCCACCGCTTCAGGATTTCTTATACATGGACAAAGCTTGCTGGCTCGAAAAAGCAAGCGACGAACGCATAAACATTCCGGGTACAGTAACTACCTTCAACTGGACCTACAGAATGCCTTGCGCAGTGGAAGAGCTTGCAAAAAATGAAGGACTTATTCAGAAGATAAAAGAAATTTAGCTTGAAGAAGAATAGTTAAGTATGTAGTTATGCAGTTTTATTTCTTCTATTAACGTCAGTAATACCCATAAGTAGGTTTGGAACATACAAATCTTCATCAAGATTATCCCAATGAATACCAATTCCACCACCACTTAATTCGCAAGTATTACGTTCTTCGGGTTTTGCATTAAAAAGAGTTGGAAAGTATATAAGAGGCAAAGAAAGTTGTCTTCCATCAATTAATAATAACCATAAATTTTCACTATCAAACCAAACTTTTTGTGCTTTTGCATTATTCAAAGAAAAATCCATTCCACGCCTCCTTTATTTGTTTATCATTCAAGTTAATTATTTCCAAAATTTCATTCAACTGTTTTGAAGTAAATCCATAATTTTCGGCAAGCGAACATTTATCAGAAACCCAGAATTTTGCAAGAGCACCATTTTTCCTTACATGAATATGGCAAGGTTCCAAAGGATTTCCTTCGTTAGAGAAAAAGAAAAACTTATAACCATTTTTATTAAAAACGGTTGGCATAATTTTATTATACCATATATTTCTTTTTTCCACTATAAAAAATGACGCGGATTTGCTCTTACCCAGAAATATCAAGGAAAAGATTTCAGAAACAACACTATCACTGCATCTGCATCACTTCGCTCATAAGCACTGTGTCATCGGCGTAGTGGGCAATAACCACATAACACTCGCCTTGCTGAACTCCGTCCGTACCACCAAGAGTGATGTTAAAACGGCGCGGGGTTTTGTTACTTGCACTAAAGCTTATCTGCTCTGCGTTTACTTCACGCGAAAAGCTTTCCCACTGGGCGACGGTGTAATCCTTAACTTTGCTGTAAGGGCTGCTTGTTGCAAGCGTGTGAATAAAGACAGGATTATCACTTGCAACTACGACAGAACTTTTTGAATTACCGTTGGCGTAAAGCATGTTATACTCGCCTTTGCCAGAATAAGTATTAGCATAGAAGATTTGATAGTTATCATAACCGCATGATAGACTGTAGACATAACCATCATGAATCTCATTACCTATTTTATTGCGACTATCAAGTCCTGTCACATAATAAAATTTCAGGAATGAACTACCACCGGTAATTGAAAGTGAAGGAGTTGCATTTGGGGAAACATATTGACCAGAAGTTACTGTAACGTCATTCTTTGTTAAAGTTTTGACTGGTGTTCCCCATCCAGAACTTGAATTATATCTATATACTTCCACAATTCTGGTGGATTGAGCAAGATAACGGGCCAAAGATCTTGTTATACTGTCTGGATTATTAAAATATTGCTGAGTACCCGAAAATTCTCCTAAAGTCAAAGAAAATGTCGAGCCCTTAGACATTGTATCCTTACCGCCTTTTCCAAAAACATAAGGGGCAACCTTTGAAACTTTCACCCTTGTAGAATTTGTATTTCCAGCATTATCAACAATATTTACGTTAACATAATTTTCTTCTGTCAGCGAAAAAACTTCTTCAGGAATTTTTATGTCATACCAGTAAAAATCCCCCTTCTTGTTGTCACTACTGCTTGAACTGTATTTTTCTGTTGTGAGAGTTCCTGAGTATTCTATTGTGTCAAAAACAGCTTTTGTTGAATCAGAAATTCCAGTTTCAAAATCAATAACAGAAATAGTAACAAAACCTCTTTCAATATGCTGAGTACAAATCGTAAATGGAGAAATATTGTCACAGTCTTTTTTGTTTTTTTCGTCTGAAAACTCCAAATCAACAGAATCAGAATTTGAGCTTACACCATCCTTTATTCCCCACAAGCTAAGTGAAAGCGTTTTTGTGTTGTCCCAGAAAAAACTCTTTGTAGGTAAAGAAACTGTAATGCTTGAACCTTCATATATAACAGCTTTAGAAGAACTACACTCTGCAACAATGCATTCATAATTGTCTTTCCAATTCTCGTTCAGTGTTACGGTAACATCCAAATATTCCGCCTGTTGAGATTTTGAAATGATGTATTTTTTTATTTCTGGAGCGTCAGGCTTTTCGAAAGATAATGCCTCGCAGATTTCTTTTGTATATGTAGCAGATGCCTCTGTAAATAAACCATTGTGATAATCAAAATTATTTTTAGGTACAAATGCATATACAGAGATTTCTCCCCCAGAAAAGGTCTTAGAATAATTTATAGATGACGGATTTACCCTAATTCCTGTTTCTGATGTTGCAAATTTCAATTCTTTATTTTTATTTGATTCAATATATACATATTTCTTATCAGGGAATTGCTTTTCAAGTATTCCAAGCAAGATTTCGTTTCCGTTATCAGAATATACGGCTCTTATCGTAAAAGGAAGCGCGTTTACGCTTTCAACATTAAGATCAAGACTTGCTGTATTACTACTTGAATCTTCAGTTTCAAAATTAAACTCCTCTGTTGTCTCTTCTCCAAACTTATTTGTGTATGTGCAGTAGAATTTTAAATCCCCATACGATATTCTGTTTGCCGCAATCAGAGTAAAAGCACTTACTAGCGAATTACCATGCCTCAAAGTAATATGAGTCAGATTTGATTTATCGTTGAAGATTTCAAAAAAGCTATTACCTTCATAAGTAAGACTAACGTCATTATAGAACGTAAAAAAATTATCCCTGTATATAACCGAAAGAGTTGCTGCACTCACGAAGTTTTCGCATCCATCTTCTGCCGAAATATCAAGCAGATAGATCCCGTTTTCCTCAAGCTCAAGCTTTATGCAAAAGTCAAGGTTTCCGCGCCCGTCATAAATAAAAGTGGTATTCCCGCTTGAAGCAGACAAGTTAAGGAACTCGGTTTCGGCGTTTTCGGATGGAGTTCCTCTGCTATCGTGAGTTTTCGTTTTTGCAATCTTTATGTATTTTACACCGGAGTCTTCGTCCACAACGCGCCCCCAGACATAGACTGTGTTTTTGCAGGTGAAATTTCTCAAGACTTCTTCCTCTGTGAACGAACCATTATTATAAGATGTGCCTGTGTACTTGTTGTTCTCAAACCGCCTAACATTTGTAACATCTGAACTTGCGGTGATTTCTTCGCTGGTTACCAAAAAGTCAGTAAAGACCGGTGGTGTGGTTTCTTTTCCATACTTATAAGAGACTGTAAATTCTGATTTTTCGTCCTGTCTGAGCGGAAGTTCAATTCCGTCTTTTATAAGCTTTATGTCAGAACCAAATTTTACATTTACATCAAGATAAGAAACTTTTTTGTCATATATAAGCTGGTTCAACAGGTCGTATTTTGGCATGAGGGTAATTTTATCTTTTGTTTCGTTAACATAAGGACTTTCAAAATAGTCTGTTACTGAATTTCCGCCTGAAGAAAGATAAATATTGTTCATTGAATATTTGAAAATTGAATCGGCAACAGAAATTCCAACATCTTCCATAGGGCAGCTGAACGTAATTACAATTGGTGTAAAAGCATACTGCTGTTCGCTTGTTTTTGGCGTGTAGCTTGTAATTGCAGGAAGTATATAACATACAGGTTTGATTACAATTCCTGAACCTGGTTTTAAAAATTCAACTTTGACTTTATATACACTGTCGTCAAGTTCTGTTTTATATGGAGAAAATTTTATGAATTCTGAAGAAACTTCTGTAAGAGCGCCATCTGTGCCTTTCGAGTAGGCTTTCCACTCAAAAAACTGATAGCCCGAAGACATTCTGAATTCTACATCAAATTTATCGGTTACTTTTTTTCTTAAGACTGTTTCGGTAATTATTGTTCCGGTTCCTTCGTCGCACTCCACACGGATTTCATAGAAAGGAGCATTTGCATAGGCAATGGCAGCTTTAAGTTGTTCTGCTGTATCTGCGCCAGATAAAAAATTTTTGCAGGAAACAAAGCTTAATCCTAATACAAGGAAAGAGAGCAGAATTATACTATTTGATTTGATTTGATTTGCGCACGATTTAGGTCTCCGTTTTGTGTTTATTATAGTAGGTTTTGTAGGATTATTCTAGTAGATTGCCGGGTCAAGCCCGACAATGACATTCTTGTTGTCGCTTAAAATTTCACTTGCAAAAACTATCGTTTTAGCGATATAATTTTAGTATCGTTATAACGATAGTTTAAACTATGAAAAACATCAGACTTTATCACGGTTCGGAAAACATTATTAAAGTTCCTCAATATCATTTTGGAAATCCCAAAAACGATTACGGCTATGGATTTTATTGCACCGAAAATATCGAGCTTGCAAAAGAATGGGGCTGTACCGAAGAAAAAGACGGTTTTGCAAATGAATATCAGCTGAACCTCGAAGGACTTTCTCTTCTGAATCTTTCAGACAAAAAATACAATATTCTAAACTGGCTTACCATACTTCTTGAAAATAGAATTTTTGAACTTACCTCAGATATTTCAATCGCAGCAAAACAATACCTCTTACAAAACTTTGCAATACCTTACCGTAAATTTGACATTATCCGTGGTTATCGTGCCGATGATTCTTATTTTGCATTTGCAAAAGCTTTTTTGAACAATACAATTTCTATACAAAAACTTAATCAGGCAATGTATTTAGGAAAGCTTGGTGAACAGGTTGTATTAAAATCAAAAAAAGCTTTTTCGCAAATAACTTTTATTTCAAGTTCTTTGGCAGACCGCAATATTTACTACCCTAAAAAAAAGCTCCGCGATAGTGATGCACGAAATACTTTCATTAAAATGCATTCAGAATCAGAACTTACATATCTTAACGAACTTTTTGTTGTGGATATTCTGCGAGGAGGAATAAAAAATGGCGACCCGCGCATACCAGCAATTTTATTTAAATGACGCCCAGCAGAATCTTGCCGTAATGTTTGACTATGCAATCAGACTCCTCAAATATGACGGCGACCAGTTTTTCCTTTATTTTATTCAGTCCGAAGTAGCACAAAAATTTGAACACGCAAATCCAAAATATATTGCAGGAATGTGTGGAATTGAACTGGCACAGAATGTACTTACCAAAATTGGCGCTGCACCCAAGTTCCCTGATGACCCAAAAATAAAACTGGGAAAAGAATTCTGGCTTGGCTGGGTGCTCGCTTATTACCAGTGGTATTCAGGTTTAAAGTTTTCTGACCTTCAGGAATATGGGCTTGTTCCGTCAGAAATCCTTTCTCGATACATTCTTCACGAAGCAGACATTTCAAAGTTTGTAAGTGTTGCAAATAAAATCATTTTATCCAATAAAGCTGCCTCACCCACCCGCCTTCAAAAAATCAGGAAAGCACGCGGCCTTACACAAAAAGAACTTTCAGAGCTTAGCGGAGTTTCTTTACGCATGATCCAGCTTTACGAACAGCGCCAGAACGACATAAACCAGGCTTCGGGTCAAGCCATAAACAACCTTGCCCGCGCCCTCTGCTGTAATTTTTATGAAATTATGGAAATAGAGCTTATTCCTTAACAAACACTTCGCTCATTTCGGTGTGGCCGTCGGAAAAATGAACTATTACTACGTAACATTCGTCTTTGTGAATTTTTTCCACAGGTACTGCGTAGCGTTTTGGGCTGTGATCATCGGGGCTGAATTCCAGAACAGAATCGCCTATGTGATGAGGTGTATTACTTTCCCATGTGGCGGCATCCCAGGTTTTACAGGTATTATAATCTTTTACAGTAACTATAGTCTGCACAAACACAGGCTGGTCAGAAGATATGGCAAAAGAAGTTTTTGAGCTGCCGCTTTGCATGAGAAGGTCATAATTACCGGAGCTTTTTGGATTTATATTTAATAAATATGGTGAATCTGTTTTCATACCACTTTTATCTTTCTTCTCTGTTTCTGGAATAATTTTATAAATGCCTTCAGATGTAATTCTTATTCTTAAATAATTGTTAATATATTGAGGATTAGTATCAATAAAATTCCACTTTCCATTTTCAAATTTATACAGGTGAAGATAATAATTTATTGTTTCATTATTATACCACGGAACCAGGAAAGAACAAATTCCATATGAATAATCATATTCACTAAATCCACCATGTAATGGATGTTCAACAGTTACAGTTGAAATGTTCTCATTATTATCGTACACAATCAATTTACAATCAATTTTCAAATTACTATCACGAGACCTTCCATACACGGGAATTACATAAGTATTTTCAGAAATTTGTCTTAAATCATTTTCATTAAATACAGCTTGTTTCTCATTATTAAGATAAAGTTCAAAACGATTTATACCACTCGTATAGATATTGTTATTGGAATCAGTATAAAAATCAGTGGCTGTAATGATAAAAATGTCATCAACATATTCTTCATCATTTCCAAACATCTCAATTCGTTCAGATGGCCTTAATAAACGGGCATTACTTAAAACAGGGGATTGATTGTCATTAGTAATACCATAAGTATAGGCTCCCTCAGAGCCAGCTCTATTTATGCAGTATGTTTTTTCCTCTTTTGCTATTGTTTTTGTATCTTCGACCAGAGCATAAATTGAAACTGGTATTGTTTTGCAAAGTTCTAATATATCATGAGTATGTGATGTATCTGTAATAGTAAATACGTTTCCTTTGTCCTTTGTAATATAACCACCAAAAGAATAGCCTTCAATATTAATTCTATAAGTAATCAAACCATACGTATTCCATATATTGTCTTGCAGAGTAACAGAAAAATCTCTTCCCTTAAAACTAATTTCTTTGATAAGATTATCAGTTTGAGCACTAGTATTTTGTGGAAGAATTTCTGTGACTTTTTTAAAATCACCAGTAAGGTCATGTTCTCCATCATAAGAGGCTATAAATAAAAGCTTATTGTCAGGCGATTGAAAACTATAACTAAAAGCAGATGAATCAGTTTTTATAGGTAAATATTCAGTTCGTCGATCTTTAGTCCAATAGATTCCAAAAGCCCTTGCACTAACAGTATCTACCTTAAAACAATAACGTCCGTTTTGAGGATCAACTCCAAGAAAATAATCAATATCAGAAGGCATGGTAAACACTTTTTTATATTCGTTTCCAAAGTTATCTACAAAATACAAGGTTAATTCCAGAGAATTAACACTTTCTACATCTAAGTCGATTACCCAGACTGATTTTTCCTTTGTTCCATTCATTATCGTATCTGGGGTCATTTCTTGTTTTGTCTTACCAGATTTTGAAATGTATTCAAGAAAAAATTTTGATTTAGACAAATTGCGCAGATTTATATTTTTGTATGATACAAAGTTTTGTGGCATTGTTAAAATTATATGTCTGGCAGCCGGATAAAGAACAAAGTCATAAAAATCGTCTTCATCATCATATTGATCAATATTCGCCCACCATCCTGATGCATTATTTTTTCTTGAATTATTTTCTATATATGCTTGTGTTAAATCGAAAAAAGAATCTTTTATTACCGTAAAACTTTTTAATTCAGCTTTATTGCCTGCACCGTCAAGCACGGTTACATTAACAAGTATTGCACCATCGCCATAATCAGGTTTTGTCATGTCATCTGCAATATCATATTTAATACAAAAACTGGTATAACCGTCTTGTGTAAAAAACTCTGCATTTTCCTGTGCATAAGAAACTTCGCTGGATGGTATTTCATAAACCTCAGAACCATCCTTGGAATATTTTCTTTCATGAGTAACAGTTACTTTCTTTACACCTGAATCTGCATCATAATAGCGGCCGTAAATATAAAAAGTGTTATTAATGTGATTCTGTAAAAGCTTTGCTTTATAGTTTTCATCAGATAATTCACCCTGAACTGCTATTTCATCAGGTGTAAACTTTGCGCTTTCAGAAATAGTATTTATATTATTTAAATGAAGTTCTGAGGCCGTTGCAAAAAAATCGTATTCTTTTGGTACTATTCTTTCTTCCTCGGCTTTATACTTAACCGTAAAGCTGGAATTTTCATTTTGTGTAAGATAGTAGGTGTAAACCTTGTTATTATATTTTTCTGTCCTGATAATTTTTGTGCCTAATGCTACATTAACTGTAAGAAGTGAGGCATTTTTTGAACTTATATAATTGCATAGTTGTTCTCCCTTTGGGTATAAAGAAAGAGTTTTTCCATCATCACTTAAAGAAGGTGATTCAAAAAGTTCAAAAACATTTTCTGAATTATCTTTTATTGAAATATATTCCTCTTCATACTTCATTACATCCTGTATAAGAGGAGTATTAAAAGTAATTACAATAGGCTCGTTTGCATAAGCAGCCTGTGATGAAGACGGTGTAAATGAAACTACTGCCGGCAACTCAAAACATTTCGGTCTTATAATAAGCTTATCTGTGGCTTTTAATAATTTGACTTTCACTTCGTTTTTTGTTTCATCATTAAAACTTATATAATCCTGAACAATCTGATCTGTGGTCGGGTCAAAAACTTCCCAGGTTATAAACTGCCAGGTATCTGAAGGAGTGAACTTTAAATCGAAACTTTCTTTCCTTTTTACCTTTACCTGAGTCTGCGAAAGGGTTCCTGAATTTTTAGGGGCTTCTATATAAATTGTTGTTGGATTTGAATTTGCAATTTCGATTGCTTCTTTTATTTCTTCTGCAACATCTGCTGCGTTAAGAAAATTTTTGCAAGAAGTTATTGTAAGTAAAATTCCGCAAAATAATAAAGAAAAGAGCAGAATTATACTATTTAATTTGATTTGATTTGAT